>CAVZMO010000045.1:0-54476 GCA_963776195.1 Thermodesulfovibrionales bacterium
TTTGGGTGTCCAGTTGACTCATAAGAAAATGTTACCGAAGGATCGCTGACTCACGTGAATTTTTGTAGCATACAAGGAAGATCTTTTTCAGCTTATCTTCCATAGCCTTTCTCAGATGAAATGGATTCAGCTTTTTAAACAGTTTTGTAAGAGACCGTTTTGTAGAAGGAGCGATATCCGGTGAATCCATGACCCTCTGATAAGGCGTCTTGGGATTATCATAGCGCTTTATCGTTTTTGAGGCAATCCGTTGTTTTTCGATAAGCTTCACTGAAGGGCAGAAGAAATTATGAAACAATCTCCATTCTGTCTTATAGAGCTTATTGAGAAGGGGAACAATTTCTGGAATATCGAACCGGTGATATCCAAGCCACTGTCTGACGTGGGTCCAGTTTTTCTGTTCGATATGTGAGTTGTCATCTTTATGATATGCTCTGCTCCGGGTAAACTGTACCCGGGGTTCTCTTTCTGTAAAATGTCTCAAGAGATGATAATTGAGGAACTCACCACCGTTGTCAGAGTCGAATCCAAGCAAAGGGAATGGAAGGGATACTTCGATGTCTTTGATCTGCGCTAATACATCTGTTTCCCCTTTACCCCATACCGCCCTTTGTTCAGTCCAGCCGGTAGCAATATCTACACAGTCTATGGTGAACGCAAACATACCGGCCATAGAGGTGCCACAATGAGCTACCGTATCAGCTTCCAGAAATCCGGGACGGGATTCATCCCACTGGTTTGTTTTGATCGGTATCTGCTTTCTTAAGAGTGTGCCCGGCTTCGTGGTGGACCTGCCACGTCCTTTATATTTTACCCTGACAGGTTTCAGAAGCCTGTCAATAGTAGCAGGCGATATGGCAATGAGGGCTTCGGTGACTTCTTCAGGGAGATCTCCATATTCCTGAACATAGCCTGGCAGCCATAACGGTAACACTGCTTTCAGTCTCTTTGAGCACGGAAGATTCGCCGACAGCCATATCTTCTTCAAAGGTTTAACAATAGTTTCTTTGTTGTATAAAGGTGTTCTTCCTCTCTTGTTCTTTTTTGGTTTGATAAAACGGGTAAACTTCCTTAGTAGCCGGATGGCATGTTTTCGGTGATATCCGCAGGCAGCGCAAAACTCATCCAGGATAATTGCTTTGTTCTTTCGAGAACCCCTCCTGTACCTCAGATATATCGCTTCAAGATACTCTCTTTTTGATCGTGAGCTCATAACACAGTCCCTTTCTATGCATGTTTTTTCGGTAACATGCATTATGAGTCAACGATACCTTCTTACTCCTTTCTTCGGTAACATTTAATGTGAGTCAATTCGGTGTTTATGAAACAGTGGAAACCTTTTAATAGTTACGGTATACTTCGTTTTTACGGCTATACTGACAGCAAAGGGGTGCACTAACAGGTTATGACAAAAAATATCTATACCTTTTACATGCCGGGTGAAGAGCGTATCTTCTTTAATTATTTTTACGGGATTACATTCGCATTCCTGCTGTTGTTTAGCTTACTCGGGGTTTTTATAACGAAGTTATCAACGGTGGATGCCATCTTCCATTCGCTTGTTTTTGTCTTGCCGTTCTATGGCGTGATTCTGATGTTTAAAAAGCGGTTTGCCAACGAGGTGACGCTTGATTTTGATGTTCGTAAGATTCGCTTTGTATTCCAGGATGAGAGGGGCATGATTGAAAGAGAGTTTCTGGAAATCAAGAAAGTGAATTTTGGGTTTTATCTCACCTTTGTAATGAAAGATGCCAGAATAATGGTCAAACGACCGGATAATAAAAAGGAAATATTCCAGTTGCTAAAATCCGTTTTTACGGTTGACCGTGGTATTTTTTCAATAAACTAAGAGCGACAGTTAGGATTAAGAGTTTGACTTCTTTAAACCAGATCTGAACTGGGTTGTAGTAATCCGTCTGTGGCCCAGTAGATCCTGAATGGTACGAGATCGGCATCTGCATTTAACAACGTGAGGCGGATGGGGGGCAGGTATTTATTCTTGCAGACACCCCTATCTTATTTCTTCTTTATAACAATTTCAAAGTATACTCTGCAGCATCATCGCCATTATAGAAAATGTTTGCTTCTGTGAGAACGTCGCACTGACCGGCTGAGAACCATGCCGTGAGCTTCTGCGTGGAAGAGCTAATTCAGACATAATCCGAAGTGTCTGTAATCTAATCCTATCTATTACATCGGAGATGATTCAATGAACGCATCCGATATTTATTTTATGTTAAAATGATCAGACGAGGAAGGAATAGTTATCTGCCATGAAGAGAAAAATACAGAAAATACTCATAGCCAACAGAGGGGTTACAGCCGTCAGGGTTATGCACACCTGCAGGGACAGAAAGATCCCGACTACAGCTGTTTACAGCACTCCCGATCGTCTCGCACACCACGTTTTTATGGCGGACTCGGCGGTGCATATCGGTGAAGCGCCTCCTGCGGAATCATATCTCAATATGGAGAAGATGATCAATGCCGCCATCCAAAGTAAATCGGACGCAATACATCCGGGTTGGGGTTTCCTGGCGGAGAACCATAGGTTTGCGAAGATGGTGATGGACGCCGGGCTTACCTGGATAGGTCCTCCTCCCCAGGTTATCAAGGCGCTGGGAGATAAAATAAAAGCGAAAAAACTTGCTCAAGAGGCCAACGTCCCGACGATCCCCGGGATCATCGATGTCAGCGACGTCGAACAGATCAAAAAGTGGATGAAGGATGAAAAAGTCGGTTTCCCGATCATGATAAAGGCAGTTGCGGGCGGCGGCGGCAAAGGAATGGTAAAAGTCGAGGACAAGGACCAAATGGTTCAGGCCTTTGCGCAGGCCCGTTCAGAGGCGATGAAATCCTTCGGTGACGACAGGGTTTTGGTCGAGAAATATATAGAGCGCGGCAGGCATATCGAGGTGCAGGTTGTCGGAGACGATCACGGTAACGTGGTTCACCTCTATGAAAGGGAGTGCACGATCCAAAGGCGTAACCAGAAGATTATCGAGGAGGCGCCTTCACCGTCTATCGATGAAGACCTGCGCAAAGAGATCTGCTTTACGGCGATCCGGTTGATGCGCGAGATAGGTTATTCCTCTGCGGGGACCGTAGAGTTTATTTTCGATTCATCGACAAGGAAGTACTATTTTCTCGAGGTCAATACGCGCCTGCAGGTAGAACACGGAATCACCGAACTGATAACCGGTCTGGATATCGTGGGCATAATGATCGATGTCGCAATGGGGAAAAAGCTGCCATTCAAGCAGTCCGATATACATCCAAACAGGTGGGCGCTGGAAGTCCGGCTTAACGCGGAGGACCCGAGGAATTTTAGCCCTTCCTTTGGTACGATTACCCGTCTCCAGGTCCCTCAGGGACCGGGGGTGAGGATCGCGTCGGGTGTCTATGAAGGCGCGGATATCCCTCCGTATTATGACTCCCTTTTCATGCTGCTGATAACGGCAGGCGCCGACAGGGAAGATGCCATAAGGGTCATGGACCGCACCCTTGGCAGAAACTTGAGGGTTGAAGGCGTGAAGACCCTAGCGCCTCTGCTCTTGAGCATAATAAGACATCCGTCTTTCATTGCCGGGGAGTTTTCTACCCGTTTCATAGAAGAGCATATGGAAGAGCTTATTTCGACGTTTAGAGAGAAGAACAGCGAGGACGAGATACTAAAGATTGCGAGGTATGTCGCAGAAATATCCGCCCTCGGCCCTCAGCCGTGGATGTAAATGATCATGGCCCCTAAGAAAAATAATACCATTTTTGTGAAACCCGGCATGTCTCCGAAAGAGATCGTGAAGGCAGTCCGTTCTCTGGACGGCGTCAGCCTTACATCCGTCGGGATGCGTGATGCGGGACAGTCCGATTTCAAGAACCGGCATCGGATCTATGACCTTTCGACCCTTGCGCCTTTTTACAACAGGATGGGACTCTTCAGTGCCGAATGTCACGGCGGTGCGCGGTGGCATGTGGGCGTAATGAACAGGCGCGAGAGCCCCTTTGAAGAGATCAACATCCTGAGAGAATTCATGCCGAATGTCCTCCTGCAGACACTTGTACGGGAGACGAATCTGTTCGGATACCGGCCTTATCCGAAGAACGTCATAGAGTATGTTGTTTCAAGGGTGGACATCGATGTATGGAGATGTTTTTCATTCCTGAACGATGTGAGAAACATGCGTGCCGTTGCAGAGGTTGTGATGAAGAGGGGGAAGCTGTTCCAACCCGCCGTATCGTTCACAATGGCGGACTGGACGACAAACGATTATTACCTCGGAGTCGTCAAGGACATCGTGGATCTCTGCGGGGGAACGGATGAGATCATATTTTGTGTGAAGGACATGGCGGGTGTGGGAAGCATCAAGCGCGTGGGAAATCTTATCGACGCTATTAAGCAGAAATACCCCGGACTTGTGGTCCATTATCACAGGCATATTACCGACGGACTGGCAATGCCCGCAATGCTCTCAGCCGCACAGGCGGGAGCAAAGATTTTTGATGTAGAGGAAGACTCCCTGGTGCGTTTTTACGGACACTCACCGATTCTCGGGGTTCAGGCATATTTCGAAGAGTCGGGAATACCGGTGAATCTCAACAGAAAAGAGGCGGAAGCAGCTGTCCAGAAGGTCAGGGAATGGATCAACTACTATGACTGGGCCGAATCACCTTTCAAGGGGTTCGATCATACCGTAACACTTCATAAGATGCCGGGCGGCGCTTTCCCGAGTTCCTTCGAACAGGCTGAAAAGGGCGGGTTTCTCCATTATATGCCTGCCATTCTCAAGGTCATGTCTCTCTACAACAAGATTATCCATTACTTTGATGTGACGCCGGGATCACAGATAACCTGGGTTACCTGCAGCGGGATCGTCAATAAATATGCTAAAGCAAAGGGCGCGGCAGGGGTGATGCATCTGATCGACCTTCTCACAAAATTTATTGAAGAAAGATCTCTGAAGTTTGAAGAAATGCATAAGGAAGAACAGGAAGAACTCCTGAGCTTTTTCATGAATGCACCCGGGGATTTCAAAAATCTTGTCCTCGGACATTACGGAAAACTTCCTATGGGCTGGCCTCCGGAGTGGGTTTACCAAAGCACATTCGGTGATGAATGGGAGGCAAAGATTAAGGAGCGCATTGAACTATCCCCTCTTGACTCAATGCCTGACGACGACCTTGAAAAACTCAGAGGGGAGTTGACCGAGCGCATCGGGAGAAAGCCTGCAGAGGAGGAGTTTATCCTTTATCTCATGCACCCGAAGGACGCTCTGGACATGATCGAGTTCAGGGAGAAGTATGGAGAATCTCCGCTTGTGTTGCCGACTGATGTGTGGAGGCAGGGACTGAAAAACCCCGGTGACAAAGTGGACTTCGAACTCTGGGGGAAGCCCTACAGCATCGAGCTTGTCTCTGTCGGTTCCGAACACGAAGGCCTGGTTCACGTTGTGGTGCGCGTGAATAATAAGACAAGGGTCTATACCGTTGAGACGCCGAGGGCCAAAAAGGTTGAGATAAAGATGGCGAAAGGACTGGATGAGATCGGAGCTCCTATCAACGGAAACATCTGGAGGATAGGCAACCCCGAAAGAGGCACCCTCAAGGCGGGTGATATCGTGCATAAAGGAGAAGAGATCGCCAACCTTGAGGCGATGAAGATGGAAAACGCCATAGTAGCTCCCTTTGATGCCCAGATTGCCGAGGTCTGTGTAAAGCTTAATAGTTTTGTGATCGAAGGACAACTTCTCTTTATCCTGGAAAGACAGTAAACCCCGTTTGTTTTTGATGGACAGAATTTTTCGGATATCAGAAAAAGCCCAATAATTGACGATTTCGAAAAGAAATAGGTAATAGCAAGTCTTATAGGACTGAAATGGACTTAAACACTCTTTAATTACGCTAATCGACCCTTGAGATATATTCTTGAAAGAGTACAATGAAATTGAGAGAAGAAATTGCGATACTCAGGACGGGATTAAACCTGAGGGTCAAAAGTAGTAAAGGGAGCGGGAGTCAGATGCGGTGATCAGCCTCCGGCAGTACCAGGAGTAAAGGAGGAAAGAAGCATCTGCCGAAGCACCTTAGAGAGCTCAGGATTCCCTGGATCTGAGATCGCAAGCTATTCTGGAGCCATATAAGGGTATCTGGTTATCCTGCAGACGCAAAGGCTGAAGTTGAATTTGCCGGCGGGTTGAGAGGTTGTCCAATCGGGTGGAACCCTTAGAATGGCTCTATTTATTTTTATTTCAAACTTGGGGATCTTTCCGCAACACTGCGTTGACTCTCACATCACAAATCCTTTAGACTTTAATTTCTGGCTTTTTCTTGCCTGTGAAGTTATGGTCACAACTCGCGAGGGATATAGTTGCCGGAAAGACTCAATTTTTATGGAGAGGTAAGAAATCATGTCTGATGAGAACATCGAAGATAACTCCCCTGACACCGAAAATGCAGAGGTAAAGGGAGTGCAGGAAGAAAACTTCGCCGCAATGCTCGACAAAACTAGTATGGGAGAAAGACTTCATCCCGGGCAAAAGGTCAGAGCAAAGGTCGTGAGTGTATCGGGGGACTTTGTGTACATCGATCTCGGGGGGAAAAGTGAAGGGGCACTGGATTTGGCCGAATTCATCGGTAAGGATGGTGTTGCCAATGTCCGGGCAGGTGATGAAGTAGAGGCATTTTTTGTTACGGTCCAGGACGGTTTAATGAAACTGACAACGCTTGCGCACGGATACTCGGCTGCATCATTGAACTCCGTCATGGATGCATACGAGGCGGGGGTGCCGGTAAACGGTGAGGTCAAGCGGGAGATCAAGGGAGGCTTTGAGATATCGGTCGGCGGGGTGAGATGCTTTTGTCCCTTTTCTCAGATTGACCTGAAGGGGGAACGTGAAATCGGCGCCTATATCGGCAGGACATTCCCCTTCAAGGTACTGGAATACGGAGAAGAAGGGAAAAAAATAGTTCTTTCCAGAAGGGTTCTCCTCGAACAGGAGAAACAGGCGAAGGTCGAGAAACTCAAGGAGAGCCTCGCAGTGGGCATGGATGTCACCGCCGAAGTGAAGTCGATACAGAAATTCGGGGCATTTGTGGACCTGGGAGGCATCGATGGTCTGATCCCGGCGAGCGAGATATCATGGGACAGGAGTGTAGCCCCCGGTGAGGTACTCTCTCTCGGGCAGGACATAACCGCACGGATCATCTCGCTTGACTGGGTGAACAACCGTCTCACACTGAGTTTGAAGGCGATGCAACCCGATCCATGGGCCTCAGCCGCAGAAAAATACCCGGTAGACAGCAGGGTAAGCGGCTCTATTGTCCGTCTCTCCCCTTTCGGCGCCTTTGTAAGGCTTGAGCCGGGGATTGAGGGTCTGATCCACATCTCCAATCTCGGCGCCGGCAGGAGGATCAACCATCCCAAAGAAATTGTCGAGGCAGGGCAATGGGTGGAGGTCTATGTTCTCTCAGTAGACCAGCAGAACAGGAGGATCTCACTCTCCATGCGGCCGAAGGTCGAGCCTTCAACGATCGTCCTCCCTACTGTGGGAGAAATCCTCGACGGTACCGTCGAGAAGGTTATGCCCTATGGGATTTTCCTGAAGATGAATAACGGCATTACGGGACTGATTCCCAACGCGGAGATGGGAACACCTTCAGGCACAGACCACAGGCGCATGTTCCCTCCCGGCACAGAGATGCAAGTTGCCGTGCTTGATGTGGACGCTGCAAACAATAAAGTCCGTCTCAGCCGCAAGGCCGTTCAGGAAAAAACGGCGCAGGCTGAGTTCAACCAGTACAAAGAATCCGTAAAAAACTCGGTTGAATCATCGGGAAGCCTCGGGAGTCTTGGAGACATACTCAAGGCCAAACTGGAAGAGAAGAAAAACCAGGGTTAGTCCTCCTGCGGATTCCGGTTATTCAATTTCAACTTTCTTGCGAGAGAACCTTTTTTTCCATATGTGGGCAAAATGCCTTTCGGCCGGGGAAAAATGTCTTTCAGATTGTCTGTCTCTATTTCATAATTCCAATAAAATCAACAAGTTTCGTGTGGCATCATATTTGCGGTAAGCATAATGCGTCTTAACAAAAAATGTTGAGGAGATTGGAGAACTCTATGAGAAACGAAAATTTATATGTGGAAGACGGTTATATTACCTCAATAAGTGAAAGGGTACAAAGTATTCAGCGGATTCTTTTTAATAGCGACGGTTTTTTAAAAAGACAATTAGACAGTTTGTCAAAAGCTGACTTATTAGAGGCAATGGATTATTTGGAAAAAGAAAAAAATCAACTACCTCATTATTACGGAAAACAAATTGACTTCGTGCTTTCAGAAATAAAATACATGTTGTCTCATGAAGATACTTTTTCATTCAATTTCAACCATACACATTAATTTCTAACCTGACAGATGAATATTAATTTATATTACGATATCTTGGGTCTGAATCAAAGAACTTCCCTCGAAGAAGTGGAACAGATTTATCAAGATTTATTAGAGGTTTTGACAAAATATCGTATCTCACATGATCCTCAATTTAGACTCAATGCAGAGGAAAAAATAAAGAGAATAAGAATTGCTTATGAGGAAGTGAAATCACATTTGTTGAAAACTTACCATTAAAGTGTTGGAGTAAGAGACCTATCGAAGAGCATTCCTCATCACAAAATATTTCTTGCCTTTAAAATATGCTTGACAAAACGCTTCTCGCTCCGCATAAATATGGCTTAATCAGCAGTACGCCTGACATTGTCTTAGAGATAAACCCTTTCTTTCTGCAAATTATTCTCTGCTATCCGTAGTGATCGGGAGAGCCGTTACAATTCCAATAAATGATTGATACAAAACTCTTCATCTGATATTTTAAAGCGACGGATGAAAACTTAATTATGAACTGGCATCAAAAAGACATAGAAGATATTTTGGAGGGGCTGAGTTCTTCCCGGTCGGGGCTTTCCGAAGTCGAGGCCGGTAAAAGGCTTCGGAAGTACGGGGCGAATATCCTCGAAGAAAAAAAGAAAAGGACCGCTTTCATGATGCTCCTCACGCAGTTCAAGGATTTCATGATCCTTGTCCTCATAGCTGCAGCAATTTTATCCGGCATTATCGGCGAACTGTCCGACACCATAGCTATTATAGTCATCGTCATTTTGAATGCAATAATCGGATTTGTCCAGGAGTATAGGGCGGAAAAGGCAATGGCCGCTTTAAAAAAGATGGCCGCGCCCATGGCAACAGTCATAAGAGACGGAAAGCCCGTGGAAATCGCAGCCTCAGGGCTTGTTCCCGGGGACATCGTGTTCCTCGAAACAGGCCGGATTGTGCCTTCGGATATGAGGTTGTTTGAAGCCGCACAATTAAAGATTGAAGAGGCGGCCCTTACCGGAGAATCCATCTCTGTCGAAAAGCGTACAGAAGTTCTGCACGATGACTTAGTATCCATCGGCGACAGAAGAAACATGGCATTCAAAGGGACTATCGTGTCTTACGGCAGGGGCAGGGGAATCGTCGTCGCCACCGGTATGAAGACGGAGCTTGGCAGGATTGCAACAATGTTGCAGCAAGAGGAGGAAATAAAAACACCCCTCCAAAAAAGATTGACTGCGTTCGGAAAGAAACTTTCGATAGCGATTATGGCGATATGCGGAATAATTTTCGGCGTCGGCCTTATCAGAGGTGAACAACCCCTGCTTATGTTGCTCACGGCGATTTCCCTCGCCGTTGCGGCGATACCTGAGGCCCTTCCCGCGGTAGTGACCATCTCACTTGCTCTGGGCGCAAGAAAGATGGTGAAACAGAATGCTTTAATAAGAAACCTTCCGGCGGTGGAGACCCTGGGCTCGGTGACATATATCTGCTCCGACAAAACGGGTACGCTGACTCTTAACCGGATGGTGGTAGAGGAGATTTATACGGGTGAGGAAACAATCAGGATTGGGGATTATGCCTCAAGGATTAAAGATTATGAGACTGAATCCTTATTCCTTAATCCTTATTCCCTGTTGATGATTGCTCTTGGATTAAATAATGATGCTGTTGCGGATAAAGATGGTAAGGTCATGGGAGATCCGACGGAAATAGCTTTGTATAACATTGCAGAAGACAAAGGTTTCGACAAAAAGAAACTCGAAGATTATTTCCCGCGCATCGCCGAGATTCCATTCGATTCGGACAGAAAGTGTATGACGACGATACACAAGACTTCCTCCGAACTCTCTCCCCCGGCGAGGGGGGCATGGGGGGGTGATTTGATGACCAATTTCGTTTCTTTTACAAAGGGTGCAATCGAGGTCATACTGGAAAGATCGGTCGATATACTGACAATAGACGGTCCGCATAAAATTGACGGGGAAGAGATCAAAATTGTCGGCGAGAGAATGGCTGCAGACGGTCTCAGAGTCCTCGCAGTGGGTTTCAAACGATGGGATGTCCTTCCTGAAATTACGGCTGAATCGGTAGAAAAGGAACTTACCTTTCTGGGGTTTGTCGGACTTATGGACCCGCCGCGCGAAGAGGCTAAAGAGGCCGTAGCAATTTGCAAATCCGCCGGCATAAAACCTGTCATGATAACGGGCGATCATCCTGTTACGGCAAAAACGATAGCAAAAAAAATCGGTATTCTTGAGGACGATTCGAAGTCACTTATAACCGGGAAAAAGCTTTCCGAACTCTCCATGGAAGAGTTCGAGGAAAGGGTAGAACACATTAGCGTATACGCACGGGTCACGCCTGAGCAGAAATTAAAGATAATCAAAGCACTTCAGGGAAAAAGCCAATTTGTTGCGATGACGGGAGACGGCGTTAATGATTCACCGGCACTAAAGAGAGCGGACATAGGTGTTGCCATGGGCATAACAGGGACCGATGTTGCAAAAGAGGCGTCGGATATGATCCTTCTCGACGACAATTTTGCCACGATCGTAAAAGCGGTGAAAGAGGGAAGAAGAATATATGACAACATCAGAAAATTCATAAAATATCTCCTGACAACAAACTCAGGCGAGATATGGACGCTTTTCCTCGCTCCTCTTATTGGATTGCCCATACCTCTCCTTCCGATACATATACTCTGGATAAATCTGATGACTGATGCACTTCCTGCCCTTGCCCTTTCTGTCGAGCCTGCGGAAGGCGATGTGATGAGAAGGCCGCCAAGGCCGCCAGAGGAGAGCATATTCGCTCACGGATTGGGACTTCATGCAGTGTGGGTAGGGCTCTTAATGGCGGGTACCGTACTCTTCATACAAGCATGGTCTATCAGGACTGAACATGCTCATTGGCAGACCATGGTATTTACAGTTCTTTGCCTGACGCAGCTCGGACATGTCCTTGCCATAAGATCGGAAAGAGAATCGTTGTTCAAGCTGGGTCTCTTATCGAACAAACCTCTTTTAGGCGCTGTAGCATTGAGTTTTGGTTTTCAAATGGCAACGGTGTACGTGCCTTTTCTCAATGCGGTGTTTAAAACAATGCCCCTGAGTTTAGATGAACTATTATTAACGTTAGTATTCTCTTCGATAATATTCTTTGCTGTCGAGGCCGAAAAGTGGTGGAAGCGAAGAAGGTACAGAAGGCAAATATGCTGACTATTTGATCACCAAGAAGAGAGTATGTGGTATATTTAAATTATGGGTCATCCGGTTCTCATTGTTGAAGACGATAGAAAAATCGCCAGGGTTGTGAAGGTCTATCTCGAAGGAGAAGGGTTCAGGGTAATTGCCGTCGAGAAAGGTAGGGATGCCTTGGATGTCGCTTCAAAAGAATCTCTGTCCCTCGTAATACTGGACCTGATGCTTCCCGATATGACGGGTGAGCATGTGTGCCAGGAGCTTAGGGAGATCGGAGATTTTCCGATAATAATGCTGACGGCAAAATCTGCGGAGGAAGAGAGAGTAGCCGGCTTCGCGCTGGGCGCCGACGATTATGTTGTTAAACCCTTCAGCCCAAGGGAACTGGTTGCGCGGGTGAAGGCCGTCATGAAAAGGTCTCAGCGGAAAGATATTTCTACCGGTTCTCTGAGCATTGATAAAGGACTATTGACAATAGATACCCGAAGCTTTGAGGTGAGGAAGAAGGAGGTGCCCGTTTCTTTAACGCCGACCGAATTCAAGATACTCTCGGTGCTCGCGGGTTCGCCGAGCCGCGTCTTTACGAGAAGCGAGCTTGTAGAGAGCGCGTTAGGTTATCAGTTTGAAGGATATGAAAGAAGCATCGACGCTCACATTAAAAATATAAGGCAAAAGATAGAAGACGACCCAAGGAGCCCGTTGTTTATCCATACGGTTTACGGGGTCGGATATAAGTTTGCCGGAAAGATAGATGATCAGAAGCCTCTGGGTTAAGTTTCTCATCCTTCTCTTTTCCGTTTCCGTTGTCTCATTGTCTGCAGCCTTATTCCTCCGCGAGATGATCGTAAAAGACTTCGCGGAATACCTTGACGGAGAAACAGAAGACAGAATTTACCGTGTGACAGCAGCTGTGGAAGGCACCTATGAAAAAAACTCGGGTTGGAATGAGGACGCCCTTAAGGAAAACACAATATGGGCTTTATTGCTCGGATATGAAGTGAAGATACTCGACGCGGATGATCATGAGCTTATGAACACACCGAAGGCAGTGGAATCGCTCTCTCCCCTGATGAAAAAGAGGATTATGGCCATGTCGGGATTTTCGTCCGGTGATGAGCAATCGGGCAAGGGGACATTTTCGAGCTATCCGCTTTTTCTCGCGGGGAAGGATATCGGTTATCTTGAGGTAAAACCGGTAATACCCAAGGGAGGTCAGGGGAAAGAGATGATCTTTGTGATGAGGTCGAATAAATTTCTCATCTTATCGCTCTTTTTCGTTGGAGGACTATCCATTGTTGTAAGTCTTATTTTCTCGAAGAAACTGACGGATCCTATAAAAAAACTCACTGTTGCTGCCAGAGATATCAGTGAAGGGAATATCAAGAGCAAGGTCTCTGTTTCCGGAAATGACGAGATAAGTAATCTCGCAAGGACCTTTAATGCCATGGCGGGTGCTTTAGAGGTTCAGGAGTCCCTCAGGCGGAGGTTAAATGCCAATATAGCCCATGAACTCAGGACACCCCTTACCGTAATCCAGGGCGAACTTGAGGGTATGATCGACGGTCTTATAACGATTGACAAGGACCGTCTTTTATCTTTGCACGAAGAGACAACACGGTTTAAGACCATCATAGAGGGGTTCGAAGAACTTGCGAGGGCGGAAGCGAGTGTTCTCGGGTTGAAAAAGCAGCCGGTTAATCTTAAACCCTTTTTAGACAATATAAGAGGGAGATTCGAAAAGTTGTTCAGCGATAAAGGTGTTTCATTGGATCTGGAATGTGACGATGTATCAAGCATCTATGCCGATCCCGACAGAATCAGCCAGATCGTGATCAATCTCCTGACCAATGCACTCAGGGCGACTGAAAAAGGAGGAAGAGTCCGGATACGGGGAGGAATGAGGGCCAGTGAAGGTTATATCGAGATCACAGATACCGGCGCGGGTATCAAAGAAGAGGAACTGCCATTTATATTCGAAAGGTTTTACAAAGCATCTGAGGGAGGTCTTGGTCTCGGGCTCGCCATAGCCAAAGAACTTGCAGAGGTCCATGGAGGAAGGATAGAAGTGAGGAGTGAATGCGGAAAAGGCTCCACTTTTACTCTTTTCATCCCGGAGTTCACAATTTCTTCATAATTTCTTCGAAACCTCTTCACAATCCTCTGATAATCTTTTTAAAGAGGAGGTGGGCCGAATTCGCAAGGAGGAGGTGGTAGGCCTGATAGTGGCGGCAAGCCGATGAGACCGAGGTATCTATGGGCAGGGGAAGGAGAACGGTTTGTGTCGGAATGTTGGGCAAAGGGATAATGGAACAATGTGCAATAAACCTTTAAATATGAGGGGGCAATTGCCTCTTCCCGGGTATGTCCATAACGTATGAACAAAACGGTTTTATTAATTATCATTTTTCTCGCCAGCCAATTTACCATTATAGATCTGTCATGTGCTCAGCAAGCCGGAGATGAACGCGTGGAGCGTCAGCCTGTTTATGGACAGTACTGGCAGAGCGATAGATGGGGCTGGTACGGAGCAAAGAGAATTGTTAGGACACCTGCCGATGCACAGCAGATTCTTGAGCAGTTTTTTATACATCATAAGAGAGATGTAAGGGTGGTAAGAATAAGCGAACAACCTCATTTTTTTGTTGCCGAGATCATAAACGGCAAAGGCGCGATTGTGGATTTGATCTTGATTGATAGGAGGACCGGAAGGATGAGGTCGATGTACTAGTTTGTTTGGATTGAGATTTCTGCTTATTGCTTTACGCATCCGGCCCATCACTTATTAATATCGGCATAAAGTCACATTTACTTCAACCCGAGCACATCCTGCATATCATACAACCCGGCGGTTTTTCCATAGATCCATAGGGCAGCCCTCAATGCACCCCTCGCAAAGGTGTCCCTGCTCGATGCCTTGTGGGTAACCTCAATCCTTTCACCGAGACCTCCGAATATGACCGTGTGCTCTCCTACGATATCGCCGGCGCGTATTGTTTGTATCCCTATCTCTTTTGCAGTCCTCTCGCCGATAATGCCCTTTCTCGCATAGACCGCAACCTCATCAAGATTTCTTTTCAGCGCGTCAGCGATAACTTGTGCCATCTTCAATGCAGTTCCGCTGGGGGCGTCTTTTTTCATTCTGTGATGCGCTTCGATGATCTCGATGTCATAGCCGTCGCCGAGCACTCTTGCAATATCCTGTAAGACTTTGAGAAGCAAATTAATGCCGGTGCTCATATTCGACGCCATTACGCAGGGGATTTTCTCAGTCAGTTCGGCGACTTCTTTCAGTGCGTCCTTCGAGAAGCCTGTCGTGCCCAGTACCATAGCCTTACCTTTTGAAGATGCAAGCCTCAGATGTTCGAGAGATGCCTCAACGGTCGTAAATGAAATGATCAGGTCAACATTGTCAATAATTGCTTCAAGATTGTCGGCAAGCTTAACGCCCGTATCACTCATACCGACTAATGGGCCTATGTCTTTACCGATATCCTTATGACCTTTTCTCTCAAATGCAGCTGCCAATTGAAGTCCTTCATATTCTTTCGAGAGGGCGGTGATCCTGCTTCCCATCCTCCCCGTTGAGCCTGCGACCGCTATCTTAACCATTACGACCTCCTCTGAAAAACTATTATAGAATTGTACAAAATTTACGATATTTTTTCCTCTTTTTTCTCTTCTTTCTTTTCTCCCTCTATTTTGTACTCCTCGGATACCCACTTGCCGAGGTCTATAAATTTGCACCTTTCCGAACAGAAAGGCCGCCATGGATTTTCCTCCCATGTAGATTTTTTCTTACATATTGGACAGATGATTTGCATATTAATGACCCCTCACCCTGATTCTTGTTTCACATTCTGAATCTTTTGACCGGCATTTTTCAAGTTCCTCATCAGCACGTCCGATACGATGCCGTTTACCGTGCCCGTTACCGTTCCCAGAAGGAGAATGAGAGGGGTTATCAGAAATATCGCCTCTACCCTTTGGATAAAGAGAAAATATGCGAGGAAGACTTGGGTAATGTTATGGAAAAAAGCGCCTATGATACTGAGGCCGACAACACTGAATAGTCTCGGTGACAGGTAAAATATAGATCCCATGGCAACGGTGCTTGTTATTCCTCCGCCAAGGCTGAGGATAAAGGCCGGTCCGAGGAATGTGCCTGTAAATAGTGACACGACGATTACCCTGATGAGGGTGACCGTGATTGCAGGGCGTATGCCGTATAACAGCAAAGTTATGAGCGTGATAATGTTTGCAAGACCGAGTCTCAGCCACGGGATGGGTGTCGGCAATAAACTCTCGAAGCCGTGAAGTCCGATCGCATAAGCAGAAAGCAGTGCTACGCGGTATTTATCCTGTAATTCCATCGACTACCGGATTTTTTTCCTCGTGGTCGCCTATTGTTATAACGACCTTGTTTGGAAGGCACACGAGTCCGCCGTTTGTGGTCCATCCCTGTTTAATACAGAGCCTGTTGGGACATGGGGATTCGGTTATGCGCACTTTATGGTCTTTTATCTCGATAAACGTTCTGCCTTTGGGACCTTCCACGTTGACAATTCTATCTTTATCGAGAGGCAACACGTAGACGGGCTTGCCGTCTACTTCTATTTGTGCCGTACGGCTTTTTGGAAGGGCTTCTTTCATAAAGACGATTCCCGCTAAGGATAACAAGAGAAGAATTGAAAAGAGAATTTTATCGGCTAAAGTCGTGCCCTTAAGAAGATTTTTTAAACTCAATCTTTCCTCTGATTCCCGGTGTTGTATGGAGATTGCCCCCGCTGTCTACGATGACACCCTCGAACCGCATCTTTTTGAGGACCTTCATCCCCTCTTCAGGTCCGAGTACAAAGACACCTGTCGCAAATGCATCTGCAGAAGCGCCTTCTTTTGTTATGACCGTGACGCTCCGGCATTCCCGGACCGGATGGCCTGTTTTTGGGGAGAGCAGATGGTGATATCTGATGCCCTCTGAGACAAAAAAGCGTTCATAATCTCCGGAAGTCGATATTGCCATATCGCTGAGTTCAATAGTCGCCATGATGTCATCTTCGCCGTCTTTCGCCCTCGGGTGTCTTATCCCGATCTTCCACGGTCTGCCGTCGGGTTTATGTCCGAACGTCTTGATGTCTCCGGCAACAGCGACAATTCCGGAACTTATGCCGTTTTGTTTCAACACGTCTACCACCTTGTCGGCAGCGTATCCTTTTGCGATGCCTCCGGGATCGACCAGCATCCCATTTTTTCTCAAAAATACGGTAGATTTATCTCTGTCTATAAGTAATCCCTTATAATTGACCAAAGCGATATTTTTCTTGATGGCACTTTGTTCGGGATGTATGTTTTCATGAAAATCATAGAGGGATATCAGTGGGCCGATCGTTACATCAAACGCCCCTCCGGTGTTTTCCGACACATATAATGCCTTGTTCAGCAAGTCCAGGATATCGGAGGATACCTTTACTTCGGAGATGCCGGCAGATTTGTTGATCCGGGTGATCTCGCTGTCGGGCGAGAAGAAATTCGACAGCTTCTCCAGCTTTTCTATCTCCAGGAAAGCCTTATCAATCGCCTTTTCGGCCTTGTCTTTTGAACCGGATGCGACAGTTATGGTAACGAGCGTGTCCATCATGATCCTGCTCTTTTTGAAAATCCGGTCTTTATGGAAAGAACAGGAATAAGCAATAAACAGGAAACAGCAGGCTGCAAGCAGCAGGCAATGAAAAAAATGGTTTTTTCTCATTTCAAGCAGTATATTCCCCCTTAACAAAGGGGGCCAATGGGTTGTTTGCCCCCGGTCTTGAAAGCTTGTCTTTCAAAAACTTTCCGGTATAAGAATCCGGGTTCACGCTGACTTCTTCAGGGGTGCCCTTTGCTACAACCCTGCCTCCCTCTTCGCCACCCTCAGGCCCGAGGTCGATGAGGTAGTCGGCCGACTTTATGACATCGAGGTTATGTTCTATAACTATCACCGTATTTCCGGAATCAACGAGTCTGCTGATAACGAGGAGAAGCTTCTGGATGTCAACAAAATGGAGCCCTGTTGTCGGCTCATCAAGGATATAGAGGGTGTTTCCTTTCGAGGATTTCCCGAGTTCTTTCGAGAGTCTCACCCTCTGCGCCTCGCCGCCCGATAGTGTCGAAGCCGGCTGTCCGAGCTGCAGATAACCGAGACCCACGTCTTCAAGCACTTCGAGCCTTTGCCGTATAGCGGGTATGGAGGAAAAAAATTGAAGGGCTTCGGATATGGTCATATCGAGAACCTCCGCAATGTTCTTCCCTTTATATCTGATTTCCAAGGTCTCTTTATTATATCTCTTGCCCTTGCAGGTGTCGCAGGGGATATAAACGTTGGGCAGAAAATGCATTTCCACCTTGATAAGACCGTCTCCCTTGCACGATTCGCATCTGCCGCCCCGGAGATTGAAGCTGAAGCGGGAAGCGGAATATCCCCGTATCCTTGAGTCCTGCGCCTGTGAGAACAGCTCTCTGATGTATGAGAAGACGCCGGTGTATGTTGCCGGATTCGACCTCGGTGTTTTTCCCAATGGCGATTGGTCGACACTCGCCACACGGCTTATCTTATCGATCCCTTTAATTTCTTCATACCTGCCGGGTACGGGGCTGCTGCCATGGATTTCTTTACAGAGGGCCTTAAAGAGAATTTCGAGTATCAGTGTGCTTTTTCCTGAACCGGAAACGCCTGTAACACAGGTGAATATCCCGAGAGGAATATCGACGGTGATATCCTTGAGATTGAATGCTCCAGCGCCGATAATCCTCATGAAATCTCCCGGCTCTTTTCTTCTCACAGGAATATCGATCGACAACGACCCGGCGAGGTATTTCCCTGTGATGGAGTTCTCATCTGTTTCGATCTCTTCCGGACTCCCTGTGGCCACAACCCATCCGCCTCTGAGTCCGGCGCCCGGCCCCATATCCACGACATGATCGGCCCATCGTATCGTCTCCTCATCATGCTCAACAACGATTACCGTATTACCTGCATCCCTTATTGCAGACAGGCTTTCAAGGAGCTTCACGCAATCCCGCGGATGCATACCGATGCTCGGCTCATCGAGGATATAAAGGACACCCATAAGAGAAGAGCCAAGCTGTGTCGCCAGTCTTATCCTCTGGGCTTCCCCACCGGACAGAGTCATGGATGGCCTGTCGATGGTCAGATAATCGAGCCCCACTCTTTGCATAAAGAGAAGTCTGTCCTTAACTTCCTTCAGAACGCGCGATGCAATCGTCCGTTCTCGCTCTGTAAGGTTTAAGGAGTTGATGAAAGGCAGCGCATCCTTGACGGACATCTTTGCGAATTCAGCGATATTTATATCCTGAATCTTTATGCTTAGGGCCTCTTTACGCAGTCTCAATCCGTTGCAGAGCCTGCACAATTTATATTCATCAATTTCCGCAGAATCCTCCTCGATGTTCTCGAATCCCAGACCATTGCACCTCGGACAGGCCCCCTGCACGCTGTTAAAGGAGAAAAACATGGGGGTCACCTCCGGGTAGCTGATGCCGCAGCGGGTACACACGGCGATCTTCGAGAACAGAATATCTCTGTTCTCGGGAAGAAGGTTTATTATCACAACGTCGGTATAGCCGAGGGCGGTTTCGATCCCCTCCTTTATCTGCCGCTCGATGCCCGGTTTTATAATGAGCCTGTCTATAACGATCTCTATGGTGTGGCGCTTCTGTTTCTTGAGACTGATGTCCTGGGTGAGGTCCGTCATCTCGCCGTCTATCCGGGCCCGGATAAAGCCTTCCCGTCTCATTTTTTGAAGCTCTTTTCGGTATTCGCCTTTTCTGTCCCTGACGATAGGAGAAAGGACCTGGAGCCTGGTACCCTTCGGCAAAGACATGACCGAGTTCATGATATCCAGGGATTCCTGTTTCGATATCGGAGAACCGCAGTTATAGCAATATTGCCTGCCTATCCTTGTATAAAGGACGCGCATATAGTCGTATATCTCGGTGATCGTGCCTACGGTTGAACGGGGGCTTCTGTTGACGGTTTTCTGGTCTATGGAAATGGAGGGAGAAAGCCCTTCGATATAGTCGACATCGGGTTTGCGGAGTTGTTCAATGAACTGCCTGGCATAAGCGGAGAGGCTTTCGACGTAACGCCTCTGCCCTTCGGCATAGAGGGTATCGATGGCGAGCGACGATTTGCCCGAACCTGATGGACCTGTTATTACCGTCAGTGATTCTCTTGGAATGGAAAGGTCAATATTTTTGAGATTGTGCTCCCGTGCTCCCTTTATGACGATAAATTCCTGCATAGGCGTAACTATTTAGTATAACACAGGGATTTTAAGGCACTCTCAACACAGTAGCGAGGGGGGATTTTTCGGATAGGAAATCATCTATAAAATCTTCCCTAACCCCTCTTTTCCAAAGAGGGGGATTTATAAATAGCTTTGAATATTATAAGGGGTGTATTTTTTCGATTGATGCTGTAGTATAAAAATATATGAGAAAATTTATTTTGTTAGCCTTCTTATTCGTTCTTCCCTCGATCGTCTATGCCCAGCCTTCCATAGTATTCGATGCAGAGAGCTATGATTTCGGAACAGTGACCCAGGGGGATGCCATAGAGCATTCTTTCGATTTTACGAATACAGGGGATAAGGAACTTGTCATCGAAAAATTGATTCCTTCTTGAGGTTGTGCAGCGGTAGTGGCTAGTTCGAGCCACATAAAGCCCGGGGACAAGGGAAAAATTACTGCAAAGGTTGATATAAACGGAAGAGCGGGTGCACTCTCGAAAAGCGTTCAGGTTTTTTCGAACGACCCCAAAAGACCTTCAGTCACTCTTTCTCTTAGGGCAATCATAAAAAAGCAATAAAACGGCCTTGAAACCCGCTTTGCTCAATATCCGCCATGGGGAACTATCTGTTGGTTCCTTTTGTTTCTTTCTCCTTGCCGAGCGGCACTTCTTAAGAGCTGCATCCTTTTGCCTTAGCGTATTCGACGAAAAGAAGATAATTATGTGTAAAATATGCATATGTCCCTGAAAGAAGGTTGTCCGGGAAGCAGAGAGATAAGAACACCCTATCCGGAAGAAATAGCGTGTTTCTGGTGCGATACGGTTTCGGAGATATGGTCGGATGAGGTGGAGATTGTATGCAAAGGATGTAAAAGGACTATAACCCGTGAGATGAAGCCGACCTGTATCGAATGGTGCCCCGCAGCTAAGGAATGTATCGGCGCCGAGAAATACGAGCGACTGATGAAATCGAAAAAGAAAGATTAATCTTTTCGTGTAAAGTAACAATATTTCAATGTATTTCGTGCTGCTCTGATTGCCCTTTAAAAATCATAAGTCTAAAAGCTAAAAGCCTGCTTTTATAAGTTCATTCGACCCCTAAGATTAAGAAAATTTAATCCAATTTTGATGAAGGTATATGATATTATTAAAATAATATATAAATGAAAAACTATATCTATTGAATTCGCCCAAATCCAATTATCGAGAGATTGAGTTCCCGGGCGGTGTGATTGATTATCATGGAGGTAGGACTTGAAAATCAGGCAATTATCGATCTTCTTTATCGCAAGCAGTATTATCTATTCCGTTCTGATCACTTCTTATCATCATCACGATGGTTGCGTAATCCGTACCGATTGTCCTCTCTGCAAATTCGCAATCGACTTCTCTTCCAGCGGCGTGGTTCCAACGCAGCTTCGGCTCCCCCTTCTCATTTGTTTAACGATATCCATGGGTGACTCCACCTTATACTAATCCGGTCATTAGTAGTCTCACATACGATGCTCATAACATGACTTTTTTAAAGGCTTTTCGTGGACTGTCATGTGGCTTTACTTATGACCTCCTTAGTAACTCTTTTTCCTCAGAGCACCTCCCCCCAAAATATGCTGTTGCATCACAACAGGTAATCATTTAAAATTTAATATAAGCTTAATGGAGCATTTTTGCGTGTTGACCGTAAAGTATTCTGCTTTGCGGTCTTTGTTTATTGCTCCTTAAGGTTAAAAAATCAAATGAGAGGTGTTGAATGAAAACAAAGAATGTGACGTTGTTCGCTCTGCTCCTGGGGGCTATCATGGCGCTGTCGTTTTTGGCCGCTTCATCCGAGGGGGCAGAAATGGAGAAAAAGGAGGAGGCAGTTGTTGTCTCGGAAGGCAAGACCGTCAAGATCGATTATACGCTGACAGTCGACGGCAAGGTCGTGGACAGTTCGAAGGAGCGGGGCCCGCTCGATGTTAAAGTCGGCAGCCACAAACTTATTCCCGGCTTTGAGAAGGCGATTATGGGCATGAAGGTCGGTGAGAAAAAGTCCTTTAAGGTGGCGCCGGAAGAGGGCTACGGGATCGCGGATCCAAATGCTATACAGAAGGTCCCGAAGGACCAGTTGCCCCCTGAGATAGCGCCAAAAGCAGGGATGATGTTAACTGCGCAGGGAAAAGACGGACAGAGTATGCCTGTCAAAATAGTGGAAGTCAAAGATGATGTGGTCGTGATGGACTTCAACCATCCCCTTGCAGGCAAGACCCTTAACTTCGATGTGGAGATCAAGGAGATTCAATAAGAAATTTCAGGGCCGGGAAAGTAGAATATCCATGCTTTTAAAAATCGGTCATCGTGGCGCCAAGACTTACGAAATCGAGAATACACTCGAAAGTTTTAAGAAGGCGATCGAACTGGGTGCGAATGCCGTAGAACTCGATGTGCGAATCTCCGGGGACGGGATATTGATCATCAGCCACGACGACAATCTGAAAAAGGTCTTACGGCAAGGATGTGCGGATAAATGAATCAACACTGGCGAAACTCAAAGAGTTGACGGGGGACAGGATCGCTACCCTTGAGGAGGTCTTGCACTTCATCGACGGGAACGTAGAGAAAATACTGGTGGAATTAAAAGAGTCCGGCTACGAGGAGAAGGTCCTTGAGGTGATCAAGAAAGAAGAACTGCTGGATAAAGTTATCATCGTTTCTTTTCACGAAGAGGCCCTTGCCCGGGTGAGGAACCTCGACGGAGAAATCGAAACAGGCCTCGTTTACGCGAAAATAAAAAAGCCGATCGAGACGGCCATAAAACTGAATGCCCAGTATCTCATCCCTCTTTACAGATTCGTTCATAGGAGAGATGTGGCAAAGGCGCACAAGAGCAATCTGAAGGTGATCGTATGGACGATCAATACAAAAGAGGAAGCTGGATTATATATGGCTAAAGACGTCGACGGTATAGCTACGGACAAACCTGCTATTTTTAAAGGAATGACTTTAACCCGAATACAGTATTTGAAAACAGGCATATATGCAGAAAAACCTTTACCAATCGCAATTTGCTCTTTAAGAGATCCATGCACAATAAATGAAAACGTGCGGGTTTATTGGTATGCAGATGTCTTACAAAGGTGGCGAATGTAAAGCTTTCTCTACACATATGCCTGCCTCACATTATTTTTATCATTGCAGTTTTGGTTGAGCCATAGAAAAAAAGGACGCTAAGATCGGCGTTCCGGGGGACTTGTTGAAGTTTTCCTTCTTTCGGGGCGGCGGCCTGTCTTGTCAGCTCTGCGGGAAGTACCCGTTCGCGAAGGTTTTTCTTTGCGGTGTATCTCCCGGGACTCTCTTCTTGGTTGCTGGTCTTCCTTCTTCCCGGCATACCTCGGCCTTCTGCGATACCCGGTGACGATCATTTCATCCGTCAGCGGCATGACGGGTATTTTCTGTCTGATATAATCTTCGATGTCCGGGAGGGTTTGGACATATTCCTCGCAGGCGAGGCTTATCGCTTTGCCGCCGGCACCGGCCCGCGCGGTCCTGCCGATCCGATGCACATAGTCCTCCGAGTCCTGAGGGAGGTCGTAGTTGATCACGTGCGTCACCCCTTCGATATGGAGCCCCCGGCTCGCCACATCCGTGGCCACAAGGATCGCTAAGGTGCCGTCTTTGAATTCTGAGAGCACCTTCATCCGTTTCTTCTGGGGGATGTCTCCGGTGATGACGGCAGTTGCGAAACCATTAATATTCAAGAGGCTCTCAAGCCGTTCGGCTACGGCCTTTGTATTGCAGAAGATGAGATAACGGCCGCCGGGTTCGCGCTTGAGGATCCCGAGAAGAACACCGAACTTTTCGGACGTGCCCACGTGATAAATTTCCTGTTCGATCTGTTCCACAGTGATATTCTCCGGTGTCACCGAGAACCGTTCGGGGTTGTTCATATGCTCATAACAGAGTTCAAGCACGCGATTGGACAGGGTAGCGGAAAAAAGCATGGACTGTCGCTTATCGTAGGGAGACATCCTCCTGAGCAGGAACCGAAGGTCGCTGATAAAGCCCATGTCGAAGAGGCGGTCGGCTTCGTCGATAACGAGGAACTGGGTCCTCCTCAGGCTGTAGACCTTTTGTTTCAGATAATCTATGAGCCGGCCGGGAGTGCCTATGAGCACGTCGACGCCCTCGGCAAGCTCATCGCGCTGCTTTAGATAGTCGATGCCGCCGAACACGGGGACGATCCTGAAACCGGCAGAACCGGCCAGCAGTTTTGCCTCTGCGTCTATCTGGACCACGAGTTCCCTCGTCGGTGCGATGATGAGCGCTCTGGGTGACGGGCCTCGTCCCGGCGGGGGCATCGAGAGCATGCGTGAGAATATCGCGATCAGGAAGGCTGCGGTCTTGCCGGTGCCTGTCTGGGCCTGGG
Source organism: Thermodesulfovibrionales bacterium (assembly GCA_963776195.1). Lineage (GTDB taxonomy): Bacteria > Nitrospirota > Thermodesulfovibrionia > Thermodesulfovibrionales > SM23-35 > CAVZMO01. The sequence continues at coordinate 24,258 of CAVZMO010000045.1, forward strand.
CTGCGATGTCCTTTCCCTGTAGCGCTACCGGCAGGGTAAGGGCTTGAACCGGCGTGCACTCAGTAAAGCCGGCGGCCCTTATTCCCTCAAGGACCTTTTCAGGGATATGCAGTTCTTCAAATTTCACTCCTATTAATATACTACACTTTAGACAAAGTTAATCAATAAATCGGCATCTTTTCTCTCACCCTTCTGCAAAATAAAGAAGAAATTGGCCTGGACTAAAACCGGCAAATATATCAATTGAAAGACGCGGCCCCCTTCAGATGCTGACACAATAGATATCGTTGAAGTGAGCGGGTATAATCTATAGAGAGAAGTTTGGAAGTAAATCACTCCTGTCGAACAGTCGAGCAATTCGAAAAAAAATATTTCGAGACGCGACCCTATCGGGTATTTCCCGATCAAGCGCAAAGCATTGAAACGAACGGCCATGTTCATCGATGATGAGTCTCAACTGGCAGGCAATGCCGGTTCTACCTCTATGGCAAACTGCCCCGACGGAACTGCGGGGTCTGCAAAAATATCGATTTTTACCTTAAACTCTTTTTCCATCGCAACGAGTTCATCCCTTTTCGTATTGATGAGATGGTTGGCGCTTGTGACGGGCAGTCGGCAGGTGACGATCTTTAGCCCTCCCTTCGAGACCTTGGCGTGAATATCCCTGAATGCGGAGAGGGCGAGCATCTCTTTTGTCTTGACGACCCCCGAGCCTTCGCAGGTCCGGCATTTCCTGTATGCCGATTCGAAGTAGGCCGTTCTCAGACGTTCCCTCGTCAACTCCAGAATTCCAAACCTTGATATTCCGCTCAGGTCCGTATGGGCCTTATCTGCGACGAGAGCGGTCTTTAATCTCCCTTCGACCTCCCTTCGATTTTTTGCGTATTCCATGTCGATGAAATCGATTACGATCAGACCCCCGATATCCCTCAGCCTGAGCTGTCTTGCGATCTCATCGGCAGCCTCAAGGTTTGTCCTCAGCGCCGTCTGTTCAATGTTCTTCTCTTTCCCGCTTCTTCCCGAATTAACATCGATTGCGGTGAGCGCCTCTGCCCTGTCAAAGACCATATTCCCCTTTGAAGGGAGACGGACGTATCGGTCGTTGATCTTTGACACCTGGTCTTCAATGTTATGGAGTTCAAAGATGGGACTTTTTTCTTTGTAGTACTTGATGTTTATCTTACGCCAGGGCAGAGTCTCCTCAGGAACGCCTTTATGTTCCTCAGCGCCTCCTGGTCATCCACAAGGACTTCATCGACATCCGAGGTCAGGTAATCCCTTACTGTCCTGACGGCGATGTCCTGCTCCTTGTAAATAAGAGCGGGTGCCTTGGACACTTTTGCCTCTCCCTGTATCTTGTCCCAGAGTTTTGTCAGGTATCTCAAATCGTTCGAAAGGTCTTCCCCTGTTTTGTCGATTCCCGCTGTCCTCAGGATAAAACCCATTTTCGGGGGGAGTTTGAGGGCACCGAAGATGTTCCTTTAAGCGTTCTCTGTCATTCTTATCCTCTATCTTTCGCGAAATCCCGACCCTGTTTTGACCCGGCATCATGACAATATACCTGCCGGGGAGCGATATATAGGTCGTAAGACTTGCGCCCTTCGTATCCCTCTCATCCTTTTCTATCTGTACTATAACTTCCTGCCCTACCGAGACGATATCCTGTATCCTTTTCTTTTTTTCTTGTGTCCCGGCATCGGAGGAGTCGGGCATTATCTCCCGCTTTTGGAGGAACCCATGTTTCTTTGGGCCGAAATCCACAAAAACCGCCTGAAGGGCGGGCTCTATCCTTACGACAAGACCTTTGTAGATGTTGCCTCTGAGGTGCTCTTTTGTTAAGTTCTGGACGTAGAAGTCTGCAAGCCGGTCTCCTTCGACAATGGCGACTCTTTTTTCCTCGGGATATTTTGCGTTGATTAAGATTTTCTTTTTCATATAGAATGCGATTATAACAAATTTCTGCCTAAACGTATATCTCTTTCCCGGCTCTTTTCAAGGCGCGACGAAACGATGTATATGTGCACGCCTTAACAATTCATTTCCGCCATAGGTCCTTCCATTTGATATAATATTATCGTTAGAAGCAACGACCCGGAGATTCTAGTCCTTTTGTTCGAAAGAAAAAGTCTTGAAACTCGAACAAAACTCTTTTTGAGACCATTTTATAGAATTACCATTCTTATGCGAAGTTCGCTTTTTCCGGTACTATGGAGACTAAAAGCGACATTCGGGGCAGGGCCGCATTATTTTCGGAGAACATATCTGAAAGGAACATCTATGGACATACAGAGAGAAATAGCGCTTCTCAATCCGAGGCAAAGGGAGGCTGTCCTGCATACCGAAGGGCCGCTGCTAATCCTCGCGGGCGCGGGTTCGGGAAAGACGAGAGTTATAACGATGAGGACGGCATACCTCATACACACCGGGGTCAGGGCGGGGTCTGTCCTGGCGGTCACCTTTACGAATAAGGCAGCGAGGGAGATGAAGGAGAGGGTGAAGGCCATGGTTAAAGGTGAGAACGGGACGCCCATTATCTCAACATTTCACTCTCTCTGTCTCAGGGTCCTGAGACGGGAGATCGAACACCTCGGCTATAGAAAGGACTTTACGATTTACGATACTTCAGAGCAGGTTTCGCTCCTGCGAAACATCCTCTCGGACATCAAATTCTACGACAAGAGTTTCAAGGTCGAATCCATCCTTGAGAGGATCAGCAGGACGAAGAACGATTTCACTCCGCCCGACGTTACATCAGACGATCCTATCGAAGAGGTCTCTTCGATGCTTTATCCCAGGTATCGCGAGGCGCTGAAATCGCTGAACGCCCTCGACTTCGATGACCTCTTGCTGCTTACCCTCAAGCTCTTCAGGGAGCATCCCGCAGTTCTCGAAAGATACAGGGAGAGGTTCTTGTATCTCATGGTCGATGAGTATCAGGATACGAACCGCGTTCAATATGAATTTATAAAGCTCCTCGCCGGTGAGAGGAGGAACCTCTGCGTGGTCGGGGATGACGACCAGTCTATCTACGGGTGGAGGGGCGCGGACCTTGGCAATATCCTCGATTTTGAGAAGGACTTCCCCGGGACGGTAACGGTGAGGCTTGAACAGAATTACCGCTCCTTCGGACATATCCTCGAGGCGGCAAGCGGGGTGATAAGGAACAACAGGAGGAGGATGGAAAAGTCCCTCTGGACCGATAAAGGCGGCGGCCCCAGGGTCAATATTTTTAAGGCTATCGATACGGAAAGCGAAGCGGAGTGGGTGGCCGACAGGATCTCGATGATTAAGTTCGAGCGAAATATCCCCTGTGAGGATTTCGCCGTTATCTATCGGGCGAATATCTTTTCGAGGCCCTTCGAAGCAGCGCTGAGAAGGCAGAGGATCCCTTATTCTGTGGTGGGCGGAACAAGTTATTTCGAACACAAGGAGATCAAGGACATCGCGGCCTATCTCAAGATAATAGCAAACCCTTCCGATGATCTGAGCCTTCTGAGGGCCGCAAGCGCACCAAAGAGGGGACTTGGGACTTCGGCTCTGGCTGCGCTTCTGGATTTCGCACGGTCCAATTCCCTGAGTCTTTTCGATGCCTTTGAGAAGGCATCCGGGGTACCCGGTCTCGGTCAAAAGGTTGTCCGCCTCTGCGGATGCGCTTTATGGGCTCATAGTCCGTTACCGGGATATGTTCAAGAAGGGCAGGGGAATGGGCAAGACCCTCAAATCGCTCATCGAGGAGATCAATTACAGGGATTACATCAGCGGGCTCTACAAGACACCGGAGGCCGCGTTCAGGAGGCTGGAAAATCTGGACGGGTTCGTCGATTCCCTGAACCATTACGAATCCACAGAGGAAATCGCCCTCCCTTCACGGTTTCCTCGAAACAATGGCCCTTACGGACCTGATGAAAGAGAAGGAGGAAAAGGGAGGCCGGGGCGTCACCCTCATATCCTTCCACTCGGCGAAGGGCCTGGAATTCCCCGTGGTATTCATTGCGGGCGTGGAGGAGGACATACTGCCCCACAAGAAATCGGCGGACAGAGATGAAGATGTTGAGGAGGAAAGAAGGCTCTTCTATGTGGGAATAACGAGGGCGATGAACGAACTCTATATTACCCACACCGAACACAGATCCAAGTACGGCAGGGAGAAGAGTTCCGTTCCCTCCAGGTTTTTGCGGGAACTCCCGGAGGCGGCGATCAAAAAAATGGACAGGTTCGAGAAACTTGACCCCGAACAGGAGAAGGTCTATGCAAAAAAGTTTTTCGCGAACATTAAGGCCATACTCGGAGACTGAGGGCCAATGTCATGAGAAAAGGATTGCCCCCACTCACTCTTTCAGAAATAGGCATTGTAATTCAGAATGTCACTAAGGGGACTGCAATAAGAAAGACTTGACCCCATCTGACGTAGTTTCACTTCTTTTGAAAGATATGCCCCCTGAGTCGTAACAAAAAGCGTATTAAGAAGCTTTTTTATTTTTCCATAAACCCCTCATCATAGTTTTATTTCTTGACAAAGAGCATCCCTATTTGTACAATAAATTGTACAATATAGAAAGGAGATATGAATGGCTACGATCACATATTCAGCCGCCCGCACAAATCTTGCATCAACAATGAAGAAAGTGTGCGACAACCATGAGCCTGTCATCATCACCAGGCAAAAGGAGGAATCAGTAGTAATGCTCTCGCTCGAAGATTTCAGAGCCCTTGAGGAAACAGCGTACCTTCTGCGCGTGCCGAAAAACGCCAGGCGTCTTCTGGAGTCTATCGCCGAACTCGAAGGCGGAGGCGGTAAGACCCGCAAACTCGCCGAGTGAAGCTTATCTTTTCCGGGAACGCCTGGGAGGACTATCTCTACTGGCAGAAGACCGACAAGAACATGCTCAAACGCATCAACAGGCTGATCCATGAGATCATGCACGATCCGTTCACGGGGACCGGCAAACCCGAACCGCTCAAACATGGCCTCTCCGGCTACTGGTCCCGACGCATCAACGATGAGCACCGCATCGTTTACCGGCCTGCCGAAGATGCTATCCTTATAGCTCAATTGCGTTATCATTACTGAATTCCTGTTCTCATTCATCCCCCAGGAGGTACATCCTTTCTCAAGAGTAACCTACTGACGGTGTCAGGTCTACACTATTGACATAGTGGAACGCTTACAATAGAATATTCAGCATGTCAAGACCGCTAAGAATCGAATATCCCGAGGCATTTTATCACATTACGGCTCGTGGAAACGAGCGGAAGGACATATATCGAGACGACAGGGACAGGGAACAATTCCAGTCGTATCTGGAAAGCGCTGTCGTACGGTATGGAGCTGCTATACACGTCTATTGTCTGATGGGAAACCACTACCATCTCCTTATGTCGACACCTGCCGGAAATCTCGCGCAGATATTGAGACACATAAATGGCGCATATACCAATTACTACAATAGCCGCCATCGGAGGAGCGGGCATCTCTTTCAAGGAAGATACAGGGCAATTCTTGTTGAGGCCGACGAATATGCTGGTCAACTGTCTCGATACATCCATCTAAATCCCGTGAGGGCCGGGATAGTGTCAGATCCAAAGGACTATTCCTGGTCAAGTTACTCAGCCTATACTGGAGAAAAGAGACCACCAGCATGGCTGACAACCAAATGGCTACTAAAGTATTTTGGAGGCGGGTCGGCGCAAAAGGTATATCGCAAATTTGTTGAGGCGAAGCTCGACGTGCCTGAGGAAGATCCACTGAGGGAAGCCATTGGCTCTGCCATATTGGGCAGGTGGGATTTCGTAGATGAGATAAAAGCGAAATACTTTAAAGGAAGAAGTAGCGACCGGGACTTGCCGGCCTTGGCTACGTTGATACGGGTGACACCGGAGAAGATTGACAGGAAGACGCAGCAGGAGTTTCAGGGTAAGCCGGAACTGGCCAGGAAAGTAGCAATTTATCTTTGTCATCGCTTTAGCAACGTACCGCTGAGAGAAATAGGGAATCATTTCAGCGTTGGAGAATCCGCAGTGTCACAGGCAAGTCGGCGTTTTCAAGTGGAGCTTTCTTTAGACAAGACTCTAAGAAAGAAGGTTGAAGGAGTCCGCAGGGGTCTCAGAGTGTGCAACGTGTAGACCTGACACCAAGACGCGCTTGTCTCTATAATAGGAATAAGTATATATTTAAATTACCATGAAAATCGAAAGTCAAATATTCGATATTCATGATATAATGAAATGCATGATTAACCGCAAAGATTTAGTGCGCAATGTACGCTTGGCGCTCAGGAGAAGTCGTGTAGTAGCGCTTGTTGGTCCGCGCCAGTGCGGGAAAACCACGCTTGCTCAACAACTCTTAGACGCTGATTCCCCAAATTATTTCGACCTTGAAGACCCATCGAGCATTCCCAGACTGGATGAACCGATGACTGCTCTGCGAGGCTTGAAGGGACTGGTGGTCATTGATGAAGTGCAGCGAAAACCCGATCTATTCACAGTGCTACGGGTGCTGGCTGACCGAAGACCGTTGACCGCACGATTTCTGATTCTTGGCAGTGCATCGCCGGAACTTCTCAGACAATCATCCGAGTCACTGGCAGGTCGTATCGAGACGGTCGCTATGAGCGGATTTAGCATTGACGAAGTTGGTATTTCTTTTCAGGCACGCCATTGGATCCGTGGTGGCTTCCCTCTTTCCTTTCTTGCACGAACCGAGGCTGACAGTTTTGCTTGGCGGAAGAATTTCATCCAGACGTTTCTGGAACGCGATATCCCCCAGTGGGGAATCGGAACGCCTGCGATAGCATTATTGCGTTTCTGGACGATGCTGGCGCATTACCACGGGCAGGCATGGAATGCAGCAGAGCCCGCGCGTTCCCTTGGCGTCAGTGAGCCGACGGTGAGGCGTTATCTCGATATTTTGTCTGGAGTCTTTATGATCCGGCAGCTTACTCCGTGGCACGCTAACCTGAAAAAACGTCAGGTTAAAGCACCTAAGATATACCTCTGCGATACGGGCCTTCTTCATCAACTGCTTGGCATCCGGTCAGAGAAGGAATTACTCAGCCATCCCAAATGCGGTGCGTCATGGGAAGGGTATGTTATTGAGGAGACGATCAAAGCAATAGAACCGGATGAAGTATATTATTGGGCAACTCATGGCGGAGCAGAGATCGACCTTGTGCTCATAAAGAACGGTCGAATGCTTGGTGTAGAATGTAAGCGCATGGATGCGCCTCGAATGACGCCATCAATGCGGATCGCTCGTGAAGAGTTGAACCTTGAACAGATAGCCGTGGTCTATCCCGGTAAGAAGAGATATGCTATGAGCGATGGTGTAGCCGCAGTGCCCTTCAATGCAGTGGTAGATGGAATGAAGGGACTGTTTCCGAGAAAGCAATGAAAAGAGCAATCATAGACATTGACAACACCTTATGGCATTTTTGTGATGCACTTCATGAGCAATTGAAAACTCTGAACAAGAACTTTCCAACCCCTGACAGTTGGACACACTGGGATCTTTGGCAAGGGTACTGTTCAGAAGATGACTTTTATAGGGCTGTCAATGCTGTTCATTTTAATCAGGACAGTGAAAGCTATCTGCCATATTCCGAAGCGCAAAACTTTCTTTCATCACTGAAGGAAAATGACTACCACATCACGATAGCAAGCCACCGGTCACCGGATTACAGACAACAGACTAAAAAGTGGCTCGAAAAGCATGGTCTTGTATATGACGAATTACACCTCTCCTTCCATAAAACCCAATTGTTTACCGAATCTACGGATGTCGTAGTTGATGATTCACCACTGGTATTAGAGAAGGCAGTTGCGAAAGGAGTAATGGCTACAGGACTATTGTTTCCCTGGAATAGGCTTTATAGCGAAAATGGCTGTATCTTATTTGATAGTCTTGAGGAGATTCTGAGATTTATCCTTGAGCAGCCTTACCGATAAGTGCAAACGGAAATCATCACTTCTTTTTGTCTGCTCTGGAGGCGAAATACCCCGTCGAGAAGAAGTAACAGCTCTCATAGAATGCCCAATTGCGATTGGTAAAGATTTGTCTGCACATATGCCTGTCATCAATGGCATCTCCCGGGTTATTTGCCCTACGGCAGGCATTTGTAAATGCCGCCTAAAATCAGCAAAACGAGGATGATTGCCGGTACGACGATAATGAAAAAGCGCTTTGGGGGCATCCCGGGATTCTGAATTTTTGCCGTGTCAACTCCATTCAGCTGCAACACGTATGCCTCGACATTCGAGATCTGCTGCTGTGTCAGGGAATTGCCGTCTCCGAATGCGGGCATATTAAGTTGAGGGTTTGGTCCTTCGGGGGTTGCGCCGTGCTGGATAAATCTGTCGATATTACCGGCAAATTCCCGGGGGTCTTTGCTGATTAATTCCTTATCGATCGGGTTAAGAGGAGGCACCGTGCCGTCATCCGAGCCGGGGTTGGGAACTTTGCCAGTACCGTTTAGGCCGTGGCATGCTGCACACTCCATTTTGAACAGCAGGGCTCCTCTCCCGGCACTGCCGATAATGTCCGCCGCAGCTCCCGGCTGTTTCTGAATGGGGGATGTTGTACTCTGCGTCGTATGAACAGGGGCAGCGGGCTGCACTGCCGGCGTTTTTGATTCGGACCGCTTATTTAATGTTTGAACCGGTGATGGACTGACGCTGCCCTTGAGATTTATAAGATAATCGACGACAGCATTTACCTCCAGATCAGTCAAAGCCGTGAAGGCAGGCATAATGCTGTCGGGAAAATGTGCCTTCGGATTCCTGATCTGCGTTACAAGCCAATCTTTGGTCCTGCCCTTCAGTCCCTCTCCGGAGAGATCGGGTCCGATGGCGCTCCCCGTATCGTTTACTCGATGGCAGCCGATACAACCGTGCGACCGAAATAGCTGCGCCCCCCCCTGTGCCTCGGATGGACCTGCGGTCTGTCGCGGTACCAGCGAAGGAGGCGCAGGCGCTTCTCCTGCTCCGGATTTGCTGTAATAACCTGCGATGGTGAGAGCGATTATGACTCCCCAAAAAATCATTCCGCACGACATAATAATCGGACGTTTCAGCGGATTCCGTTCAGGCCCTCTGTCAAGAAACGGGAGCAGGACCAGCAGCAAAACCAGCACTTGGGGGAAACCTACCGCTCCGATGGGCTCAAGACTTCCGGGGAAAAATTTCAGCGCTTCATAAAGGAACAAAAAATTCCACTCCGGCTTAGGTACAAACTGTGAGTCGAGCGGGTCCGCTGCGCCATTAAAGTCTTTTGGCGCAAACACGACCAGAGTGATCAGCCCGAGGATTATGACTGTTGACATGAGCGCATCTTTGAAGACCTGGTCGGGCCAGAATTGCCCTTTAATCGACCTTCGGGCTTCGTCCCAGGGGCCGACACTTCCGAAGGAGCGGAAAGCTATAAGGTGGGCTATGATCAGCGCCACCAGAGTCACAGGCAGGACAGCGGTGTGAACGATGAAAAGACGCGACAGCGTTAACTGGCCCATCTCTTCACCGCCGCGCATAATTCGCCTTATCGTATCACCGACAACGGGAATGGAAGCGGGAATACTCGTTCCGACTTCAGCCTCCCAATAAGCCTTCTGGTCCCAGGACAGGGGCCCGCCCGTGAAGCTCAAAGCCATAATGATGAGCAAAAGACCCGCGCCGAAAAGCCAGGTGAGTTCGCGGGGGCGCTTGTAGGCCCCCCACACAAAGACGCGGGTAATGTGGAGTGAAATAATTATGATCATCGCATTGGCTCCCCAGTAATGAAGACCGTTTACAAGCCAGCCGAAAGGTATCTTTGTCCTTAAGAAATTTACGCTGTCGTAAGCGTGGTCAACAGCAGGTACATAGTAAAAAAGCTGCAATATCCCTGTTACCGCTTGCAAGGCGAAAACGGTGAGAAGAGCGCTGCCAAGGGTATATGCGAGACGGCTGCCGCCGGGTATCTCCTCATCCAGTGCAAGATGGACAAAGGTGGAGAAAGGCCATCTCTCATTCAACCACTGCCGGATTTGTGATAGCATCCAAGCCTCCTATACGGCTACCTTTTCCGGTATGCCCACTTTGAACTGTTCCCATACGACGAATAATACTCCATTGTCTATTCGTGCCGGCAATGTATCGAGCGGGCGCGGAGCAGGGCCGCCAAGCACTTTCCCGTCAACCGCAAAAACGCTTCCGTGGCAGGGGCACTCGAACTGCCCCGCCCCCGAGTCCCATTTGTAATAGCAGCCCAGATGGGTACATATCGGCGAATACACGGTTACTTCCGATGGGGAATGTCTCACCGCCCATATGGACTGCAGCGCCGTTTCATGCCGGTAGGCGTCCTCGATACGGGAGAAGAAGTTCAATTTCACCGGCAGACCTTCGGGCAATGAGTCCACATCGGACACTCTGTACCATATCTGTTTTTCTTTCCCGGCTTTCGATGCGATCAAGGACTTAATAAAAGGTATTCCCAGCACTATGCTGATGAAAAAGGTAATAACCGCGATCAGCAGTTTGAGAAACCCGCGACGGGTAGCGCCGGACTTGTCAGGCGTTGTGGATAGGGTATCTTCTTCCATGAACTATTCCTCCATTTTTATGTGAACTTGCCGCCTATCATTGTCTGGATCACGTCAATGAACAGAGACGGATAAACTCCGAGCCATATCAGGAGTATCAACAGCACCGCGAGGACAATGCCTCCACTCAAAGAAATTTTTGAAGCAAGAAGGGAAGATTCTTTCTCAACAGGCTTATATATAGCGGCGATAATGCGTAAGTAATAGAACAATCCGATCGTGCTGTTTATAACAAGCACGATCACGAGCAACCACAGAGCAGAACCGGAACCGGCTTTGATGATATAAAATTTGCCTATAAAGCCCGCGGTCAGGGGAATTCCTGCAAGGGAGAGCAGCACAGCAGTGAAGACGCCGCTCAGCAGGGGCCTGCGAGAAGCCATCCCAATATAATCGTCTATCTTGTCCGGTTCCCTCTGCTTGTCTGATAAGACCGCAATAATTCCGAAAGCGCCTATGATGGTTACGAAATATGTTATCAGGTAGAAGGCCACGGTTTTTGCCGCATACGCATTGGTCGCGAGGAAGGCGACGAGTAAATAGCCGAGATGTGCGATAGAAGAATAGGCAAGTATTCGTTTGACGTTGTTTTGCAAAAGGGCGAGGAGGTTGCCCGCAAACATGGATGCTATCGCGATAAGGGTAAATATCAGAAACAACGGGTTGTGAGCGCGGATGTCTATCAGGGTGAAGTAGCGGATGAGGAGGGCAAACAGAGCCCCCTTTGAGACGCTGGCTATGAAAGCCGTTACGGGTGCGGGAGAGCCTTCATATACATCGGGCGTCCACATGTGAAAAGGGACAACCGCAAGTTTAAACCCCAATCCCACTATGATCATCGCCGTTCCTGCGAGAAGAAATATATTCGGGCTGCCCGGGGATGCCATTCTTGACGCTATTTCGGATAGAGACATTGTCCCGAGCTCGCCGTAGATGAGCGCCATGCCGAAAAGGACTACGGCAGCAGACGTTGCGGCAAGAACGAGATACTTGATGCCCGCTTCAAAGCCGCGTTCGTTTGTGCGCAGGTAGGCGATCAGTGCATAGAGGCTTACACTCAGGATTTCGAGTCCGAGGAAAAGGGAAGCGAAATGGTTGCTCGCAACGAGCACTGTGGAACCGAATATCGCGAGAAGAAGGAGGATATAGAATTCCTCCCTGTCCCCTCCCTGCTTTTGAAGATAGCCATAAGAAAGAGCGGTTATGAGAAAGGATGCCGCCAGTATCAATCCGGAATAAAAGACCGCATAGTGATCCAGGATAAGAAGGGAGGTTACCTGCCGGGGTAACAGCGGGTAGGATAGTGTAAGGCTGAAGAAGGACAGGGTAATGCCGCCGAGTGTCAAAAAAGCCGCGAGGATGTGACAGCGATAGAAAGAGATCATCAACATAATTATAAGTGCCGTTGCCGCTATAACAATGAAAGGGAGAATAAGGGTTAAATCGGCGTTTGTCATTGCCTGTCCTTCCCGATAGCCATAGACTGACCAACACCAACGTCGGCAGTCTCAGGCAAGCCGGGTATTTGTGTTTCGAATGCGGCCCTTTTTTCTCTCACGATTTTCTCAAGATCGTTCAGTGGTTGTCTGGAGGTATTCAATAATGGCTGCGGATAAAGGCCGAGCCAGACAAGGGTTATAATCATCACCGTCATGGCCGTTATTTCCCTGATCGTGAAATCGGGTAACTTCCATCCTTCTTTATCGCCGAAGAAGATCGTGTGCATCATCCATAAGGCATATACCGTTGCCGTTACAAGCCCGACCGTCGCTATCGCGGTGATCGCTATGTTTACTCTATAGGTCCCCAGAAGAATGAGAAACTCCGCGACGAAGTTACCCAAACCGGGCAGTCCGAGGGATGCGAGTGCGAAAAAGAGCGCTATTGAGGCAATTCGCGGTATTGTCGACCACAAGCCTCCCATGCGGCCCATGTCGCGGGTATGCATGCGCTCCTGGAGGGCGCCCGCAATCATGAAGAGGGCGCCGGTGCTGATACCGTGGCAGACGATCTGCATGACAGCGCCTTGCAAGCCCAATGTATTCATGGCAAAAATGCCGACGATAACAAAACCCATGTGGCTTATGCTTGTATATGCCACAAGCCTTTTGAGGTCTGTCTGGGCAAAGGCCATGACGGCCCCATAAAGAATCCCGATAACACCAAGTACCATCGCCGCGGGTACAAAGTCGAGGGCAGCTCCGGGGAATAAGGGTATTACAAAGCGGAGTAAACCGTAAGCCCCTGTCTTTAACAAAAGTCCTGCGAGGATGACGCTTCCCGCTGTCGGGGCTTCCGTATGGGCATCGGGCAGCCATGTGTGCACGGGCACGACGGGGAGTTTTACGAAGAAAGCGACGAGAAATCCCGACATCAGCCATTTCGCCGCAGAGGGAGACATGGATGTTCCCAGCAACCGCATGTAGTCGAACGTATACATGCCCGTAGCGCCGCCGTGAATAAAATAAAGTCCGAGGATGGCAGCGAGCATGAGCAACCCGCTGAGCTGGGTGAAGATGAAAAATTTGATCGCCGCATAGATGCGGTTTTCATGGCCCCAGAGCGCTATCAGAAAATACATAGGCACAAGCATGAGTTCCCAGAAGAAATAGAAAAGGAAGAGGTCTATCGCGAGAAACACACCGATTATCGCGGCAAGGATAAACATCATATTGAGATGGAAGAAGCCCACGCGCTCTCTGATTTCAGACCAGGAAGATACGGTTGCCATGATGCCAAGGAAAGCGGTGAGTGTGACCATAATCAGGCTGAGACCGTCCATGGCAAGATGGAAGGTGATGCCGAACTGGGGGATCCATTCACGGTTTAATTCGATGAGCCATTTCCCCTGACCGGCAAGTCCGAACCGACCATAAAATTCCGACCATACAAAAAGTGCGATTGCCAAGTCTGAAACCATGGCTGTCAGAGAAATCCATACCGGCAGTCTGGAATTCCATCTGCCGAACAGCCATGACAGAATTCCGGCAGCCATAGGGATAATGATGAATAAAAGCAGAATCATAAAATTTCCACTATTCCTAAAAGAATAACAACACCAAGGGCAATGCCCATTGCATACCAGCGTACTTTACCGGACTGGGTAAAGCTCAGAAGGCTGCTGAAGGTCCGGCAGAGTAGGGCCGTTCCGCTGTAGATGAGATCTATAAAATCGTTTCTGTTGACGCGTGCCGTCCACAAAAAAGGTTTTACAATAAATTGGTCATAGAGCAGGTCAAAGTTCCACCCCCGAAATAAAAAACAATGTACCGCATAGGCGATAGGGTTTTGCATAATTTTCTCTCTCCGGCCCGTATGCTGGGGGCTGTGAAGAAAGAACCGATAAGCAAATATAATACCGATCAATGAGATTAAAGAGGCGATGAACCGGAGATTTCCTTCGGCACTGCGGTCTGTGGTCGACTTCTGCAAAGGCGGCAGAGCGGTATGAAGGAAGCCGGTCAGCAGCGGTGAGTTGCCTAAAGTCTCAGGCAGCTCGATAAACCCGCCTATTAATGAGAGAACGGCAAGGACGACCAGGGGGATGGTCATAACTATTCCGGGTTTGCGGGTTATCTGAGAGGTCGCGGTTCCCGAGAAGGTCAGAAAGAACATACGAAAAGTATATATTGAGGTCAGGAAGGCGCCTGCTAATCCCGCCGCCCAGAGCCAGATACTCCCTCTGTCTGAAGACCAGACCTGCCAGAGGATCAGGTCCTTGCTATAGAAGCCCGCTGTTATCAAGGGCAGAGCAGACAATGACGCAGACCCTATGAGAAATGTCCAGAATGTTACCGGAAGCTGTCTTCGCAAGCCGCCCATCTTAAAAATATCGTGTTCCTGATCGAGCGCGAGAATGACCACACCCGATCCGAGGAAGAGGAGGGCTTTAAAGAAGGCGTGGGTCATAAAATGGAATATGGCGGCTGACCATGCGCCGACGCCGAGGGCGAGAAACATATAACCTATCTGGCTTATCGTTGAATAGGCCAGGATGCGCTTGATATCCCGTTGGGTAAGGGCACTGAACCCCGCCATGAGAAGTGTTACAGCGCCGATGACGGCAACTGCCGACTGTACAACCGGTGCGAGAGTAAAAAGCACATGGGTGCGGGCGATCAGATAAACTCCTGCGGTCACCATGGTCGCAGCATGGATCAGCGCGCTCACCGGCGTTGGACCCGCCATGGCATCAGGAAGCCATGTCTGGAGCGGAAGCTGGGCGGATTTTCCTACTGCTCCGCCAAGAAGAAGTGCAGCTGATGCAACGGCAAGGGCTGACCCCGCCGTCCAATTCTGCGAAGCAAGATGCAAGAGGTCCGGGATATTCAAAGTACCAAGCGACGTGAAAAGGATGAAAAGACCTACAGCCATCGATGCGTCGCCGATGCGGGTGACGACAAATGCCTTTATCGCCGCCCGGCCATTAACCGGGTCCCTGTACCAGAAGCCTATGAGCAGATAGCTGCAGAGACCTACACCCTCCCAGGCGAGGTAAAGAAGCAGAAGGTCTTCCGCCAAAACCAGAGTCAGCATCGAGCCGACGAAAAGATTCATATAAGCGAAGAAACGGCCGTAACCTTCATCACCCTTCATGTACCCGATCGAATAAAGGTGAATGAGAAAGCTGACGGACGCAACGACGACCATCATTATCATAGAGAGAGCGTCGAGGTACAATGAAATTCCGGGAGCGAAGTTTCCAACACGCATCCACGTCCACAGATTTTGTGTATAGACATATCCCTGCGGAGGCGAAGAGATAAAACTTGCACTCACAAGGATTGCCATGAGCGCTGAAAGACCAATGAAACCGGTGCCGGTGGCCGCTATACCTTTTTCCGGCAATCTGTGCCCAAACAGAGCCAATGAAAGAAAACCGGCAAAGGGCAAAGCAGGTACCAACCAGATTAGTTCAAGCATGTCATCCCCGCATTTTATTGGCGGAATCCGCGTCAAGCGTTTTGATGCGGTGGAAAAGCTGGAGAACAAGGGCCAATCCCACCGACACTTCCGCAGCCGCCATTGTCAAGATAAAGATAAACATGATCTGACCGTCAGCCTGTCCCCATCTCGAACCCGCGACAACAAAAGCGAGTCCCGAAGCATTCAGCATGATCTCTATAGAGAGCAGGATAAAGATAATATTCCGGCGAACGAGTACCCCGATCAGTCCGAGGGCAAAGAGTATTCCTGCCAGGAGAAGTCCGTCATGCACGGGAATAGTTGCCATTATCATTCGCCTCCGGCAGCTTGATCTGATGTATCACGACGGCCAAGGTGGTAAGCCCCCACAAGGCCGGCGAGCAAGAGTATCGATGCGAGCTCAACTCCGAGCACATAAGGCCCGAAAAGGGCGATTCCCACTTGCTTGGGGCCGACAACCTTGCTGCCCAGCAGCTCTTTCGCATATGCAAGCAAATATATCAGCTCGGCGATCAGGACAAGGGCGAGGATAACGGGCCCCATCCATATTTTGGGGTTGAGCCACAGTTTTTCCTGCTCAATTGCCTGGGGCCCAAGGTTGAGCATCATGATTACGAACACAAAGAGGACCATGATAGCCCCCGCGTAAATGATCACCTCGAGTGCCGCTACAAAAGGCGCGCCGAGGACAAAGAAGATCACCGCCACGGCCAAGAGAGACACAATAAAGTAGAGCAGGGCGTGCACGGTATTCAGCCGCGTTATCGCCATGACCGTCGCTATGACCGCTGCCACTGATGATATGTAGAAGATTTCGTTCATAATATTTCCGTTGATCTCATATCTTTTAGTTGTTCATCTCTATGGCATCAGACCCTTTACATCAACGGGAGGTTCTTCGTTCTCTGCTTCACCTTTATCTTTCCCTTTTATCGACAAACCTGCTACCTTGTAAAAATTGTATCCCGGATATTTTCCGGTCCCGCTTATAAGAAGGTCTTCCTTTTCATAAACCAGGTTCTCCCGGTGATACTCGCTCATCTCAAAATCGGGTGTGAGCTGTATAGCACATGTAGGGCATGCCTCTTCGCAGTAGCCGCAGAAAATGCAGCGCGAAAAATTGATGCGGAAGAATTCAGGATAGCGTCTTCCATGTTCATCCTCCGTTGCCTGGAGGGAGATGCAGTCCACGGGGCATGCGACCGCACAGAGATAACACGCGACGCAGCGTTCGCCTCCGTCGGGGTCCCGTGAAAGGATTATCCTCCCTCTCCACCGGGGCGGGATATAGGGTTTCACCTCCGGATAAAGGATCGTGTCCCTTTTGTGAAACATATGTAAAAAGACCCTCCAGAGAGATCTCAATATGCTGATCATCTCATCTCCTTGTGGTTAACCCACATGATGCTGATATTGCTCAAAAATTTATTTAACTCGATAAAGTTATCACAATTATCCATATTTGTCTTTTTTATAAAAAAATTCCAAAAACCATTAGTTCAAGGTACACTAAGGTATCGAAAAATAGATTTTTTCACAACATCAGCATCATATCTTAATGTATTACCGGTCTCATACGGAAAACATATCCATACATATAATAAGGCAGACAGATGTATAGAAAAAGCTTTACTGTCGCCACCTTAGTAAGACACTCGATTACCCGATAAACATGGGCGGTTTCATTGTGTGCCGCAAAAATTACATCAAAAGCCGGATTGCGACTTGTAAAGGTTTTTCTGTACATCTGCCTGTCCTCGATCATTTTTTTAGAGTTAATTTGCAAGTAAAATACCTCCCGTCACCAAGAGGTTCAGAAGTGATAGCGGCAGCATCACCTTCCAGCCATAGGACATCAGCTGGTCATAACGGGGCCGGGGAAGTGATGCGCGGAGCAGAACAAACAGGCAGAGAAGGATTAATGTCTTGAGGAAAAACCAGAAAAGCGGGTGAAAAACAGGTCCCAGCCAGCCCCCGAAGAAGAGTGTCACGATCAAGGCCGAAATAAGCGTGATGCCGAGATATTCGCCGACAAAGAACATGCCGAATTTCATCCCCGAATATTCCGAATGGAAACCTGCCACGAGTTCACTCTCCGCCTCGGGAAGATCAAAAGGCAACCGCCGGGTTTCTGCGATGCCTGCAATAAAAAAAATAATCATCCCCAAAAACTGGGGGATGCAGAACCATAATCCTCTCTGGGCCTCAACGATATGTCGCAGGTTAAAAGAACCTGCAAGCATGACGACGCCCATGAGCGACAAACCCATGAATACCTCGTAGCTCACCATCTGTGCCGCCGCCCGCAGGCCTCCGAGCAATGAATATTTATTGTTCGAAGCCCATCCCGCTAAAGCAACACTATAAACACCCATGGATGACATCGCAAGAAAGAAGAGCAGCCCGATGTTGAGGTCTATAATCTCAATATTCGCCGTAAAGGGAATAATAATGAATGACATCAGCACAGTAACGATGATTATCGCAGGCGCTATGACAAAGATGGGCTTGTCGGCAAAGGGGGGTATCCAGTCTTCTTTGGTGAAAATCTTGATCATATCCGCAACGGGCTGAAGTAATCCGAAAAGGCCGACACGATTCGGCCCGAACCTGTCCTGCCAGACCGCAAGCAGCCTCCGTTCAAGCCAGATAAGGCCGGCTGCAGTTGACAGCATAGCAATGAGAACACCGAAAACGAGTGCAAGAGGCCCGATTACGCCGGTCACGGTGTGCCTCCATCTATTTTAAGCTTTGATACCTTACCCAAAGCAGGCAGAAACGCTCCCTGTAACCCGGGCAAGCCGCATGGTATCCCGGCGGTTCCAGCCGGCAGTGTAGAGATACGTTTCGCGGGAAGATGAAGGACCGAACCATTCAGAGTCAGTTCAGTCCCTTCCCCCTCTTGAATTTGCATCCTATTCATATCATCGGGGTGGAGCGCGAGATAAGGCTTTGGCGCCAGCTCCGCTATTCCTGGTGCTAGGATGCTCAATTCCTCGGAACCGAAAATGTGGTAGAGGGGGACAATCATCAATCTCTCAGGATGAGGTCTAAACGCGGAAGGCACCTCATAAAAATATGATGCTTCCGTCTTCTCATCGGGTTCTATCAGTCTTCTGCCGGGGTCTCCTCCATGCAAAGGTCCTCCTATCTCGCTCTGAAACTTATTGACGGCCTGAACAGAATTCCAGCCCGGGTACCAGAAACGCGAAATAAGCGTTGAGGGTGGAATGCCTTCATAGCCTTCCATAGAAAAAGCAAGGGGTGAATCGGGGTCATCAGGCTGTTTAGGCTCATGCACGCTGATATTCGAGTGCATTGAAGTGCGTCCACTGTACCGATGGGGCTGGCGGGGGATCTTCATCCCTGCGATTCGAAACCCTGCGGGAGCTGCCATCCGGGAGATCGGCCCAAAAACGGGGAAAGATTCCGAAAGTGCCTTTGTAATATCCTCAAATAATTTCCACTCTTTTGCCTCGGGCTTTTCGGCAACGGTCATCATATCGAGGACCCACCTCCAGCTTTCCTGTATTCCCTCAGCCGGCTGCATGACCTTAAAAAAGCGCTGTGCACGTCCTTCATTGTTTACAAGGGTGCCGTCTGTTTCGGCATAAGTACCCGACGGCAGCCGCACCTCGGCCTTGGCAGTTGTGGCAGTTTCGACGCAGTCTATGACGACGACGTGCTTGATTTTTTCGAAGAATTTATCCACGTCATCTTTGCCTGTCCTGCGGTAGAGGTCGTTCTCGATAATGACTGCGGTATCTACCTTTCCTTCTTGTGTCTCTTTAAAGGCAGAATCCAGGCCGCCGCCCCCCATGAGTCCGAGCCCCAGCGTGTTGCATTCAGGGACAGTAAAACACAGGCTTGCCTTCCGCCCTCTCCGGCATAATGCCCAGGCTATATCGGCAGCTGCCTGTATTACCGCTTCGCTCCGGCAACCGGTTCCGGAAACGACCAAGGGCTTTTCGGCCTCCAGTAATGACTCCGCAATTTTTTCAGCAAAGACCTGAACATCGGGAGCAAGATCCTTCACCTCCGGTGCCTGGCTATCCAGTGCGTGGGCAACAGCGAAGCCTAAGCGGGCGATATCATGAGGAGTTGCAAGGTATGAATCCGTTGCGATAGCATCCAGTTTAGTGCCCGCCGGCGCAGCGATGAAAAGCGGACCTTTCTCATTCTGAAGGACGTCCCGTACCGCACCATCATGCCACCGCGGGATCTTCAGTTTGTCAACCAGCCGCATCGGTATCTGCCGCACGGATTGTCGAAGGGACAAGTCAAGCATTGGTGCAGTATTTGTCACGTCCTCACCCAGTATGAGGACTGCATCACACATTTCAATTTTGTGCATTGAAGGTGACAGCGCAGGTCCTTTACGCATGATTTCTATGATAAGAGATATAAGGTGTAAGTCCTTTTCCGACAAGCCGGGATAAAAACGGTCGGGACCCACCAAGGTGCGTAAAGCAAAATTTGCTTCAAGAGATGCCCGTGGTGAACCGATACCGATTACCTTGGCGCCGAAATAGAGCAGACCCGACAGATGCTGAAGGATCATTTCCTTGGGCGACTTCTTTTCACTTTCCGTATCGGCCCCGGCTGGGAATAACTTGCGGATCCGCCGGTCGCTGTTTACAAATGCATAGCCGAACCGGCCGCGGTCACACAGGAAATAACCGTTGACCTCGCTGTTATAGCGGCTATGAATCCTCCTGACCGTTCCATAACGTTCTCCGGGGACAGTATTGCAGCCAAGGCCGCAGTGTACGCAGACGGAGGGGGCCGTCTGCAGGTCCCACTTACGGGCATAGTGATTCTTGAGCGTCTTGTCGGTGAATACGCCCGTAGGGCAGATCTCTACGAGGTTTCCGCTGAACTCGCTTTGAAGGACCCCTTCCTCGTGGCGCCCGAAATATACATGATGGTGAAAAGAGAATACGTTAAAATCACGGCCACCCGCATAATCACGATAGAACCGGACACAGCGGTAGCACTGGATGCACCTGTTCATCTCGTGGTTGACAAAGGGGCCGAGGTACTGATTGCGGTGGGTCCGTTTTTTGAACCTCGTTTTGCGGTATATATGTCCCGTCATGACCGTCATATCCTGAAGATGGCATTCGCCCCCTTCATCGCAGACGGGGCAGTCGTGCGGATGATTAAGCATCAGCCATTCGATGGTGCTTTTGCGGAATTTCACCGCCTCAGGGTCATCTATGGAGATGCGGGTGCCGTCTGCAGCGGGCGTCATACAGGACATTACAATGCGGCCGCGGGTATCTTTTTCGTCTTTGAACTGCTTGACCGCGCACTGCCTGCAGGCGCCTACCGAATGCATGGCGGGATGCCAGCAAAAATAGGGTATGTTGAAGCCAAGCGAGAGACAGGCATGGAGAAGGTTCTGCCCGTCTCTGACTTCGTAAGGCTTGTTATCAATATAAATGATTGCCATGCGTCATCTCCAGGGGCAGTGTTTTTCGTTTATATGCCGTTGAAAGTCTTCTCTGAAATATCTCAATGCGCTGCCGAGGGGTTCCATCGCCCCGGGAGCAAGGGCGCAGAATGTGTGCCCCGGACCGAGGAGCCAGGTCTGCTCCTGCAATGTTTCTATGTCTTCGGGCCGTCCCAGGCCGTCCTCTATGGCCTGAAGTATCTTTTCTATCCAGGGCAGACCCTCGCGGCACGGCGTGCACCAGCCGCAGGACTCGCGGGCAAAAAATTGCTCCAGATTGAGTACCATGCCGACGGGACACGTTTTATCATCGAGGACAACCATGGTCCCTGTTCCCATACGGCTGCCTGCCTTTTCTACGGAATCAAAGTCCATCTTCACATCGAGATGCTCTTCAAGGAGGAATTCCGTTGAGGCGCCGCCGGGGATGACGCCTCTAAACTTGTAACCCTCTTTCATTCCGCCCGCATGCTCTTCAAGGATCTCCCTGATAGTCGTTCCCATGGGGAGCTCCCAGAAACCCGGCTTTTTCACCCTGCCGCTCACGCCGAAGACCTTCGTTCCGCCGTCCTGAGAGCGGCTCAGGCTTCTGAACCAGGATGCGCCGTTGTTTACGATGTGGGGAACGTTGCAAAAGGTCTCTGTATTGTCAATGACAGTCGGTTTCCCCCATAAGCCGGCTGTTGTTGCATACGGCGGCTTTGCGCGGGGGATAGCGCGTTTGCCTTCAAGGGCATTCAGCAAAGCGGTCTCCTCGCCGCAGATGTAACGTCCGGCACTGACGTGGAGGTGCAATTCCAGACTATATCCTGATCCAAAGATGTTCTTTCCGAGATAATGATTTTCATAGGCCTCCGCAATCGCCTTCTTCAACCTCCCGGTAGCCAACAGATAAGCAAGACGAATAAAAATATAGGCGACGTCAGCCTGTACTGCATAAGAGCCGATAATCATACCTTCGATCAGCTGGTGCGGGATCACCTTCCAGGAGCAGGCGGTCTTTGAACGTTCCCGGCTCCATTTCATCGGTATTGGCGATGAGATACCTCGGACGGCGCTTGTCTTTCTCAACGGGAGGCATAAGGCCCCATTTCAATCCCGTTGGAAATCCCCCTCCTCCGCGGCCCCGCAGATTGGAATCCTTCACTGCGGTGATCACTTCCAGGGGTGTCATGTGAAATAAGGCCTTACGCGCCGCCTGATAACCGCCCGCTTTCTCATATTCCATGAGATTAAAGGGTTCTTCTCCGGGTCTGATGTTCTTAGTCAGTGGTCGTTCCATCATGGACATCCCTATTCGTATCCCGACAGAATCTCATCAATTTTATTCTCATCGAGATCTCCATAAACGGTGTTATCAATGATCATCGCAGGGGCCTGATCGCATGCACCGATGCACGCGATCGGCAACAGAGTGAACCTGCCGTCAGTGCTTGTTTCTCCGAAGGCGATACCCAGTTTTGCCTTGAGATGTTCAAAGACCCTCTCGTGTCCCGTAATCCAGCAGCTGACGCTGTCACACATGAGAATTACATGCCTTCCTACCGGTCTTCTGAAGATAAGACTATAAAACGTTGCAACCCCATCCAGCTCATCAGGGGTCATTCCGAGCAATTCGGCAATGTCTTTTATGTCTGCATCAGATATCCAGCCGCGCCGCCGCTGAACAATCTTCAACGCTTCTACACACGCGGCCTGTTTATATGTGTATTCTTTAAAAGCCGATTCGATCTCCTGCTGCTCTGCTTCCGAAAGCATCAATCGTCTCCCCTAAAATTTATTCATCTATCTACATCAGCCAATACATAATCCACACTCCCGAGAATCGCCAAAAGGTCCGAAACCGTCAGGTGACAACAGACCATCGGTACCATCTGCAAGTGAGGGAAAGATGGAGTGCGGATACGGGTACGGTAAGATACGGTACTGCCGTCGCTGATCAGGTAATAACCGTTACCGCCCTTCGTGGCTTCTATGTTAAAAAAAGCCTCTCCCGAGGGCATAACAGGTCCCCAGCTCACACCCAGAAAATGTGAGATGAGTGTTTCGATGTCATGCATGGTGTGTTCCTTGAGAGGAGGTGTGGTCAGGGGATGGTCCGATTTATAAGGACCCTCAGGCAGGTTCTTCATGCACTGTTCGATGATCCGCAGGCTCTGCCGCATTTCCTCCACACGAACGACAGCCCTGGCAAAGCAATCACCCTGCTGGGCAGTGGGGATATCGAACTCGAAGTGATCGTATCCCGAATAGGGCATTTTTTTACGGAAGTCCCATTCGAAACCGCATGCGCGTAAACCGGGGCCGGTAACACCCCATTCGATGGCCTCATCGAGAGTATAACTTCCTATGCCTTGAGTACGCGCCTTGAAAATTTTGTTGCGCATAACGACCTTGTCGTAGTCGGCTAAGCGGTCCGGGAAATAGTTCAGGAAGTCTTTTACGAGTCTTTCCCATCCTTTAGGCAAATCTTGTGAGACGCCTCCGATGCGGAACCAGCTCGGATGCATGCGGCCTCCACAGACGGCCTCGACAATATCGAAAATTCGCTCCCTGTCTGTGAACATATAAAATACGGGTGACATTGCACCCAGATCTTGTGCGAATGTGCCGTACCAAACGAGATGGCTGGCAATACGGAAAAGCTCGGCCATCATTATACGGATCACCTTTACTCTTTCAGGTACCTCTATGCCTGCAAGCTGTTCGGCAGCAAGTACATACGCGAAGTTATTCATCACACCGCCCAGATAGTCAATACGGTCGGTATAAGGGATGTATGTGTGCCAGGATTGGCGTTCACCCATTTTTTCGGCTCCTCTGTGATGAAATCCTATATCGAGAACGGCTTTTATGATTTCTTCGCCATCAAGTTCAAGCACGACACGGAGCAATCCGTGAGTGCCGGGGTGTTGCGGCCCCAGGTTGAGAAACAAAAAATCCGTATCATCTCTCTGTCGGCTCATGCCCCAGTCTTCCGGGCGGAATTTGAGGGCTTCCTGCTCTTCTTCCTCACGTCTTTCCGGAAGGGTAAAGGGTTCCATGTCGGTGGCACGCGCCGGGTGTTCTTTCCTCAAGGGATGTCCATGCCATGTCGGAGGCATGAGAATTCTTCTGAGGTGAGGATGGCCTTCAAAGGTAATACCGAACATGTCCCAAACCTCACGCTCATACCAATCGGCCGAAGGCCAAATATCGGTTATGGTCGGAAGGGACGGATAATCGCCTTTGAGAGGAACCTTTAGGCGTATGTATTCGTTCCGGTCAAACGAGAGAAGGTGATAGAGCACGGTGAAATCACTGTCGGGCTGATTTTGTTTATTCAGACGCGGACGTTCATCTATGGCGGTGAGATCATACAACATCCGATAAGGTTTTGACGTCTCACTTTTAAGATACCGTAAAATGTCGCGAATAATATCCCGGTTCACCCATAGGGTAGGGATATCGTCGCGCGTTTGTTGCCGGTCAATAAGCGAGTTGCCGAACTTTGTCTGTAACTCCTGCACGATATTTGAACCATCCACCGTTAAAATTAAACCTCATCAGGCGAACGAAGTTCGGTAGCCTGCATTCTTTCCGTTCTTTTTAAATCCCGCATGGACGGCTTGGCGGGTATCTCTGTATCCTGAGGACCAATGACCCAACTGAGAGGGCGCTTCTCTTCAGCAACGGCTTTCTGGAGGAGCAACAGTCCTTCCATGAAAGCCTCGGGGCGGGGAGGGCAGCCCGGGATGTAAACGTCGACGGGAAGGAATTTGTCTACACCCTGGACCACACTGTAGATGTCGTACATCCCTCCCGAGTTGGCACATGACCCCATCGATATTACCCATCGAGGCAACATCATCTGTTGATAAAGGCGTTCTATCACAGGGGCCATCTTGATAAAAACCGTGCCTGCGATGACCATCACATCGGCCTCCCTGGGTGTACCCCTGATCACTTCAGCGCCGAAACGCGCAATATCATATTTACTGGTTATGCTCGTCGCCATTTCGACAAAACAGCAGGAGAGGCCGAAGTTAAAGGGCCAGAGGGAATTTTTGCGTCCCCAGGCCACAAGGTCCTGCAGGCGTGCAAAAATGATGGATCTGCTGATTGCATGATCAACAGAAGAACTTTCCGTGATGTTCACCGAACCAGATAATAATGCCTTATTCAGCAATTTCATGAATTGAACCGTTCCTCCTGTTTGGGTTTTCTCACACTCAATCTCGTGGGACCCCAGTCCAGCGCGCCTAGTCGCCATAAATAAATCAGTACTATAACGAGTACGCCGATAAAAATGAGGATCTCATAGTAGCCGGTCCAGCCGAGTTCGCGTATCGCTACGGCCCAGGCAAAAATAAAGATAGACTCCAGATCGAAGATGACAAAGAACATTGCGACAAGGTAAAACCTGACATCGAACCGCAGTTGTGCGGAACCGGTCGAGACGATCCCTGATTCATAGGGTTCACCCGTTGCTCTCTCCTTATGGCGCTGGCCCAATACATATGACACCGCTATCATCGCCGTCGCCAGCAGAACAGTCGCGACAAAATAGACAACCAGCGGCCACAAAGGCGTTGAATGTGTTGATGTCTCCATGATATTTATCGATGATATTAAAGTTTATAAAAAAATCCTTTCCTCAATTATGTCAAAAATCGTGCATAACTCAAGTCTTTTTAACCGAATCAGTGATTTACCGATAAGTTCATAAGTAAAGCTACTCGTCTGTCATTCCCGCTTGTCGTCCCGAATGCTTTCGGGATTTCCGAAAAAGAAGGATTCCGGACAAGCCAGAATGACAGAAATAGAACTTCAGGATGTGGTCCTATAATGCTTGACATTATTAACGCAGGGCGTTTTTAATAGCTGTGATAAAAAAATCGCCGGGGGCAGCACAGCATCCGAATTAGCGAGCAATGGAGGATATGTTTTCGATGGCATTAGGCGGATGCCTATGATGTTGAGATAACCGACTATCATTAGGAGAGAATCATGAGGATGACAAAGATGGCCCCGGTTCATCCGGGGGAAATACTATTTGAGGAATTTCTGAAGCCCTTGGGAATCAGTCAGTACAGGGTGGCCAAAGATATCAGCGTACCGCCGCGCCGTATCAATGAAATCGTTCAGGGCAAACGGTCAATCACTGCCGATACGGCGCTTAGGCTCGCCCGTTATTTCGGCCTTTCAGAACGTTTTTGGCTCAACCTTCAATCGCGATACGATCTTGAGATCGAGAAGGAGAAATTAGATATGCGACTTAAGAAAGAAGTGAGAGTTTTGACGTTGAAAAGCGCCTGACAGAATTTAACGGACGAAGAGACCCGAGCCGCCAATTTCAGTTATTGTTACACGCAAGATAGATCTCTACAATGTCCACCTGATAACTGACACCCCGAATGTCTCGCCGATCTTGTTGATTTCTGTTACAAACATCGATTTGCCGCCAGGCCCTGTAAATGTCAATAAACAAGTCTGACCCCATATATGTAAATTATCATCTGACGACAAAAGAGTTTGCTCAAAATCTCAAGACTATCATGAACCCAGGCGGCATTTTGCTCACAAATATCATCGACGACTTCCAAAAGGGTTCTTTCCTGCCCTCTTATATCAGGACGCTAAGAGAAGTCTTCGGCGAGAGGAACGTCCATCTCATTTCGGTAAGCCCCCGGTTCGAAAAGATCGGCACCAGCACTTTCATCGTCTTGGCCGGCGGGGATGAAGTGCGAATCAAAAACTTCGAAGCCTATCTCAAGAACAAGGCAGAGGGAGGCGTAACGTCAGCGGTCGTGCCCGAAGATGTTCTTGATAAGTTCATGGCGAAAAACTACTCCGTAGTGCTCAAGGACGATTACGCGCCGGTAGACAATCTCATCGCCCCCGTTTTTGAAGAACGCTTCGGCTACAATAGGCGCAACCGGTAGTCCTGTCTCTCCCCTTCTCAATAGAATATTTAGTCAGCATTGCATCGTCATGCCCGAGTGTCTCTGTCGGGCATCCATTAAAGGCATGAGCTTGCCGGATGTTCGGGGAATGGCCACACTCAGGAGGCTGTCAGGATGACACGTTCAAATGCCATTATGCGCTTCGGAATACTACTTGAACTGTTGCATCAACTTATTCCTTCTAATCGCGCCCTTTCACATAGGAATAAATACTACAGAAACTTTTGAACATTGCGACTTTCTGATTCAAACATGCACGACATATTTTTTATGCAGTATTAGAAGGAGAGCCCTTTATTGTTATGTATGATTGCGTGGAATTATGCATATAGTCACTTAACATCTTTTTAGTGAGTAAGCTGATCATCTCATATTTAACATGCACATTATCTTCTTCCAATGCAGTTAGTCCAGCTAGAGTTACTATTTCATAACATTACTGTCCGGTTAAAATAGAGCACCTTGGATAGGCTCTTCTCCGCTAATTTTGAGTCGGTCGGGTTTTAGTGTAAGAATATCAATGAGGGCTTTTCTTTCAAAGAGCATTTCCCGAATAACGCGACTAAGTTGCAGCAACGAGAAGCTGTATTTTGTCTGGTATTTTATGTAGGTCAGAAGCAGGTAATAGCACATTGCAACCCAGATTTGAGTCATCACAGCGTTCTTGCTGGTACCGAGAAAAGATTTGATTTTAAGGTTTTGTTTGATCCATTTAAAAAACAACTCGATCTGCCAGCGGGACTTATATATCTGAGCAATCGTCATTGCCGCGAGCTTGAAATTATTTGTAAGGAAAGTCAATGTCTTCTGCCTCTCTTCATCGTAATACCTGATAAGCCTGAGTTCTTTTGAATATTTGGCCTTTGTCAGCTGTCCCTGGAGGGAAATGCGCTCATCGCTCAAGACCCCTTTGCCGGAGATTGGGTGCTGTCCGACAACCGCGTAATCGATGTTCGACTTTGCCCTGGTGACAAACCAGATACCTTGCGCATCCAATGAATTCAGCCACTTATAGTCGATATATGCCTTATCAACCGAAACGATGCTGTCCGGTAACAAGGGGAAAGTATTGTCTTTCACCACCCGCACATCATGCTTCTTTCCGTCAGTAACGGTCAGAAATGTCGGCAGGGCTCCGGAGTGGTCATAAAGACAGTGCAGCTTAATCGCTCCTTTGGTCGTTCTGAACTTTGCCCACGGGAAAACCGACAGACACAGATCTATGGTTGAGGCATCGATCGTATACAGAGGATTCTTGAAGCGAAACTTATGTTTTGGTGTCAAGTTCTTACAACGAGCCAAGAGGTGGTAAAACAGCCCTTCAAACATGCGATAGTCCCTTTTGGCATTGGCATCAGAGAGCGTGCTCTTGTATATTCCGGTAAGACCCAGATGATACCACCGGGCGGCATGGGCTGATAACCCTGTCACGATATCCCGAAGGCTATCTTTCTGTGTGATCTGCGAATACAATATTGCCATAAATTGTTGCCATGTTGTAAATGTTTTCACGTATCGATCGCCATGATACTGTTCCACCGCTTTG
This sequence comes from Thermodesulfovibrionales bacterium, assembly GCA_963776195.1. Lineage (GTDB taxonomy): Bacteria > Nitrospirota > Thermodesulfovibrionia > Thermodesulfovibrionales > SM23-35 > CAVZMO01. Next base: position 52,704 of record CAVZMO010000045.1, read on the forward strand.
TCAAAATGATATCTCGGACAAAGCTTCAATAACTCCGAGAATATCGTGTATACTCTGTTCATGGTCTGTTCCTCCTTGCTGGTATAGGGTTTGGCGACTTCTATTATCCAACAAGTATAAAGAGCAGACCTCATATTTATAAATATTTATCGGACACTACTGATTTCATAACTTGGGAAATAGTCAACTTGGTGATATTTCTGTGAGAGTTTTGATGCACATACCCTTAGAACTGCTTTGGAAAAAGAATTAGCTATTATAACGTCGTGCTTTGTGAATGTTGACATCAATGGTACAGGTGAAACAGTTAATAATATTTCAATGTTCTTATTAACTCCAATGATGGTTTCTATAGCTTCTTCCAAAAGAGAGTAGGACTCAAACACATCCAACTGTCTAAGCGCATAACGACTTGAATCTGTATTAAGAGTGCGTATCGGAGGTATCCTATTTAAAAAAACATCAAGTTTATTGTCATACCATGCTTCAACCATACCAAGAGTGATTATAATGACTTCAGAAGAGTCCAGATGATTATATATTGTACCTATTTCAGCGCGGCGCTGTATTGCTCTTTCATATGAGACAGGTGCGCCTCCCACGAGTAACAGATCAGCAAAACCATCATTCTCCGGTACAATAGTTTCTTCTGAAAGTGTTTCTTTTCTTATTGCTGATAGTATTCTTTGACGCATTGTTCCAGGGTTGAATTCGCCCAATAAGCCATTCGGTGCATACGGCCATTCAGTTTTGGGCACGCTGAAAGAACATGTCGGCAAATCGATATTATAATTGCGTAAGGCTATTTCAATAGCTCGTGCAAAGCATGAACCTATCGTGAAAACCTTGCATGGCTCTGAGAATTTAAACTTAGGAGAGATATATGGAAATAAAGAATTATTCATAAAACGAGAATCTTCCTTAGTCGGATATTTCCTACCTTTATTTTCACGTGTATTATTAAGCGCTTCCTGTGCAGATATTTTCATTAGTGAATTTTAGTTGGCGTTAAACCTAAAGTTATCTTTATGTACCACATATAAGTGGTTTTTAAAGTTTAAGATTTATCAATCAGATTGCATTATTCATGAATAAACATCTATGAAACTTGAATATGTCACATAATATATTTACATTTATTATATAACATCAGTAGTGTCCGATAAATATTTATAAATATGAGGTCTGCTCTTTATACTTGTTGGATAATAGAAGTCGCCAAACCCTATACCAGCAAGGAGGAACAGACCATGAACAGAGTATACACGATATTCTCGGAGTTATTGAAGCTTTGTCCGAGATATCATTTTGACAAAGCGGTGGAACAGTATCATGGCGATCGATACGTGAAAACATTTACAACATGGCAACAATTTATGGCAATATTGTATTCGCAGATCACACAGAAAGATAGCCTTCGGGATATCGTGACAGGGTTATCAGCCCATGCCGCCCGGTGGTATCATCTGGGTCTTACCGGAATATACAAGAGCACGCTCTCTGATGCCAATGCCAAAAGGGACTATCGCATGTTTGAAGGGCTGTTTTACCACCTCTTGGCTCGTTGTAAGAACTTGACACCAAAACATAAGTTTCGCTTCAAGAATCCTCTGTATACGATCGATGCCTCAACCATAGATCTGTGTCTGTCGGTTTTCCCGTGGGCAAAGTTCAGAACGACCAAAGGAGCGATTAAGCTGCACTGTCTTTATGACCACTCCGGAGCCCTGCCGACATTTCTGACCGTTACTGACGGAAAGAAGCATGATGTGC
>CAVZMO010000046.1:0-42070 GCA_963776195.1 Thermodesulfovibrionales bacterium
TGTTCACCGTGTCCCCGGTGAGCTTGAGCATGCCTGCCATTCCTACAATCGAAAGAGGGAGGGAGAGCATGATAGCGAGCGGCTCCAAAAAAGACTCGAATTGCGCCGCCAGTATAAGGTAAACGAGGAGCACTGCAAGGACGAGGGACTCCCCCATGTATCCAAAGGACTCCTCCATATCTTGTGATTCTCCGGAGAAAACGATCCGGTATCCGGGTTCCATCTTGATTTTCTCCGCAGCCTTTTTGACTTTGTTCACCGCGGTGCCGATGGGTATGCCGTCAAGGTTTGCACTGACCACCACCTCCCGACTCGAGGCCCTGCCGGTTGATCTCAGAGGGCGAGTCGTTTACGTCATAAGCAGCGATATTCCCAATGGGCATCAGGGCGGAAAGGTTGCTTCCTTTATGCACTGCGAGCCGCAGGTTCTGTACCTGAGATGGATCCCGCCGCAGATTTTCGGGGAGCCTGACGCGGACATCTACGGCGTCGCCGTCCTCGTCCTCATAGGTAGATACAGCCTCCCCTCCTACCAGTGCGCCAACGGTGCGAACAATGCGATCGGTCATGATCCCGGCGTTCACCGCCTTCTCGCGGTCCACCGTGAGGCGGTATTCGGGAATATCCTGTTCCAGCGTCGCCTCGATGTCCACAACGCCCGGGATGCCGTACATCTCCTGCTTCAGTTGAACAGAGTATTTCTTCAGGAGCGCGATGTCCTCCCCTCTGACGTTCACGAGCAGTGGCTTAACACTGCTGCCCACTCCCCCGACATCCTCAATCGAGACGGTAATTCCAGGTACCTGTTCGAGCCTGCTCCTGACATCGCGCTGGATCAGATTCTGCCTTCTTTTCCTGTCCTTCCGCTCTTTGAGCTTCACGTAGATCGCTCCGTTCTGTACCGTGCCGCTGTCGCCGGCTCCCACGGTTGCGTATGTATGGGCGATCTCGGGGACCTCCTTCAGCGCCTCCAGCATCACGGTGAGACGGCCCCGGCTCTCGTTCAGGGAGGCATCTGGAGCGGTCTTAAAATTCACCTGGAATTCGCCCTTGTCGAAGTTGGTCATGAATGCTGATTCCAGGGAGCCGAAGACCACGAGGCCTCCGATAAAGGCCAGGGTAGCCAGGGCAAGGACTGTCTTGCGGTGGTCTAACGCCCAGCCTATCACGGTGCGGTAGCCGTCTGCAATGGTCTCGAAAAAGTCGTTAAATCGATCAAGGATCCGCGAGATGAAACCGCGTCTTCCCTCTCTGCGAATGGCGGGATCATGCCAACGGGAAGAAAGCATGGGGTCTAGAGTGAAGGATACAAAAAGGGAGATGAGCACCGCAAAAGCGACGGTGATGCCGAAGGAGAAAAAAGAAGCGCCCGACGATGCCTTTCATAAAAGCAACCGGCACAAAAACCGCTATGATCGACATGCTTGTTGCGAAGACCGCAAGCCCGATCTCGCTCGTCCCTATCCGCGCAGCCGCGAAGTGGTCTTCGCCCTTCTCGAGATGGCGGACGATGTTCTCCCGGACCACGATCGCATCGTCGATCAGGATCCCGATGGCGAGGGAAAGGGCCATGAGCGTCATGATATTCAGACTCATACCGAGGGCATTAATAATAATGAAGGATGAGATAACAGAAATGGGCAGCGTCAATCCCGTGATGACCGTAGAGCGCCACGAATTAATAAAACAGAAGACAATCAGGATCGTGAGAACACCGCCGAGGATCATAGTCTCCTGCACATCCCTCAGGGAGTCCCGGGTCATGATCGATGCATCACGCACCACTTCCAGAGTAACGCCGGGAGGGAGTTCGGCTCTGAGTTGGACGAGCCGCTTTTTGACGGCGTCAACCACCTCTACCAGATTGGCGCCGGACTGCTTCTGGATGTCCAGGGCCACAGCAGGAACACCGTTTACCAGCGCCAGGGAACGCTCCTCCTCGATGCCGTCAACCACGTTCGCAACTTCGGAGAGTTTGATGGGCCTTCCATTGCGCCCGCCGATCACCATTGATCGGAACTGATCAACCTGGTCGGGTTTTCCGGCTAAACGAAGCGGATACTCCGTGCCGCCACGGGTCAGCCGCCCTAAGGGTGTGTTCACGTTCTCGGACTTCAAACCGTTCACTACTTCATCGATTCCTATACCAAGGGCGTCGAGGCGGGCCGGGTCGACGACTACATTGACTTCTCTCTTTGCAGAACCCACCAGATCGACCTTGCCGACGCCTGCAATGATTTCGAGCCGCCGCTTAATCTTTTTTTCGATCAGAATGGTGAGGTCACGGCGAGAAAGGACCGATGACCGGACAGCGAGAGAGATAACCGGCATGGCATTGAAATCGAGCTTCTGTATAATCGGGTCTTCAATACCCTGCGGCAGTTCTCCCTTTACCGCGTTGATTTTCGCCCGTGTCTCCTGTGCTACCTCGTTTATCTTCTCTTCGAGCCGGAACTCTATTACAACAGTGGAGACCCCTTCGCGTGAGTAGGAGAGAACGCGTTTGACGCCGGCGATGGTATTCACCGCCTCCTCGATCCTCTTGGATACCTCCCGTTCCACGCTTTCGGGAGATGCCCCGGGAAACTTGGTAACGATGGTAACCACCGGTATCTCCACGTTAGGGTACATCTCGACGGAAAGGCGGCGGTACGAAAAGATACCCAGTGTAACGAGGGCCAACATCATAACTGCCGCCAGGATAGGCCGACGTATTGACAGGTCCGACAGAAGCACAGGCTATCTCTTCCCTTCTCCGGGAATGATGATCCTGTCGCCGTCCTTTAAGTTGAAAGAGCCACGGACTACCAGCCTTTCTCCCGGGTTGAGTCCTGAAGCTATCTCTACGTGCTCTCCTGTAATAGCACCGGTAGTTACTTCTCTGAAGCGAGCCCCGTTGTTTTCCACAACAAACAGGCCCGCCTTTTTTGCCGTCATATTGAGTCCGATAAGGGCCGAACGAGGAACCTGAAGCACATGCCTCGTTGAGCCGGTCAGGATTTTACCCTTTGCAAAGAGCCCTCCCTTGAGCTCTCCCGACTTATTTTCCACTTCCGCAATTACCTTGACCGACCGGTCCGCTTCGTTTACTGCGGGATTGATGTACATCACTCTGCCGGAAAATGTTTTGTCGGGTAGGGAGTCCACCATAAAGGTGAGCGGATTGCCAACCTTAAGACCGGCCATTTCAACGGACGGTACTGTAGCCGTGAGGTTGAGGATGCGGTTGTCAACTATCTTAAAAAGCGGTTTGGCGGCAGCGGTGTCACTTGCGAGATCGCCAACGTTCACGTCCCTGAGGGCGACGATCCCTTCCATCGGAGAACGTATCAACCCCTTTGAGAGGCGGGCCTGCACGTACCGCAGTTCCTCTTCGGCCGCTCTAATTTGAGCCCTTGCAGCTTCGACTCCAGCCCCGCAGCGGCAGCCTCGGTTTCAGCGTCGTCAAGGCCCTGCTGTGTGGCCAGTCCGTATTCCTTGAGCTTCGCCATTCTCGCCTTTTCCCTCTCCGCACGCTGAGCGGCCACCTGCGCCTGCAGATATCCTGCCTTAGCCGACTCCACGGCAGCTTCGGCTTTTCGTGCAAGCGCCTCGGTCTCACTCACATCAATGCGGGCAAGCGGTGCGTTCTTCTTCACCTTTACCCACTCGGTAACGTAGACCTCCCGCACAAGGCCCAGGATCTGAGACTTTACCTCTGTCTCGAATTTCGGCGTGAGGGTGCCGACCACGTCTATGCCTTCCGTAATCTCTGAAGTTGCGGCAGTCAGCGTTTCTACTGCAACTGGAGGACGCTCTGTTTTCACCTCTTTCCCGGTTTTAGCGTCCCCCTTCGAATAGCAGCTTGACTGCGAGATGGTAAGCAGTACCAGAAGAATTATCTGTAGTGCGCATTTTTTCACGATAAATCACCTTTCTTCTTCTTGGTGATCAGTCCTTCGAATATCAGGTCAAGGATGCGGGATAAACCAGTGCGGTCGATCATCGGGGAGCGATGACAGAGCTGTTCCTCCATGATGAAGTTCAGTGCTCCGATCAGTGCCCAAGTCGCGGCATCGGCATCTACAGCCTTTAGCTCCCCCTTTTCGATCCCCTCCCTTACGATAAGCCCGGTAACCTCCCGCATTTTCAGGTGGAAGCCCTCGAAGTCGAAGAAAGGCGCGCCCTGCGGGGGCCCGTAATAGATCGAATACATGAGCCGTGCCTCCTTCAATCTCGCTATGAAGAGAGCAAAGATGCGATCGAAAAGCCTGACCACGCGCGCGCGGACGCCCCCCTCTTTATTGCGGGCGTCCTCCAGGATCTTTGAGAAGAACGCAAAAGGCTCCCTGAACAACTCCAGGTAGATCCCTTCCTTACTTTTGAAATAGTAGTAAAGCGCCGGCTTGGTTACTCCCGCGGCGTCTACAATCTCCCTTACGGAGGTAGCAGCATATCCCTTTTCTGTGAAGAGATCAAGGGCTGCCTGAAGAAGCCGCTGCCTGACCGCCTTTCCTTCCAATTCGCCCGTGTCCTTATTTTTTGCCATTATGGTGCTCCTTTGCGAATCCACCCCGCATAACTTCTACCTACCGGTAAGTATACATATGCCGCGAAATCTTTTTCAAGAATTATTTCTTTCACCTCACATCGAGTCCTCATGTTCACGAAATTTCATCTGTTGTTTATTTCTCCCTTGCTATAGCACGCGCGCATAACAATCCCACATGAGATGCAGAGTTCATCCCGAAATGATTGACTTACCTCTGAGACGTACATTCCGTACCAAATACCGACAAGATTTTCTTGCTGAGAGACTCTCAGGTCGAAATTGTCACATTTTTTGTGTGACAAGCCCGATTTCTTTAGCTTACATAGAAATTACTGCTGAAACAGGATTGTGGGAAATGCCGTAAGAAGGGAGAAAAGATATTAAATAAATCGTAGACCTTTCTATGTTTCTTTTTTCCACATGCGAGGATCGTAACAAAATTCCTCAGGGGGTCTTATGATTATTTTTTGAAAATCCGGATGACGGGGGTTCAGAATAATATTAAACTCTGAAAAAATTAAAGATGAGGGAACTTTGAGTACCGCTGTTTCTGCCCGTGCCAACCATTCAAAACCAGATGCCTTTAATGAATCCGGCGCCGGTGTTTCTCTCCAATTTTTGGGCAAAGAATTAATGTCGATTTCAGAAATCTGCATTTCCTCTGGAATCTCAATTCTAAAACAGACAAATTGAATATTTTGCCCCTCATCTCCAAGCTGAACAAATTGCTCAAGCGCGGCTAACGATTCAGTTTGAGCAGCATAAATTGCTGGAAGCCCTTTTGGAGTCCAGCGGCCACCTTTCCTCTTTGAACCTTCTCCATCAAAGGCGGAATCCTTATGTTTTTTCTTCGCAATGCGCCAGCAAAACACTATATAAGAACTCCATATTCTATTTTTTCAAGTAAATCCTCAACCTCTTGTGCGCCAGCTTCCGTTTGGATAACTTGGATTGGTACCCTTCCCCCTAATCCTCTCTGGGCTCTATGCAGCCATTTCCGTGCCATTTCATCATCCTCAAGAACTTGGGTGGCGAGAGCGAATATTTTTGCGATCCGAAAGAGTCTGTCACCCTCTACTATTGAAAGCTTTCCTTGAGAATTTCGTTTTCTCTGTAATGTTCTGAGGCTTATGCCTAAATAAGCCGCAAATTCATTATCGGTAAGATTTAAAGCTGTCTTCACAATAGCTACTTTGGAATAGGGGATTCCCTTTCTAATTAAAGCATCAAAGGTGAACATCCCCTTGTCTCTTTCTCGCGGCTTCAGGTCCGAATCCTTTAAACCAAGCGTCCCAATAATTTTTTTCTTTATTTCTTCATTTTCAAAAGCCAAAATGGTACTCATTTCTTACTCCTTTCCTGTTATGCCAATTTCATTTCGATTGTCTTTTGACTTTATTTTAATGACAAATGACATTTAATTCAAGATATTTCTTGCACTCAGAAACAACAACACGTCTCCAGCTATTTGATTTATAATGAGATATTCATGTGGTATTGGAGTCTTGTTATGAATTTTGAAGAGTTTGATTGCAAAGCAAGGAGAAAAGCAGCGTTAAGAAATGATAATCACCGATAATACTACAAAAGATATTCATAGCGGGCGACCGTTTTTAAACCGACTCCCAATTTTTCAGCCATCTCTTTGATTCAATCCCAATTTCTTTCTTATTCTTCTGATTTCTTCGTCTGCGGCACGATTTTTGTATTTTTCTCTTTAAATATTGGTGCCTATGGTGACATTGCATATCTTAGTGAATTACTGGTGTCAGTCCAAAAAGGGTCACGAGGGCTTCTTAAAGCGAGGATATTTGTCATATGCTGGTTCGAGCAACGGAAATGTGGAATCGCTTTTCTTCTTAGCGTATAAATCATCAATAACATCTTTCAAAGAGGGTTTAGCCCATCTTCCGCAGTTACTGCTCGAATTTCAAAACGGCAAGAGGACCCCGCCAGAGAATAGTTGCGACTATTGGTAAACTGCCCGGCCTGGATAAAGAAGAACGTATCGGGTGGGAAGAGATAAGCCGCATATTCACCGGCAAGCCAAGACATCAAGACAGCCTGCTTGAAAAGTCTGAAGAGCCGCCATCGTGGGCGACAGTGGATATCAATCGAGTCAGCGTGGAACGTCTGCGCAGCTTCGGTGATATCTATCTTGCCCTTCTGCTTTGGCAACGACTTGGTTTTTCCGGCTTCTGCAAGGAACACATGCCTGAAGGGAGAGAAACAATACCATGGTCAGTGATGGCCTGTATTCTTACAATAGCGCGGTTCTGTTCACCGTCATCGGAACTGCAGATAGCAGAATCGTGGTATGGCAAGACAGCACTGGATGATTTGCTTGGAGTGTCTGCCGAAAGGATAAACGATGATCGACTGTATCGGGCGCTGGATGCTTTGTTGCCCCACAAGGACGCCCTGTGCAGACATCATGCAGGACCGTTACGGAGAACTCTTCGGCGAGACCTTTGACTTTCTATTTTACGATATCACTTCCACATATTTTGAAGGCATGGCCTTGGGCAATCCACAGGCAAAGAGGGGTTACAGCCGAGATAGTCGTCCCGATTGCCCACAGGTCTGCATCGGTCTTGTAACAAGCAGGGAGGGACTGCCCCTTGCCTTTGAGATATTCGACGGCAACCGTGCCGATGTCACTACCACCGAAGAAATGGTGTTGGCGATGGAGAGCAAGTATGGTAAAGCAAACCGGATATGGGTAATGGACCGGGGCATGGTAAGCGAAGAAAACATAGAGTTCATGAAGAAGCGAGGCGCCCGATATATTGTCGGCACACCGAAATCAATGCTCAGGAAGTTTGAACAGGAATTACTTGCAAGAGGTTGGGAAGAAGTTCATCCCGGTGTTGAAGTGAAAATCTGTGCTTGTCCTGAAGGTAGAGAGGAAACCTTTGTTCTGTGCCGCTCCGAAGGACGGAAGGACAAAGAGACAGCCATACTGAATCGTTTTCTTGGTCGACTGGAGGCAGGGCTTGGGAAACTCAAAGAACAGGCGGAAAAGGGAAGACTCAGAGACCGACAACAGGCGGAACGAAGGATCGGACGGCTTCTGGAGAGAAACAGCCGTGCCGCTTCACTCTTTACCATAACTGTTACTGAGACCGGATCAGGGAAAGAGAGGCGTCTTGCCATCGATATCAAGAAGAGTGAAGACCGTTATCAGTGGGCACTTCAAAGTGGAGGCAGCTACATCCTGCGCACCAACTGGACAGAGGCCGATCCCAAGACGATATGGAAGAAGTACATCCAGTTGACTGAAGTGGAAGACGCCTTCAGAACGGAAAAGCACGATCTTGGTATGCGGCCAATCTACCATCAGAAAAAAGACAGAACACAAGCACATATTCTGGTCTGCTTTCTTGCGCTATCGATGTGGCGGACACTTCAGCAATGGATGAAGGCATCAGGGCTTGGCACAGCACCGAGAAAACTTATTGAAGAGATGCGGGAAGTGAGATCTCTTGATGTCCTGCTGCCCGCCAGAGATAAAACCATCAGGCTTAGAGTGGTCATCTACTCCTTCAAAAGAACTGAAGGTTCTGCTTCAGAGGATGAAGATATTGCTGCCCAACAAACCAAAGATTATACAAAATGTAGTGCAGAAAATCGCCTGATTTTCAACCTAACTTGTTGATATGATTAACTTTCAATTCTCAAACTGCGGAAGATGGGTTAAGAATCAATCCCTTAAGAAATGTTCGGTAATGGCATGGAATATGCTCTATATATTTTATAAAGTAAAAATAAGTATAAGGTTAAGGCTTTTTTAAGGTGGTGATGAAAAATGAGACAGGCCGACCTCGACAAGATAAGCGAAATCGTAGCGAAATATGGGTTCATCGAATGGTCTCTGGTCGGATTTACCCCCCAGGGAGATTATCAGATTTTCTCTTATTTCACAGATCCGGCGATAATGCCGGTTTTCAAGGCCATACTTATTTCCATGCTGCGTACCGTTGAAGAGTACCTTGAAAGATACCAGTGTGATTATCAGGACGTTTCTCACTGTAAGGGGCAGTGTTAATAAGTATGCTTGAGTGGGTCACGAATATAGTCGCGTTGATAATGAACCCTATCAGTTTGTTACTCTTTCTGATTGTGATGAGATATGTAAAAAAGGGGAAAAAGAAAGTGGACAACCCGCTGTGGGCCAGCCATCAGGGAAGAGGGGCGTAAAGAATTATCAGCAGGTCAAATGTAAGGCAGCGATTACTACTTTATCCTTCTGAAGTTTATTGAACAACTCCACCGCTTCATCCGTCCTCTCCACATGTACCTCGATACCCTTTGATACAAGATGGGATACGGTTTCCTTCGGCACTCTCATCACACCTAAGTCGCCGGTGCCGATCACCAGGATTTGAGGCGTCGCCTGGATGACATCGGCTAGGTCCGCTATCTGCAGGTTATGCCCCTCCTTACGCCACCAAGAAGAATCAACCCTTCGCGGATAAATGATCACATCGGAGGTATAGGTCTTGCCGTCTATCGTAATCCTGCCGAATGAGTAATGTTCAATAACCATTTCCCTTAAAACTCTCTTCTATGTTATTTTATTATTGTACCAGGAATTTCGGGAGTGTATAGGGCTCTGGTGTCCCTCTTGGACTTCAAATCCAATGTTGCCTGTTACAAACGGGCAGGGTGGGTTCGATTCCCACACGCTCCCGCCAAATTATTATTATAAATCAATATGTTGTATCATCAGACCTGCCCAACAAACCGTCAACAAACCGTGAACAGAATTTGATTTTCCGTTCATCAATTTCTTCCTTGTTTATTCCAGTCAAGATATTTTTATATGTTTTTTGAGTTTTTAAGATCTCTTCTCGTAGGCGGAATCCCCATCTTAGTATGACATCCCACCCAACCCTTGTAATTTGAAAGTCGTATTGAACGCTTTTACCTTGCTTAATTGGAGTTGGAATGTCGACGGGGAGTTATGTATTCTGTACTGGAAGGTCGCGCGCCTTAAAGGAAGAAAACGATAATCTCCCCGCCTACGTGAATTATAACCCTAAGCAGCCCTTCTTATCTCCTCCTTTCTCTGAGATTCGTGATTCAGCATGAATTCAGTGTCATCCCTTACAATTGCAAATATGATCCTCAACAGTTTCCTGGATAGTGCAACGAGCGCCATGATACTTTTCATTCCCCGGCCGATGAGCCTTTGGTAGTAGCCATGCATAATGCCGTTTTTTCTGATCGTCTGCATGGCTGCATAATAAAGTATTTTCCGTAACAGGCTCCTTCCCCTCTTTGATATCCTCCTCTGTCCTCGTCTTTTCCCAGAGCTTACCTCGTAGAGGTCAAGACCAGCGAGCTTCGCTATCTCAGACTGCGTTGTAAACTTTGTAAAGTCACCTATCTCACCAATAAGTCCTGCTACCGTTACTATCCCAAGCCCTTTGATTGACAGAAGTTTGCGACTGTAGGGTATGCGTTGCAGTGTTGTCTCCATCTCGTGCTCCAGCTCTGCAATGAGACTATCGACCATCTCCAGTTGGACGAGGGCGTGCTGTATATCCATAACTAAACCGTCCAACCCCTCTTGAATACCGATGGTGGTCTTTGCAAAATTAATCAGCGCTGTAGCATGTTCAGCACCGAACTTGCCCATGCTCCGTCTCCTCATTTCCTCACCGAGTTTCTCTATCTTTGCACTGCCTATCTTTGCCGGTGTCGTATATTTTTTGAGTATATGTAAGGCTGTTTTGCAGAATATCGTTTTTATTACTCGTGTAAATTCTGGGAGGAGTACAATCAAAAAGTGTGTAAATAGATAAAAGGCGGTGTATCCTTTTAAGTTGAACTCGAAATCAACAAAAGAAAGGAGACACCACCATGAGAAAGGGTATCACTAGAGACGGGAAAGCCGTCAAGAGCAACGTATGAGGTATTGGAGGAAATGGTTCGGCTGAAGGTGCAGGAATACATCCAGGACATTTTGGAGGAAGAAGTCGAGACATTTCTGGGGAGGAAGAAATCTGAACGGATCACGATGGTCGATGGAGCACCTGGATATTGGAACGGCCACGGGAAGCCGAAGAAGTTCTCCGTAATGAATGGGACGATCACCGTCCGTCGTCCTCGTGTAAGGGGGACCGAGGAGCGATTTGAAAGTAAGATAATCCCTTTTTTCAAACGCCGGTCAAAAGAAGTGGGGCAACTGCTGCCGGAGTTATACTTGCACGGTTTGGCAAAGGGGATTTTGAACTGGCGCTCCGGGGTTTATTAGGAGAGGGAGCGCCGTTGTCGGCCTCGTCGATAGAGCGGCTGAAGGCGAAGTGGCAACGGGAGTATGAGGAATGGAAACACCAGGATATGTCAGCACTTGAAGTAGTCTATCAATGGGCAGACGGGATATACGTAAAGGCTGGCCTTGAGAAAGACAAGGCTGCGCTTCTTGTAATTATCGGAGCACTCACCAATGGGAAGAAAGTATTTCTTGCTTGTGAGAGCGGATACCGGGAGAGCAAGGAATCCTGGAGCGGCGTTCTGAGGAACCTAACCAATCGGGGACTCAAACTCGGCAGGCTGACGATTGCCGACGGTCATCTTGGGATATGGTCTGCCCTTGGAGAGACTCCATCCGGAGGGAAAGGAGCAGCGGTGCTGGAACCATAAGATCAGGAATGTTCTTGACTGCTTTCCCAAGAGGATACGCTCCGAGGCAGGGGAATACCTCAAGCGGATTCCTTATGCAGAAACGCTTGCGGAATGCGAGCGACTCAGGGATATATTCGTTGACCGCTACCGGAAGGATTATCCGAAGGCGGCAGAGAAACTCCTCTCTGATTGGGATCGGATGATCACCTTCTATTCATTCCCGAAGGAACACTGGCTACATATCCGGACAACGAACGTGGTGGAATCCCCGTTCAGCTCGGTAAGACTGAGGACCGATGCTGCGAAGCGGTTTAAGAAGGTACAAAACGCAACGGCAATGATCTGGAAACTCCTTCAGGTGGCGGAGAAGAACTTCCGCACTTTAAAAGGATACTGGTTATTGTCTGATGTTTATAAAGGAAAGATGTTTGTCGATGGCGTAACGAAGCAGGAAACAAAGGTGCTTGAAAGGATGGCCGCCTAAATGCTTTTTACACACCTATGTAACAGCAAAGTGATAATGTCCTATTAGAGCAAAATGAAAATGTCCAATTTGCAAAGTGCTATACTGCCTGTTTTCAGAAGGAGGCAGGATGGCGGGAAAGGACATTATCATGCTGAGACAAAAGGAACTGAGGCGGTTGCATGTGATTCACAAGGTGCTTCAAGGGGAACTGACATATTCGACGGCAGTAGAGCTTGCGTCCTTGAGCGAGCGACAGATACGCAGGATAGTGAGGCGGATACAGCAAAAAGGGGATGAAGGGATACGGCATAAGAGTCGTGGTCGTGAATCCAACAGAAAGACGCCACTGAAGCTTAAAGAGAGGATAATAGGGCTATATCGGCAGAAGTACCAAGGATTTGGGCCGACCCTCACCGCCGAGAAGCTATTTGAAATGGAGGGCATAGAGGTAAGCAAGGAGACAGTTCGAACCTTCCTTATGGAATCTGGAGATTGGCAGAAAGGACGGAAGCGTAGGAAGTATCGGCAGTGGCGGCAGCGGAAGGAGCATCGAGGAGAGATGGTGCAGATGGATGGCTCGCATCATGACTGGCTGGAAGGTCGTGGGCCGTGGTGTGTGTTGATGGCCTACATCGACGATGCTACGGGGCGAGTGTATGGAAGATTTTACGAATACGAAGGAACTATTCCTGCCATGGACAGTTTCAGACGGTACATACGGAAACACGGGCTGCCGATGCAGCTGTACCTGGACAAGCACACAACCTATAAATCGACAGCGAAGCCGACGATCGAGGAAGAGATCCAGGGGGTCGCACCGATGAGTCAATTTGAGCGGGCAATGAAGGAACTGGCAGTGGGTATAATTCATGCCCATAGTCCTCAAGCCAAAGGACGGATCGAGCGGCTGTTCGCGACGCTTCAGGACCGTCTGGTTAAAGAGATGCGTTTACGCGGTGTCAGCACCATTGAAGAGGCGAATCGGTTCTTACAGGAGTTTCTACCGGCCTACAACAGAAAATTTGCGGTCAATGCAGTAAGTAAGGAGGATCTTCATCGACCTGTTCCTCTGGGAATCGGTCTGGACAAGATCCTCTGCATAAAGACGAATCGCACGGTGCGCAACGACCATACAATTGCCTACGAGGGGAAACTGTATCAGATCGAGGAATCGACCTTAGGCAAGAAGGTTACAGTCGAAGAGCGGATCAACGGTAAGATGCTGATAGTGTATCAGGACAAGGTTCTTCTGTATCGGCAGATCAGCGAGCGCCCCGAGGTAACAAAACAGCCCGTGACCAGGAAGAAGAGGACCTCTCACGCTCTCCCTCTCGATCATCCCTGGAGGCAATTCGACATTAATCGGTTTAAACGAAAATCCCCGCAGACGGCGGTGGTATAAACCAGACATTTCTATTTTGCCGAAAACCGGACATTTTTATTTTGCCTTGACAGCCGGGGCAAGGAGTATTGACAGACAAGGCTGTCAATGATAATATTGAAATAATGAGAACTGTGTTTGTGGGACTGCTGTTTGTCCTTCTTATCGCACCTGCCTATGCGGATATTTATAAATATGTGGATGATAATGGCGTGGTCTGTTACACTGATATGCCTTTCGGCAAAAAGGCCGACAAAATTCACAAAGAAAAAAAAACCGATGCTCCTTTACAAAATCGGACCCCCGGACGAAATTCCAAGGATTCCGGAGATTTTCACAATATCGTCCATGAAAAGGCGTCAACCTACGACATAGACCCGTCACTGATAAAGGCGGTCATAAAGACTGAGTCTAACTGGAACTGCAGGGCGGTCTCGAAAAAGGGTGCAATGGGCCTCATGCAGCTGATGCCCTCTACGGCGACCGACATGAATGTGCGGAACCCCTTTGATCCTGAAGAGAATATCGAAGGCGGCACAAAGTACCTGAAATATCTCATCGAACGTTTTAACGGAGACTTAACCCTTGCTCTTGCCGCTTATAATGCGGGTCCCAAAACCGTAGAAAAGTTCGGCTATGTCCCTCCGATCACCGAGACGAAGCAGTATGTCAACAGGGTGCTTTCTCTCTATGACGGCAGGATTATGTACCCTTCAGCACCGCCGGGCGATTCAGGAAAAAGCGGGAAGAAATCCGAACCGATTTATAAAATCGTCCTGGAGGACGGCTCAGTCCTTTTCACGAATTCTTCTCTCTTTGCAAAAAATCCTGTCAGGTTTTAGATGCCTTTCGACAAAGCCCCCCTCTGTGAAGAGATTCTTGAGTTAAAGAAACAAAAGCGGGCGATCATCCTTGCCCACAATTACCAGCGGGACGAGGTCCAGGAAATCGCCGATTTCACGGGCGATTCACTTGAACTTTCGAGGACTGCATCCACAATAGACTGTGACATTATCGTTTTTGCCGGCGTCAATTTCATGGCGGAAAGCGCGTCGATCTTGTGCCCTGACAAAACCGTTCTCCTCACGGAGATCGATGCGGGCTGCCCTATGGCAGACATGATCCATGTCGATACCGCGAGACGGGAAAGAAAAAGTTTTCCCGGCTTTAATAATCCACCCCCTTATGTCTACCCGAAAGAAGCCACTTTAAAGGACATAAAAGCACAGTATCCGGGTGTCCCTGTTGTCGCCTATGTAAATACCACTGCTGATGTAAAGGCCGAGAGTTACATCTGCTGTACTTCCGCGAATATCGTGAGGGTCATCGAATCTCTACCCGATGAGACCGTGATATCCATACCCGACAGAAACCTCTCTATGTGGGCACAAAAAAATACGAAAAAGAGGGTTATCGCCTGGGATGGCTTCTGTCATGTCCATGAAAGGGTAAGACCTGAAGATGTGCAGAAGGCACGGGAAGAACACCCAAAGGCCCTCGTTATGGCCCACCCCGAGTGCAGGCTTGAAGTCCTTGAGATGGCGGACCATGTGACAAGCACATCAGGGATGTTGAGATTTGCAAAGGCCTCTTCGGAGAAGGAGTTCATCGTCGGAACCGAAATAGGGCTTATGTACCGGTTGAGAAAAGAGAACCCCGACAAGATTTTCTATCCTCTGAGGAAAGATATGATATGTCCGAACATGAAAAAAACCACGCTTAAAAGCATACTCAGGGCACTGAAGGCAAATACGTATCTTATCAAAGTGCCGGAGGATATCCGTCTCCCGGCCAGGAAGACCCTGGACAGAATGCTCGATGTAAAGTAAAGACTATGGACTTTTTCTCCAGAATAGCAGAAAGACGGATCATGGAAGCCATAGAAAACGGCGAGTTCGACAACCTTGGAGGACGGGGGAAGCCTATCGTTTTGGAGGATGATACCTGGGTTCCCGAGGACCTCCGGATGGCTTACAAGTTCCTGAAAAATGCCGGCTGTGTCCCGCCCGAACTGGAGGCAAGGAATGAGGTGATAAACCTCTGTTCTCTGCTGAACACCGTTGATGACGACAAGGAAAGGCTCAGGAAGCTCAGGCATTTGAATTTCATGCTATTGAAGCTCAATTTAACCCGCAAAAACCCCCTAACCTTCGAAGATTTTCCGGAATACGAGGGGAAGTTGATAGATAAATTCACAGGAAGTTGTAAATAGTTCGTTTGCTATATCCAAATGTTGTCCTGCTGGTGAAACAGTAAAGCTTTTTCTACACATATGCCTGCCTCATTTTTCCCATAATTATTGTTTTTGGGTTGAGATATTCAACACAGGATTTCGAATTACAAATAGACTTTCAATTGACTTCTCAAGCAGGGTTATTTTGAAAATCTGTGTCATCTAAATTACCCCCGACTTGCGCATCAGATTCTTGAGACGCGAGATAGAGTGCTTCACTCAATAAACATTCAGGATATTTTATAGCTGCCTTGATTACGTCTGCAAGGGGATAATCGACGAAATACCCGGCATCATAGACAATTCTGACAAACCGTCTTTTCAGCAAATAACGCCTTTTCTGCCTGCCGTTCTTGTCGGTAAACGGAATAATAACGTACTCTGAATCTTCTTCAAGACCATATTGCTTAATTAATTCGTCTATTTCTTTCATAAATACTTTAGATATATCGACCAGCAGCGGAAGTCTTCGACATTTTATCAGATTCTTGCATTTTTATGTTTTCACGCAGCAAAGTCGGTCAAATAATTATTGAAAATGACCTGTAAGCTGTGGTATAAAATAAATGGTTTTTAGAAAGCAGTATCTAACATCGTGGTTGGGAGTCAGGGAAGTGGAGTGAACCGATAGGTGATTCTCCCGCTGCCCCGCAGCCGTGAAGGGAACGAAAGCCTGGGATAAGCCACTGGTCGTAACGACTGGGAAGGCAGGTGAGTAGGGAGCCCTGAGCCGGAAAACCTGTCCAGCCGGGATATCAAGGTTCAAGTCATGCAAATAATTTTGGACCTTGCTGAACATTCAAAAACTTCTCGAGGGGGAAGAAATGAAAAGAGACACTTCCTTTCGTGTGCTGATCCGTTCCTGTTTGTTTGTTATTGGAATCCCTTTTCCCGGACCCAGGAAAAGCTTCATCGCTCCGCCTTCTGACAGAAAAGAAGAGTAAGGGATGCCTTCGGCAGACAATTATCCAATCCTTGAGCTCGATGAGGTCGGATTTACGTATTCAGGGGAGAAGGAATTCATCAACGGCCTGACATTCTCCATAAGCAATGGAGAGTTCGTAGGGCTCCTGGGGGCGAATGGTTCGGGCAAATCAACGGTCCTCAGACTGGCGAGCGGGATATTAAGACCCCGTGAAGGCAGCATAAAATTATGGGACAACCCCCTTCAATCCTATAGAAACAAAGACAGGGCAAAACTGTTGTGTTATCTTCCCCAGCTGCTTGATATGAACCTGCCGTTTAGAGTCAGGGAGCTCGTGAGTATGGGACTCTATCCTTATGATATACCGCCGGCAATAAACGTTGATGAAGCGTTGGAGATGGTCGGTCTGAAGGAAAAATCCGAATACCCGATAACAAATCTGAGCGGAGGCGAAAAGAGAAGGACATTCATAGCAATGACCTTATTGCAGGGAGCGGGACTTCTCCTCCTCGACGAGCCGCTTGCAAATCTCGACATAAAATATCAGGTCGAGCTTTTGAGACTGCTCAGGGAATTAAAGGAAAAGAAAGACATCTCGATCATCATGGCCCTTCATGATATCAATATCGCACTGCAGTTCAAAAGAGTGATCCTCATCAAAGAAGGCCGGGTCCTCGGCACGGGAAGTCCTGAGGACGTATTGACCGAAGAGATGCTCAAAGAGGCATTTGACATTACCGTCGAAATAAAAAGGTCGGATTACGGCGGGGCATATATAAGTTACGAAAAAAATTTCTGAACAGACGGAAAGGAATTCATAGAAACAGAGATGGATACCGACAAAAACCTGCAACGTAGGCAGATGAATAGCAAAAAAATAGTCTTTATCACCGGTGGAGCAAAGAGCGGGAAGAGTTCCTTCGCACTCAAAGAGGCTTCCGGGGCCGCAGGGGAGAAAGCATATATAGCTACCGCCGAGGCGCTTGATGAAGAAATGCGGGAGAGAATCCAAACACATAAAAGACAGAGGGGGATAGAATGGGATACCTATGAAGAACCGATAAAGATCGGTGATTTGATGATGGAGATTGGAGACAAATATGATGTGATCGTCCTTGATTGCCTGACATTGTGGGTATCAAATCTCATGGGAACGGGATTGAAGATTACAGATGCCTTCAATGACCTTAGAAAAGTTCTCCAGGATATAGATAATGCCGGAGGGAGGCACTGCCTCGCCCCATCCCTCTCATACCCCGACCTCACCCGGAACCGGAATTCCGATCATACGGACAGGGCGACCCGCCGGGTTGCCCCTGCAATCTACATTGTCTCAAACGAGGTCGGTATGGGAATAGTTCCCGAGAATGAGATGGCGAGGAAGTTCAGAGACATGGCTGGAGTATTAAACCAGCAAATCGCAGAAGTTGCTCATGAGGTATATATGGTAGTTGCCGGGATACCGGTCCGGATTAAATAGATGCCGGAAAATCCAATAATCATTAATGGGGGGAGAGATGAAGGAATCAGTAGGGGTAGAGGTTGCTCTGACCCATCTGCAAAAGATTAGAGATACATTGAATGGTATCTCAGCCATCGATACAACTTTCTATGAATCAGCGCAGAAACGCCTCGATAATCTCACGAAACCGAGAGGCAGCCTCGGGAAACTTGAGGAGTTTGCAAAAAGGCTTGTCGCAATAACCGAGGACGCAATGCCTCTCCTCGACAAGAAAGTCATCTTCACCTTTGCAGGCGACCATGGAGTTGCCGAAGAAGGGGTGAGTGCCTATCCGAGCGAGGTAACAAAGCAGATGGTCTTTAATTTTTTGCGCGGAGGCGCCGGGATTAACGTTCTCGCAAGACACGCAGGCGCTGAAGTTGTGGTGATTGATATAGGAGTCAAAGGTGATTTTGGCCAAATCGATGGTCTTATTTCGGGGAAAATAGTATCGGGCACGGGGAATATCAGGAAAGGGCCCGCTATGACACGCAGCGAGGCGGAAAGCTGCATTGAGGTAGGGATAAATCTTGCTGAGGAATATGCAAAAAAGGGCTATCGACTCTTCGGCACCGGAGAGATGGGAATAGGAAATACTACTCCTTCATCCGCAATAGCTGCGGTGTTGACGGGTAGACCTGTATCCGAGGTATCGGGAAGAGGAACCGGAATAGACGAGGATACGTTAATAAACAAGATAAGGGTGATCGAGGATGCGATTAGAATAAACAGACCTAAACCCTCGGATCCTCTCGATGTCCTTTCAAAGGTTGGAGGCGCCGAAATCGGCGGGATTGCCGGTTTGATCATAGGCGCTGCAGCAAATAAGACTCCCATCGTTATAGACGGTTTCATATCGACTGCAGGCGCCCTGATAGCCTATTGTCTTGAGCCGAAGACAAAAGACTATATGTTCGCGGCGCATAATTCCGTTGAGAGAGGACACAAGGTCATGCTCGAAAAAATAGGATTGGACCCCATTCTCGACCTGAACTTGAGACTTGGCGAAGGCACCGGTGCCGCTCTCGCAATGCTTATAATTGAAGCCGGATTGAAGATCTATAAGGAAATGGCCACGTTCGGTGAGGCAGAAGTTTCGACGGAGAAAGGGGATTGAGTTCTGTGCATAGGGTTTTGTTCCAATGAAAAGATTCCTGATCGCACTACAGTTCCTCACAATAATACCGGTCAAGAACGATATGACTGTTCAAGAGGATGATATTGCCAAAAGTGCATCTCTCTTCGTCGTTGTCGGTTTTCTTCAGGGACTCTTATTGTTAGCAACCGACTATTCAGCAGGAAGAATCTTCCATTCCGACCTTGTTATAGGATTAATCCTTCTTGTGCTTGTCTTGTCAAACGGAGGGTTTCATCTCGATGGACTTTCGGATACCTTCGATGCATTGGCATCGAAATCAGAGGGAGAAGAAAATCGTGACAAACTGAAGCGGCTTGCGATCATGAAAACCGGTACAGTGGGCCCTATAGGGGTAACGGCAATAGTTTTTTCACTTGCCTTAAAATACCTTGCTCTAAACAATCTTTCTCATTTTCAACCCTTCACGTATTTATCATCGCTCCTTCTGATGCCTGTTCTGTCGAAATGGGCAATAGTCATGTCAATGTTCCATGGGAAACCCGCGCGGGAAGACGGGCTCGGAAGGATCTTCATAAACAGGATAGGTTTGAAAGAGATCGTGATCTCTACGGGAATACTCCTCTTGCTTTTAGTATTGTCGTCGGTAGTTTTCAGCCGGTTCTTCAGTCTCTATGTTCCGAATAAACAGTGTATATTTTATATTTTTTTACTTCTTTCTCTATGGCTTTTCTGCCGCGTAGAAATGAATTTTTTCAACAAAAAATTTGGCGGTCTTACCGGAGACATGTTAGGTGCGACCAGTGAGATAACAGAGATAATCTTTTTGTTCATGGTGATAGCATGGTCACGATTCTCTATTTAATACGGCATGGTGAAACAGAAGGGGCCGAGAAGAGGCGTTACAAGGGCTCAATCGATGTGCCTTTGTCCGAAAACGGCGTCAGGCAGATGGAGAGGGTCTCCGAATTTCTGTTTGCATTAATGCAAAAAAGTTCTTCCATGGATAGTGTAAAACAAGATTCTAATCCCCTCTCCTCACCTTTATTCAAGAAGGAAAAGGGAGGATTACTCAATACACTTTATTGTTCGGATCTTAGCAGGGCGATAAAAAGCGCTCAAATTATCGGAGCGCCCTATTCTCTTAAACCAATCGTCATCCCGGCTTTGAGAGAGAGAAATTTCGGAATATGGGAGGGCATGAGTTTCGATGAGATAAGGGAAAAATATCCGGACGAGTTCGACGCATGGGCCGGGAATCCTCTGAAGTTCAGTCCGATGGGAGGGGAGAGCACATCAGAAATGACCGAGCGAGTTATAAAATCGTTTGATGAAATAATCGCTGATCATGCCGGTGAAAATATCGCCGTAGTTTCACACGGAGGCGTCAACAGGATAATCCTCTGCCATTTACTCAGCATTCCTTTAGAGAATATCTTCAGGATTGAGCAGGATTATGCGGCACTGAACATTGTTGAATTCTGGGACCAATATCCGGTTGTGAAACTTATTAATGGGGCATGTGATGTCTAGAGCACTGATGATACAAGGGACCGGCTCGGGTGTTGGGAAAAGCCTTATTGTCGCAGGTCTTTGCAGGATATTCAGGGATATGGGCATTAATGTAGCGCCTTTCAAGGCACAGAACATGGCGCTCAATTCTTTTATAACAAAAGAGGGTGGTGAAATAGGCCGGGCACAGGCACTTCAGGCAGAAGCAGCGAAGATTGATCCCTCAGTCGACATGAATCCTATATTGCTGAAGGCTTCAGGCGAAGCAGGCTGTCAGGTAATTATGAACGGCAGGGTTCATTCGAACATGACAGCACAGGAATACTACTCGTTCGCAAAAGAGGCATGGATGACGGTAACTGAAGCCTATGAAAGACTCACCAAGAGATATGATCTCATTGTAATTGAAGGCGCCGGAAGCCCTGCGGAGATTAATCTGCGCGACAATGAAATCGTCAACATGAGAATAGCGCGCTATGCAGATGCACCCGTCATCCTCGTAGGAGATATCGATAAGGGAGGGGTCTTTGCATCCTTTTATGGGACCATCGGTCTTCTCAACGGTGATGCTGATTATATCAAGGCGTTCATAATCAATAAATTCAGGGGAGATGCGACTATCCTGAAACCAGGACTTTCTCTGATACATGAAAGAACAGGCAGGCCTGTCATCGGTGTAATCCCCTATCTCGGAGACCTCCGGCTCCATGAGGAAGATGGAATCCCGATAGAAAGACTTGGGAGTTCAACGGGGCTGAGCTATGCGGGTTCAAAAATAAAGATAGTTGTGGTGCGATTGAGGTATATTGCGAATTTTACGGACTTTGACCCATTTATCTTTGAGCCTGATGCAGAAGTGATGTATTCCTTACGGGATAACGAGATTAATAGTGCTGACCTCATTATCATCCCCGGCTCAAAGAATACGGTCCAGGACCTGCTCTTCCTCCGTGAAAACGGGATAGAAGGGAGCATAACAGAGGCGGTTAAAAAAGGCGTCCCTCTCATCGGGATTTGCGGTGGCTATCAGATGCTCGGCCAAAAAATACTTGATCCATTCGGCATAGAAAGTAGTTATAAAGAGGTAAAGGCTTTCGGACTTCTTGATATAGAAACAACAATCGAAAAGACAAAGATAACTTCACAGGTGGAGGCCCATATTCTCTCAGACAAGATACCCGGCGTAACTTCTCCGAAATCCTTGAAAGGCTATGAAATCCATATGGGGATAAGCAGTGGAGACACAGGTTTATTCAAATTGAGAAGGCTGTCAGAGAATCCTGAACTCATTATAGATGGCGCTGTAAAAGGCAATGTCTGGGGAACTTATATCCACGGGATATTCGACAATGACCGATTCAGGCGCGGTCTCATAAATTCTATCAGGATAAGGAAAGGACTTAAGCCCGTCGAAGAGACTCTGGATTATTCGTCGTTAAGGGACAACGCCCTTTTTAGATGGTCAGAATTCTTGAAGAAGAATATAGACATGGCATTTATACAGGGGTTGATAAGGGGACAGAAAGGAGGTGGTAGTAAATCTAATATTTGGTCTTATTAAGAAAGTTGCGTTGGCTGGATGTCAGGGAAGAGGGGTGAAAATCCTCCGCTGCCCCGCAGCCGTAAAGGGAACGAAAGCCCAACTCAAGAGCCACTGTCATGGGAGATGCCATGGTGGGAAGGTGGGCAAGTAGATGGGCCCGAAAATCAGAGATTTCGGGAGTTGCTGAAGTCGCCCTGAGCCGGAAGACCTATCCAGACTACGAGTTCAAAAACTAAAAAAATTCCCGAGGGAGGAAAAATTGAAAAAACTTTATTCTTATTGCTTAATACTTCCAATGCTCTTATTTCTGCCTACCTTTACTTCAGCAACAGAAAAGGTATCTCCATTGGAACAGGTTGTTGTTACCGCCACAAAAATAGAGGAGGCAATTGAAGATGTTGCACAGGACGTAACAGTAATAACAAAAAGAGAGATAAAGTCCGGCAGTTATCGGAACATATCGGAAGTCGTCAGAAATATTGCAGGCTTGAATATCTTCGAATATGGTAATCCCGGCTCATCAGCATCTCTGAGCCTGAGGGGGTCAACCTCGGAGCAGGTGCTCGTCCTGATCGACGGGAAGCGTCTCAACAAACCGGGAGACGGCCAGGTTGACATGAACACTCTACCAATCCAGCTTGAGAATATCGAAAGGATCGAGATCCTCCGGGGTGCTTCATCCGCTCTCTATGGTGCAGATGCAATGGGAGGGGTCATCAATATCATTACTAAAATCCCCGATGAGCCTGCAACAAATCTCTCTGCATTGTATGGCAGGTTCGTCACAAATGGTATCAGCCTTAACACGTCGAGGAAAATAAATAATATAGGGGTTTATCTCTCTCTCTCCAAGGATAGTTCTGAAGGGTTCAGAACCAATTCGGATTATGACGTCGATGCAATAAATACAAAACTCACCTTTGATCTGTCTAAGGACATCCGTGCAGATATGACTATTGATTACAACCATAAAGATGCAGGGTCCCCGGGATCTCTTTCCTGGCTGACCCCGCTCGCAACCCAGACTGACGAAAACCTCTTAGTCGGTATAACAGTGAAGATGAAAGACACCGTGTTAAAACTTTACAACCACAATTCGAGGATCCATTATCTGAATCCCGACATTGAAGACAACACCCATGAAAACCATATCTATGGTCTTGACCTGCAGCACAGTACGCTTTTAGGGTCATCAAATCTCCTGACCGGAGGGATAGAACTCTTAGAGGAAGACGTTGACAGCAGAGATGACATCAATTCCGCTAATTCCATCGGCAGGCACAGCAGGACAAGGAAGGGGATATTCATCCAGAATGAGACTTCGCTATCCGAAAAAGCAATCCTGACCATCGGCACAAGATATGATGATATATCTTCCCAGGAGAGATTCAGCCCGAAGGCGTCTTTCCTGATAAAACTGCCGTATCAGATAAACATCTCATTGTCCGCCGGAAAGGGTTTCCGGGTACCTGCAATGAATGCCCTCTATTGGCCGGATACCGGCTGGGCCGTCGGCAACCCGGACCTCAAACCTGAGCAATCAACGGAATATGAAATAGTTATCCAGAAATTTTTTGGAAACACCGGGAATATCAAGCTTGTTACATTCGAAAAAAATTCAAAAAACCTGATCCAGTGGCAGGAGGTCAGTCCCGGGAGATGGTCGCCGGTGAATATATCAAGGGCAAGGATAACAGGGGTCGAGACAGAGGGGAGGCTCCGCATCAGTGCAGCGGATATCGGCTTAAATTATACCTTCTTAGATCCTGAAGACAGGGCGACAGGGGAGAAGATAAGGTTCACTTCGAGACATCAGATAAAAGGCACTGCATCCGTTTATCCCGCTAAAGGGACTACAATATCATTCGAGTGGGGCTATGTATCGAATTATGTTGTCCAGGAGGGAGACCCCAGATGCTATTTCCTTCTCGACGGAAAGATCAGCCAGAAGGTCAAACTCTCTTTTGGCACAGCAGAGGTATTCATCATCGGCAAGAATATCCTTGACAGAGATTTCCAGACCGTGAAAGGTTATCCCATGCCTCCGGTGCAGTTTATTGGTGGGATAAATTTTAGTTTCTGATGGAGATCAGGCATAACATATTTATCTCTATAATGATCCATACGATGATTATCGCCTCTGTTTTTATCACTTACAGGATCAGGGACACGGCAATCCGTGTCCCGATCAATCTTATGGCAGTCTCCTTATTCGAAGAAACGGCAGACAATAGAACTACTTCTTCACCGCCTCCCCAGGCAAAAACGGAAAGAGTCACTAAAGAGAAATATGCCTTACCGCATCCTTCTCCTGGCAATGATAAAAAGCTCCTCTTTCACGATCAAATGGGGAAAAAGGAAACGATTGCAGTTGAGAACACGCAAGGACCATTTACCGTCTCGGCAAATGATCATGACGGTCTGTCCGAAACAATAAACATACAGCAAGGTGATAAAATCATGAACCGTCCTAATCCCCCCTTGCCTCATTCTAAAGAGAGAATCGGGGCACCGGGAAAAAATACTTTATCTCAAGGCACAAACGATCCCTACGCCCTTATACGAACTGCGATTGAGAGAGCAAAGATGTATCCTCTTCTTGCAAGGAAAAAGAGGATTGAAGGGACAGCTGTTATTGGTTTTACCATTAACAGCAATGGATACCCGCAGGAAGTAAGGACCCAAAAAAGCTCAGGCTATGAAATCCTTGATTCAGCAGCTCTCAAAATAGTAACGAAGGCAGCTCCATTCCCCAAGGTCAACGGGGAAATCATAGTTCCTATAACATTTAAACTCATGGAATCCTCTTCATCCAACTAAAGAAAAAAACTTTTTTATTCATACGATAAGGAAAGTCTCTCAATTATTCGAACTAGTAAATTTCTGGCACTCTCATCAAACAAAATCTCCACGTGGTTACGGTTGAAATTATGGTGCTCTTCACCCCAAGGGATCACGGAACTTTCAGCGGATACCAGACCATCGCCCTTGCCCTTTTTCATCTCTTCAGGATAAAGATTTTCGGGAATAATCCTCTCGAACGCATCGGGAAAGGAAAGATTTCGAAAGGTGAAAAGAGTCGGGTTTGTGCCTCCGACAGAAGCATAATATATCCCTTCTGACGGCCCGTCTTTCAATTTAGCAAAAAAATTCGATCCAGGGAGGAGTTCTTTCAGAGCACTGCTTTTCAGGAAGTCAAAAATTCTTTTTATCGAAAAAGACAGCGTTCCTTTATCGCCATCAGGCAGGAGAGGGTTTAGCGTGGAAATAAGCGGGGATAAATATTTTGCGATTCCGGCTACCGAACTGCCTCCATGGGGAGTAGCGATTGTTATAAGACCTTTGATCGTTCTTTTCTTGTCCATAAGATATTTCCTCCCGATCAGCCCTCCCCTGCTGTGCCCGATAAGAACAATACCGGCATTAGTTATTTCCCGGGCGGTTTTTACTATCTCGTCCAGTTCCGGGATAACAGAATCGATCGGCCCCGCCGGTCTTTTTTGGCTCCATGCAATAACACTATACTCTTTTCTCCTGAGGTCATCATATAATGTTTGAGGGACCGCCTGTTCTTCCGGGAACATCTTCCTGAGGAGGACCTTCAATGGAAATTGTCCGCCGAGAATACAGGAATTCAGAGGATTTATCCATATGTCCTTGTTCATCCCAAGCCCGTGGATAAAAACCACTGCAGGTTTAGTATCGCTGCCCTTATGTGAAATAACATCCAATTTCATAAATCAATCCGCGAGCTGCAAAAATATTCGAGGAGAGGAGGCGGACATGATGAAAAAGCACGACCAGCGACACCTCAGTGCCCTCTCCACCGGCCGGCAAGCTTTTTCCCAAGAAGGATGAACGTTGAGAGTGCGGACACGTGTATCAGAATAAAGGCTGCCGCTTTGGCGGGGTTTTTCAGCATGTCCGCCTCCTCTTTCATGAGACGAATGGATCAATTATCACCGGAATTCTTCCTCTAAAATCAAGCTCTCCCTCAAGACACCTCAAGACCGCCTTCTGTGCCTGTTCTGTTGACTCATAGGCAGCAATCAATATGTCAGCCTCCTTGAAATGACGCAAAACATAAGGGCTCCCGAAGGAGATGGCAATGGAATGTTCGGCCTTTCTCATGAGATCATGAATTCTGTTTCTATCATTCTCACTGATTCCCGAACTCCCTTTCCACGCGGACACACTTGTAAATATGGCGAATATGGTCACCTCTGTTGCCGCACTGTCTGGGGGGGGAGAAGGAGAGGTAATTTTTCAGCTATCTCATGCAATGGCAGGCACTTTTCGAAATGCTTCTTAAACGGTGATGATTTAAACATTTCACCATCTCCCGCAAATATTACATGAATCTCACTCTTGTCCCTGATCGGCAAAAGCCCCGGGGTATTTTTTAAGAGACTTATGGACATTTCGGTAATCTGGGATGAAAGTTTTTCATGTCCTTGATAATCGATAGCGCTTTTATCCGCTTTCTTAAGTCTTGCCTTTATCCGTAAGATACGATTTACTGCCGCATCCACCTGTTCCTCGGTAACCTCGCCTGATTCAATTGCGGATATGAGTTCTCTTACCGTCACATCAGGATCGTGAGGGTGCAGTAATACATCGGCCCCTGCCCTCAGGCACTCCACAGGGACGTTTCCGGTCTCCTTCAGGGCATCCATGTTCAGAGCGTCCGTCATTATGAGGCCGTCAAATCCGAGTTCTCCCCGCAAGAGATCAGTCATTATCTTCCTTGACAGGCTTGCAGGTCTGTCATCAAGAGCCGGGATGCTCAGATGTCCGACCATAATGCTGCCGACCCCTTTTTGAACAGCCTTTTTGAAGGGCGGAATATCGGTATCCATCAAATCGCCATAAGATTTGTCAATGACCGGAAGCGTTATATGAGAGTCTGCGGATGTGTCGCCGTGTCCGGGAAAATGTTTAGCGCAGCTTATAAGTCCCGAATTCTCCAATATATCTATATATTCTGAGCCGAACCACGCAACATCTTCAGGATTATCGGAAAACGCCCTTGTGCAGATAATCGGGTTTTCCGGATCCCGGTTCACATCAAGAACAGGGATAAGAGGCATATTTATCCCGATATCTTTCGCCTCATCTGCAATGGCCCTAACAACGCTTCTCAGGATGACGACATCTTCAGGTTTATTCCTCTCAACGGCTGCCGACAAAGCCATCTGGCATGGAAAAAGCGTGCTGCCCCGTATCTGTTGTCCAACACCCCGTTCGATATCCGATGCTATAAAGAGGGGTATTTCCGAAAACGACTGCATTTTGTCGATGAAACATTTTACTTCAGTATTGTCACCACCAAAAATTATAAACCCGCCGATGCCCTTGCTCACAAGTTCAGAGATTTTTGCTCGATAAGCCTGAATACGGATTTTTTCCCCGTCAAGCCTGTTGATAATCAACTGGTATAACTTCTTCTCTAATGAATTCGTGATTCTTTCAGCAGGCATAGTCAAGTTTAGCAAATTGGCTCTCGGAGGCACAATATGTTGGATAATCGATTGTTGGTGGGAACATAATGTAGATTATCCTTCAAAAAAAAGGATTTTTTTGATAAGATTACTGAACTTAAAGTTTAGGATGGCTGAATGGCGAATACCAAAATTCTCCTTGTAGAAGACGATAAAGTGCAGGCAAAAGTCACAAAGGAGTCTTTAGAATCGATAGGGTATGAAGTAATTCCGGTGGAAGACGGTAAATCTGCGATCAAAATTGTAAAGACTCAACACGTGGATATCATCCTGCTTGATCTCGTTTTACCGGATATGGACGGCAACGAAGTGTGCCGGTGGCTGAAGCTGGATAAAGACGCTAAAAGTATTCCTATAATAATGCTGACCGTCAAGAATTCCACTGTGGAGAAGGTTGAAGGCTTGAAAGCAGGGGCCGACGACTACCTCCCGAAGCCTTATAATGAAATCGAACTCAATGCGAGAATATACGCCCTTTTGAGAACAAAGGCGTTGCAGGACGAGTTACGAGAAAAAAATCGTCAACTGGAGGAAATTCTTTCAAAACTGGAAGTCCTCGCAATTACCGATCCGCTGACGCAGCTCTTTAACAGAAGGTATTTTGAGGCCATCATTGAAAAAGAATTCAGCAGGACCGCGCGGTACAAATTTCCTACTTCTTGTTTAATAATCGATGTCGACCACTTTAAACGTGTGAACGACGAATACGGGCATCGCACGGGGGACCTTGTGCTGAAAGAGTTGGCAACTATTATAAAAGATTGTCTTAGAAAAGTGGATACCGTGGCGAGATGGGGTGGCGAAGAATTTGTCGTGTTGCTTCCGGAAACGAACAAAGTGAACGCCGTACGGGCCGCCTCAAGATTCTTGAGCACAATCGCGAGCCATGCGTTTTCGGGGATCACCCGACAGGTCACGGTGAGTATCGGGATCGCCAGTGTGCCGGACCCTTCCATAGATACGGCCGAGCAATTTATCGATAAGGCTGATTTTGCACTCTATGAAGCAAAATCAAAAGGTCGAAACCGGATAGAAACGGGATAAATAGCATAAATTAGAATTTTAGTATATTTATTTTATTTACAAAAATTTTAGTTTATGCTATTTTGAAATATGTGGTCTGCTCTGAACGAAAACCCTACAAGAGAAAAAATACTGTTGCTTCTCAAAAAAAGGGGTGACATGTCGATCGACAGCCTCAGCAAGGACTTAAACATAACCTCGATGGGAATAAGACAACACCTTTTATCTCTGGAAAGAAAAGGCCTTATTGAGTATATTACGAAGAGACAGGGTATCGGCAGGCCGGCGTTTCTCTACAAGCTTACGGAAAAGGCAGACAACCTCTTCCCCAAGGCATATGACAGTTTTATCTTAGATTTATTAAAGGATGTCGAAAAGTACGAGGGAAGGGATAAAATTGGAGAAATATTTAAATGGCATAAGAACAGGATTCTTAAGGATGCCAGGGAAGCACTGTCCGACAAAAAAAACATCCAGGATAGGGTTGTCGGACTCAAAGGTTTTCTTGATTCCGGCGGATATATTACGGAGTTGGATTCTGCAAACGATCACTACACTTTAAAAATATTTAACTGTCCTATTTATAGGATAGCAACTGATTACAAAGAGGCTTGCCAGTTTGACCTGCTCATTTTTAAGGAACTTCTCGGGAAAGAGGTAGTCCGGGAAGAATGCATTGCCGATGGAAGCCCCTCCTGCACATACGCGATAGCAAAAAATATCTCACGATAGAATTTATGTTATCGGTTCAACCTCTTGAAACATATATAATAATTCTTCAATCTTATCATGGGTTTCTCACTTTCCTTTTTCTGATTTACCTGCAGGGTTGTCCTTTTTATATTTGTTTGTATCTCTGATACCTGCAGAAATCTCAAATTTTCTCTTGCCATGTTGTACCGTTTTATTTTATCTTAATCTAAGATGATGCAAAAACAAATTAAGGAGGTTGTTGTACGATCTCGGTACAATCGCCTGCCCTGTTGGTGATGAGGTGAATGTGTTGATCCGGCAAGTTAGATCTTTTGGGAGCTTACGTAAAGAGTTGGTGTGCATGTCTCCCTCGTGGAGAAAGCCTAAAGGCTCTTTCAGGGCACCCACCTATTTTATAGGCGGATCTAATTTCTCCTTACACGGCAGGGTGGGTTTATTTTTAATGTGGCTGATTGCGACAACGCTAATACCTTTTTGGAGGGTTATACATAAAATATTTATGATAGAGAGCAAAAGGAAAATTTTCGAAATCAAAGCTTCCGCACCTCCAAAGGTCTTATCACCGTCGTAATCCAGCCCATCAATCAATATCGAGAACCCTGATAAGCTGCGGGGTATCAAGAAAGCCTAAAATTCAAGAGGTTTTCAGCCGTCCCTGCAAAAGCAGGAGCCCGGTTCCTTCATGACCGGATTTTCTCGTCGGACCGCACTCAGGCGGATTCGCCGGAGAGAACGGTCGCCTGAAGTGACCCGCTTTTGGGGCACTACACGAGGGAATCCTGTGCAGAAAGCAGGGAATTTTAATTTAAGATCCTCAACGTGCAGGGGAAGATTGAGAAAGGGGGTTTACTATAGATGAATCAGATAACGTATGCGTTGATAGGGATATTCGCAGGTCTCGCTGTTGGTTTAGTTTTTATTCTTATCTCCAGGGCAAAGCTCAAGAATCAACATCTTGTCATACAGAATGAAAAAGCAAAAATTATTGAAGAAGCACAGAAAGAAGCCGAGAGTATCAAGAAAGAAGCGTTTGTAGAAGCTAAAGACGTCGTATACCAGTCCAAGGCAGAGTCCGAGAAGGAACTGAAGGAAAGACGTTCTGAGTTGAATCATCTCGATAAGAGACTGAGGCAGAAAGAGGAAAGTCTTGAGAGAAAATTTGAGCAGATCGAAAAAAAGGAACAGGAATCGAGCAGAAGAGAAAAGGACTACGCCTCAAAGGAGAGGACAATCCAGGAGAAGGAAAATACCTTCAACAAGATGATAAAGGACCAGACGGAACTGCTCGAAAAAATTTCCGGATTAAGCTCGGAAGAAGCAAGGCAGGAACTCCTGAAGAAAATAGAAGATGAATCGAAGTTCGAGGGTGCAAAACTGGCAAAACGGATTGAAGATGAGGCCAGGGAAAACGCAGAGAAAAAAGCAAAAGAGATCATAGGATTTTCTGTCCAAAGATACGCAAGTGAGTATGTTGCCGATACGACCGTGACCTCGGTAAGCCTGCCGAACGACGAGATGAAGGGCAGGATAATAGGCAGGGAAGGCAGGAATATCAGGGCGCTTGAGGCTGCAACAGGTGTGGACCTCATCGTCGATGATACACCCGAGACGGTAACGCTCTCCGCTTTTGACCCGGTACGGCGTGAAATCGCGAGGCTCTCACTTGAACGGTTGATCACAGACGGTAGGATTCATCCCACGAGAATAGAAGAGATTGTGGAAAAGGTAAAAAAAGACGTTGAGACACACATCAGGGAAGAAGGGGAAAAGGCTGTCTTCGATTTTGGCCTCTCCGGCATCCATCCTGAACTCATAAAGCTTCTTGGAAGATTGAAGTACAGGACATCTTACGGACAGAACGTCCTCCAGCATTCGAGGGAAGTGGCGTACCTTGCCGGAATGATGGCCGGAGAACTGAGAGTAGATGTAAAACTCGCGAAGAGGGCCGGTATTCTCCACGATATCGGGAAAGCGGTAGATCATGAGATAGAGGGTTCTCACCAAGAGATCGGTGCAAACATAGCAAAGAAGCACGGAGAAAACCAAAAGGTAACAAATGCTATATTGGTGCACCATGGAGAAGGAGATCCGATAACCGTTGAGGCCGCTCTTATAGCCGCAGCAGACGCCCTTTCAGCCGCACGCCCCGGTGTCAGGAAGGAAAGCATAGAGAACTACCTTAAGAGGCTGGAAAAACTGGAACAGATGGCCCTCTCCTATAAAGGGGTTGAAAAGTGTTATGCAATCCAGGCAGGAAGGGAAATAAGGATCATCGTAAGGCCTGAAGACGTAAACGATGACATATCCTCGATGATATCAAAGGAGCTTGCGAGAAAAATAGAATCGGAGATGACCTATCCGGGTCAGATAAAGGTTACCGTTATAAGAGAGTCAAGGTACGTTGAGTATGCCAAGTAATACGTTATGAAAGTCCTTTTTATCGGCGATATCGTCGGTAAAGTCGGCAGAAACGCGACAAAGGCTTTAGTCCCGACTGTTGTCAACAGATACAAGATAGATCTCGTCGTTGCGAACGGCGAGAACGCTGCCGGGGGCTTCGGCATAACAGATAAGATCGTAGCCGAGCTCTTGAGCTATGGTGTGCATATAATCACGACGGGAAATCATGTCTGGGACAAGAAGGAGTTTATTCCTCAGATCTCAAAAGAAAACTTCGTGCTCAGACCGCTAAACTATCCTCGGGGAGTTCCTGGTTACGGAAGCCTGTTATATTCACTGAGCAGTGGCATTAAAGTCGCGGTGATCAATATGTCCGGACGTGTATTCATGTCCCCCATCGATTGCCCCTTCAGAGTAGGCAAGGAGGAAATAGAACGGCTGAGAGGTCAAACAAAGATCATAATCATTGATTTCCATGCGGAGGCGACCTCCGAAAAGATCGCCTTCGGATACTTCGTGGACGGGAAAGTAAGTGCTGTTATCGGGACGCATACCCACGTCCAGACTGCTGATGAAAAGATATTACCGGGCGGTACAGCTTACATTACGGACGTTGGAATGACGGGGCCCTCTGACTCGGTAATCGGCATCGAGAAAGAGCAGATCATAGAGAGATTCTTAACAAGTATGCCGATGCGGTTTGAGACTGCCACAGGTGAAGGCATCTTTTCAGCCCTCATTGTTGAGATTAATGAAGAGACGGGCAAGTCCACTGCAGTTCAGAGGCTTCAACTCAAATATCCGTAAACCGTAAACTTCAAAAAACAACTACTTGGCCGGCGCCTGTTGCGGTACCTTCTGTGGCTGAGCTTGCGGCGCCGGTTGCTGGACCGGTTGTACCCCTCCGCTTTGAACCGGACCGGGTGTTAGCGGCATGGATTTCTGCTCCTGGCTCACCGGAACCTTCTTAACAACAGAACTGCCTTTAGAAGTCACGACCGCCAACATCAAAGATGTGATCATAAAGGCAACTGCAGCCCCCGTCGTCATTTTACTAAGAAATGATGCAGCGCCGCGGCTTCCGAAGAGCGTCTGGCTTGAACCTCCAAAGGCTGCGCCGATTTCGGCACCTTTACCGCTTTGGAGCAATACCACCGCGATAAGAAAAAGAGAGACAAAAACATGGATAATAATTAAAAGTATTGTCATTGTTCCTTCCTGAATTTAACTATCCTTGTAAAACTCTCGACCTTCAGGCTGGCTCCGCCGACAAGCGCACCATCAACATCCTCACAAGCCATCAGGGAGTCTATATTCTCGGGCGTCACACTGCCGCCATATAGTATACATAATTCGCTGGCTTGATTTCCATAAAAAATATTCAGTCGTTCTCTCATATACGCATGGACTTCCTGTGCCTGTTGGGGAGTTGCAGTCTTACCCGTTCCAATCGCCCATATGGGTTCATACGCTATCACTAACTTATCGGGAGGGACCCCATCAAGCCCTTTTTCAATCTCTCTATTCAGGATATCGAATGTCTTTCCGGCTTCTCTCTCTTCCAATGATTCCCCGATGCAAAAGATGACGCCAAGCCCCGCTTTTTTAGCTGCTTTGATTTTCTTATTGACGATATCGTCGGTTTCGTAAAAAGACTGCCGCCTTTCGGAGTGGCCGGCAATAACATACTTGCAGCCGAGATCAGTGAGCATCACAGGGGAGATCTCCCCTGTATAAGCCCCCTTCTCCTCATAAAAGACATCCTGTGCAGAAAGGAGGATATTCGTACCTCTGAGTTCTACCGACGCGATTCCAAGGGCGGTAAACGGCGGCGCGATTACGATATCGACATTGGACACGTCCTTCACCTCAGGAATGAATTTCGATA
This sequence comes from Thermodesulfovibrionales bacterium, assembly GCA_963776195.1. Lineage (GTDB taxonomy): Bacteria > Nitrospirota > Thermodesulfovibrionia > Thermodesulfovibrionales > SM23-35 > CAVZMO01. The sequence continues at coordinate 33,348 of CAVZMO010000046.1, forward strand.
TGAATTCCCTGGTTTCAGAGAGCGTCTTGTTCATCTTCCAGTTTGCTGCAATAAAGGGCTTCCGCATCGAGATACTTTAATGGATGCCCGATGCGTTGTCAAGATAGGGCATTAGGCACTTTAAAAAATTTCCTTTTATAAGTAAAATATCACCTGTCATGAAACCGTGAAAACTTTTTTAAAGGGGGTAACCGTGAACAGACGTATCGATTTAAACGTAAAGGATATACCGAAGCAGTGGTACAACATCCAGGCTGACATGCCAAATCCTGTACCACCACCACTTAACCCAGGAACAGGACAACCTATAACGCCTGATATGTTAGAAGCCATTTTCCCTAAGAATGTGATTGAGCAGGAGGTCAGTACGGAGAGATGGATTGACATTCCCGCTGAAGTTATCGAGAAATACCTTATATGGAGGCCGACACCATTATACAGGGCGATCTTCCTGGAAAAATTCCTCGGCACTCCTGCCCGTATCTATTTTAAGAATGAAGGCGTGAGCCCTCCGGGAAGCCATAAGCCCAATACAGCCATAGCGCAAGCTTATTTCAACAAGGCTTCCGGTATAAAGAGGCTTGCGACAGAAACCGGTGCAGGTCAGTGGGGTAGTGCACTTGCCTTTGCATGTAGCCAATTTGGGCTGGAATTGAAAGTATATATGGTCAGGATAAGTTTCAACCAGAAGCCTTACAGGAGAATCCTCATGGAGACCTGGGGAGCAAAATGCGTTCCGAGTCCGAGTCCAGACACCAATGCTGGGAGAAAGTTCCTTGAACAAAATCCAGAACATCCGGGGAGTTTGGGTATAGCGATTAGCGAGGCAGTAGAAGATGGTGCAACTTCAAAGGATTCAAAATATTCCATAGGTAGCGTTGCCAATCATGTACTTTTACACCAAACGGTCATTGGCCTCGAGGCACATAAACAGCTTGAAATGATCGGGGAATATCCTGATATTGTAATCGGATGTGCTGGTGGTGGAAGTAACTTTTCAGGCCTTGCCCTCCCCTTTGTAAGGGATAAGATACATGGTAAAAAAGTACGAGTAATAGCCTGTGAGCCCGCTTCATGCCCAACCATGACAAAAGGGCCTTATGTGTATGATTTTGGAGATACTGCCGAAACAACACCGCTTTTTGCAATGCATTCACTCGGCCATAACTTCGTGCCTGCTCCTATACATGCTGGCGGTCTCAGATATCATGGCATGGCTCCCATTGTTTCCCGGCTACTCATGGATAACCTTATAGAAGCAAGGGCATATGGTCAACTTGAAACCTTTGCAGCGGGTATCACCTTTGCGCGGACGGAAGGGTTTATCCCTGCTCCGGAGACCAACCACGCCATTTCCTGTGTCATAGAAGAGGCAAAAAAGGCAAAGGAAGAAGGCAAGGAAAAGGTGATTCTCATGAACTGGAGCGGCCATGGTATCATCGACCTTGCGGCTTATGATGCCTATTTATCGGGCAAACTCGAAGATTATGTTTTGCCTGATGATGAGATACAGAAGCTTTTGAAAGATTTGGAGAAATTTCCGAGACCATCGTAAGATCTAAAAAGGGGGGATGGAATCCCCCCTTTATTCCGTTGGGTTGGTTTTGTTATCGCATTGATGGGTAGCCGCAGGCTTCAGCCTGCGGCTGCCTTCCTTCCACATAATTACCTGAAGAACCAATTTTATTATCTGTGTTATTCTATACATATGAACATCTACTGTCCTCAATTGGGGATGCTCATCGAATTCTCCTATTGCACTTCGATGAACGAAGGATTGCCATGCCGCAATATCGTCGGTTGCTGGCAAACAAGAACGGACATTACCGCATTTCTAAAAGAGAAATTCACCTGTGAAGAATTGAGAAAAGTCTTTGGCGGCTTGCCTAAGTCAAGGATAGACCGCATTATCGAAACAATAGAAAAGAAAAACTGAATATATTCTATTTCCCAAAAAATTTTCGGTTGCTCCTGTCATTAATCGTCATTCCCTTTCTTGAATCTGTCAAAGCGAACCGTTTTAAAAAAAATCCAGGACAATCCTATCGGGCTCCGGAATTATCAACAATCCTGCCGTCCGTCATCTTGAGCGTCCTGTGACAGCGGTTTGATAGAGACTCATTATGTGTGACGATGACAAAGGTAATCCCCTTTTCTTTATTAAGATTAACAAAGATATTGAAAAGTTCTTCTCCGGTTTTTGTATCTAAGTTGCCCGTGGGTTCGTCTGCAAGTACCACTTCAGGCTCCAGTATGAGCGCTCTTGCGACCGCAACGCGCTGCTGTTCTCCGCCGGAGAGTTCTCCCGGTCTATGTCCCTTTCTTTCGGACAAACCCATATTATTAAGAAGCTTCTCCGCCCTCCCTGCAATCTCACTATGAGTGAATTGCCTGGTTCCCTGGATGCCGATGAGTCCGGGCATCATGACGTTCTCGATCGCAGTAAATTCAGGGAGGAGATGATGAAACTGAAATACAAAACCTATGGTTTTATTCCTGAAAGCAGCAAGGGAATTTCTATCGAGAGTGAATATGTCCGTACCGTTATAGAAAACGTTACCGGAAGTTGGCCGGTCGAGAGCTCCAAGGACATGAAGGAGAGTACTTTTCCCTGCGCCTGATGCGCCGACTATCCCGACCATCTCTCCTTCCCTGACCGAGATATCGATTCCCGCCAGGACCTCAAGACCACCCGCATCTGTGGTAAACGCTTTTTTCAGATTTCGTGCTTCGATGATACCCTTCAAATCAGTCCTCGCTTTTCGATTTCGAGCCGGTAATCTCCTTTATTTTTTCACCTGTTTTCTTTATGCCTTCACTGACTTTCTTTGTTGTACTTTTAATACCATCCGTCTTCTTTTTTATCTTATCAGCCTCTTCTCCCACTTCTTCGCTCTTCTTTTTTATGACTTCTCCAGCCTGTTCCGATTTCTTGCCGAACCACCTGAAAGGATTTCCACCTTGCCACAACGATAGGGCGATGAAAACGATTGCAGCAATGATAATAAGGCCGATAAGTTGCTTTATCAGTCTAAACACCGTTCAATAAATCCCTTTTTAAAGAGGTTCACTCATACCTCAGAGGTTCCACGGGATTGAGCTTTGCAGCCTGCCAAGCCGGATATATCGTCGCAAAGAAACTTATTCCCACGGCAGAAAGAGACACCGCGATGAAATCCGTTATTTTTGTCTTAACGGGCAGATGACTCAGGTAATAGACATCGGCAGGGAGCTTTATAATCTGATAGGTATTTAAAATGTAACAGAGAAGGTATCCGCCGGTGATCCCGATAATGGTACCCAATAGTCCAATCAGCAGCCCCTGCAGCATGAAGATGGACATAATGTCTTTATCCTTCGCCCCCATTGCTTTAAGAATGGCTATCTCCCTTCTCTTCTCTATAACGTTCATGATAAGCGTGCTTACAATATTGAATGATGCAACGAGGATTATCAGGATCAATATGATGAACATGGCAAACTTTTCCAACTTAAGGGCCGAAAAAAGATTTCTGTTCATCTGCATCCAATCCTTTGCATAGAGGGGGAACCCTAATTGTTTCTGTATCCTTTCCCTGACGACGGGAGCCTGATAGATATCGGTAAGCCTGAGCTGAACGCCTGTTACCTCGTCTTTCATGCCGAAGAATTCCTGTGCAGCCCTTAAGTCTGTCAGTACAAGGTTGGAGTCATACTCAAACATTCCCACCTCAAAAATCCCCACGACCCTGAACTGTCTTACTTTGGGGAGCATTCCAAGCGGACCTATCTTGCCGACAGGGGACAAAAGCGCAATCAAATCCCCCTTGAATGCACCGATACTGCTTGCGAGCTCCTTGCCGATAACGATACCCGGGGTCTCGTCTTTTGATGAAAGGCTTTCAAGACTGCCTTCCTTCATGAATTTGCCGATATCCGTTGTCTTCATCTCCGATTCAGGGTCGATACCTCTCAAAAAAACTCCATGGGCCCTGTTCTCGTATGACACCATCACCTGTCCCATGATAAAAGGTGCTGACGAGGTAATCTCCTTGTCACCTTTTAACCGTTCGATAACGTCTTTATATTCAGGCATCGCTCCTCTGTAATTCAGAACAACCACATGAGCGTTCACCCCCAGTATCTTTTTCTGAAGGTCTTCATGGAATCCGCTCATCACGGACAGGACGACAAGAAGCGCCATTACGCCGACTGCAACGCCCCCGACCGATATCAGGGTATTCACCGAGATACCCTTTTGCTTTTTCTTGGTCTTAAGGTATCTGAGGGCTATGAAAATTTGATAAGGCAGGTTCATGCTTATTTCAGACCGCAGATTGCAGATTCCAGCATTAAAATCATGAATCTAAAATCGCAAATCGCATATTTTATTGTTCGGGTTTCAATTGAGGGAATAATATCACATCCCTTATAGATTGGCAATTAGCCAGCAGCATTACAAACCTATCTATGCCGATGCCTTCCCCTGCTGCGGGAGGCATACCGTATTCCAATGCCCTGACAAAGTCGTCATCCATACTGTGAGCCTCTTCATCTCCCTGGTCTTTCGCTTCCACCTGTTTCAGGAACCTTTGTCTTTGGTCCATCGGGTCATTGAGCTCCGAAAAGGCGTTCGCAATTTCTCTTGAAGCAATAAACAGTTCGAACCTTTCAACAAGTTCGGGGTCGTCAGGTTTTCTCTTGGCAAGGGGTGAAAGTTCAACGGGGTAGTCAATAATAAAGGTGGGCTGAATTAATTCAGGCTCGACCTTCTCCTTGAATATCTCGTCAAGGATCTTTCCCAAAGGCATATCCTTTTCTATCACGATATCATTTCCTTTCGCCCATGCCCATGCCTTTTCTCTGTCCTTAAATATCTCCTGAGGCACCCCTTTCTGCATTAATACATCGAGCATTGCAACCCTCGGCCATGGAGGCGTCAAATCGATGATTTGGTCTCCATAGGGTATTTTGAGAGTGCCGAGTGTCTTTTCTGCAACATGGGGAATTAATTCCTCCGTAAAAGACATGAGGAACTGATAGTCTCTATAGGCGATATAAAATTCGAGCATCGTAAACTCCGGGTTATGTTTTGTTGATATTCCTTCATTCCTGAAATTCCTGTTGAGTTCATATACCCTTTCGAATCCCCCGACAAGGAGCCTTTTTAAATAAAGCTCCGGAGCGATCCTCAGAAACAAATCAACCCCGAGTGCGTTATGGTGGGTCTTGAACGGCCTCGCCGTTGCGCCTCCGGGGATCGGCTGCATCATTGGGGTCTCGACTTCAATAAAACCCTTTGACTCAAGAAAGTCCCGGATCGCTTTGATGACAGCGCTCTTCTTCATAAATGTCTGCCTGACTTCAGGGTTCACGATCAAGTCCACATATCGCTGCCTGTATCTTATCTCTATATCCTTCAGGCCGTGCCATTTTTCCGGCAGGGGCCTCAGGGACTTGGTAAGGAAAGGTAATATCATCGACCTCAACAGTGAGTTCATTCGTCCTTGTCCGGAACAGTTTCCCTTTTAATCCTATAATATCCCCGATATCGAGCTTCTTTACGAGAAAAAATTTCTCGCCGAGCAAGTCTTTCTTAAAATAGATCTGCATCCTGCCTGTAGCATCCTGGATATGGGCAAAAGCGGCCTTTCCGAAATCCCTCATGGCAACAACCCGCCCCGCAAGAGAACAGGATACGGGAGATGTCTCAAAAGCTTCTTTTGATGAGGAGCCGAATTTATCATGGAGTTCGGAGGCATGGTCCTCGGCATAAAAGACACCGCCGAAGGGCTCAATCCCGGACTGGCGCAATTCCTCAAGCTTCTTGATCCGCTGTGCTATGAGTTCGTTGATCTCTTCCATTCTCTTCTTATGAAATAAGAATTATAATGACTACCTTCTCGTTAAGTCAATGGAGCGGCGTTAGCTTCGTTCTTCAAATCCGGCAATTTATCCCGAATCCAAAGGGTAGCTGCAAAGAGATAAAAAACGCGTTCAAGATTCCCAAGTATTAAACTCACACAATGGAAATTAATTAAGAAAATTTGACAAAGAAAACGTCGATAAGGTATTGTTAATGATACCTATCGCGGGGTGGAGCAGCCTGGTAGCTCGTCGGGCTCATAACCCGAAGGTCAGAGGTTCAAATCCTCTCCCCGCCACCAATGAAATCAAGGGTTTAGGGGTTTCCTCTAAGCCTTTTTTATTGCCCATTGTAACCATAATTGTAACCAGCCTTGTCCAAAATATCGACTCCATGCCTCAAGGACTCTGCATAATGATGCGCGTATCTCATGGTCATAGTGATTGTCTTATGCCCTAACAACTCCTTAACCACATAGAGATCAATACCCGCTTGAACCAACCTTGTAGCAAAGGAATGTCTTAAGTCATGGAAGCGAACATCCTCAAGCTTTGCTTCTTTCCTTGCGATGTAAAATGATCTGAGGAGATTTCTTGCATCGATTTTTGTTCCTGCCTGAGAAGTAAAGACATATCCTGAGATATGCCTGATCTTCCCTTTAACGCTCAGCATCTCGCAGACCGTCTGATTCAATGGTACAGTTCGTATTTCCTTGTTCTTGGTCTCTAAGAGCGTTGCAGTGCGTCTGGAGAGGTCAACCTGAGGCCATTGCAGTGAGAGTATCTCACCTTGTCTCATGCCTGTATTCAGAGCAAAAATGATAATCTCTCTTAACCATACCGGGGATACTTCTAACAATCTTTTTTCTTCCTCTGAGGTTAGCCATCTCTCCACTTTGTTATTGAACTTATCAATCCTGATCCTCTCAAAAGGACTTCTGTCCAACCATTCCCATTCTCTGATAGCAAGGTTTAAAGCATGTCTAAAACTTCAAGCTCTCTCGACAACGTTGCTGGTTTAGCGCCTTCAATTCTTCTTGAGGATTTATACTCAGAAATTCTTGCAGGAGTAATTTCCGCGACAGTAAGACCGCCTAAGAACCCTGAGAGATGCTTGAAAGATGTCTCGTCTCTCAGAGATGATTTTGGTTTTTTGTGTATCCGTCGAATGATCTCTCATGTACCTGTCTCTCAGTTCCTCAAAGGTTCTTTTCTTTGCCTCATTAGGAAACCATCTCCCCTCTGCGATTTCTGTAATTCTCTTTGCATAAATCTTCGTCTGCAAGCTTCTTATTGGTAGTCTTTGTTGATTCACAAAGCTTTTTTCCATTGACTCTGAAAGTGATCCAATAGAAAGGACTACCACTTTCTCTTATACAGGCCCATGGTTTATCTGCCCTCCCTTCCTGGGCCTCCTACCTATAGAGGTATTATATTCCTCTACAGGTAATTTTTTACATGCCTTGATCCATTTCATGATATCTTCAATGTCGAACCGCAGAGCAGCCATTGATCTTATAGCACGGTATTTGGCCTAACTCTGCCCATTGATAAAGCGTAGAAGGCTTCACGTTGAGAATTTCTGATACTTCTTTGATGCCTGTGAGCTTCACGGAATAGCCTTTTAGAAGAATATTCCGGCTTTTACTCGAAAAATGTAAAATCCGGCTTCGTGAAATGCCGCTACAATCAATTTTCTCAGAGCGAGCCATATCTACCTATACCCCTCTAAAATGGCTCCTTCAGATCAAACCATTGAATGACATCCGATATGTAAGTCTCCTTTATTTTTTCCAGCAGATGCATATCCTGAAGTGCTTCCATTTGTTTTCTAAATTTCCTGTTGACTTGCTTATACATGACCTGCATAACCCCGCAGGGATTATTGCAACCCATTTTAATAAAGTTGAGTCTATCAAAATAGGAAACTAAACGTACAGGATTTTCTTTTAATTGTTTCAGATTCATTTTCGGTCTGCTGATTGCAACCTCGAATCTTGTCAACTCCTTGTACAGATTCAAGAAGTCTCTTTTCTCCTTCTGTAACCTTCATATTCTTTTTAAGCCGGTATTTTATTTCATTAAGTTTGTTATAAATCCTTACCTTTGGATTTTTTCCTGCATAGATAGTGTCGTCAATAATCCTAAAAGTCCTGAATGCCTTTTACGTGCAGCATGGCAATAATAGCCTTGAACATTGATATCTTCAATATCAGCAGCAACATCAATTCTTGATATATTAATATCTTCTAAATTCAGATCAGGATTATTAATAATTGAAAAAATATAATCTTCCATTTCTTCATAACAATCGAAATATTTCGGATTAAGAATGATGTTTGTAAATGGCATTCTTGCATTTGTGGAGTCTTTGAATTTATGCGGGTAATAAAGAATCCTTGCCTTATCCAGTTCGCACATATACTTATACATCTGTGATCTGAAGGAATCCTCAGTGATCTTCCCGTAATACTCTATATAATCTTTATCAGGCGGGAAATGAAGTGTTAAACTCAAGTAATCAATCATGTTAGTAACGTATTTGCTGGTGATTACTCATATCCAGCAAATACCCCGCGCAAGTAGCTTGAAAGGTTATAGACGAACGGCGGGGCGGCCATCCAAAGCAATAGCTTTTGGATGGCTTCGCCCCGTCTTGCGCTCTATTAAGTCTATAAGTTGTTTGAATAGCTGTGATCTTTACCGATCCTCAGAGTCATCGAACAGCTGTTTCTTTCTCGAAGTAATCCTTCAAGAGAACTTCCCGTACCGCCCTGTCTAAATCTGCCTTGGGCTTTGAATGATTTTTCTTCGCAATACTTTTGAAACTTGTTTGATTGGTCTTGCACATCGGTAAACGGCCCGAGACATTCATCTCG
>CAVZMO010000047.1:0-65674 GCA_963776195.1 Thermodesulfovibrionales bacterium
GGAGAGGGGCTAAAGTGATCGTCGCATGTCAGAAAGAACTTGCCAGGCTATTGAAGAGTGTCAGTCACATTGAACAGGTGGTGGCGTACGGCACTTCTCTTCCTGGATTTGATCTTCATTGCCCTCTTTTACGACTGCCCTTGGTATTCAATACGACTCTGGAAACAATCCCCTCGACCGTACCTTATGTGTCGGCAGATCCTCAGTCAGTTATACGTTGGAGGGAGGAGATGAGGGATGACGGCGCTAAGTTCCGAGTCGGCCTGGCATGGGCCGGAAGACCTTCACATATCAATGATCGCAATCGATCTTGTCCCGCTTGAAATGTTTTCACCGATGACGAGGCTTGATGACGTTATTTTTTACAGTTTACAGAAAGGAGAAGTCGCGGAACGGACACAATACCCTTCAAAGAACATGAGACTTTCAGACCTTACGGATAAGATTCATGATTTTTCGGATACTGCTGCGTTGATAGAGAATCTTGATCTGGTTGTTTCGGTGGATACTGCAGTAGCCCACTTGGCGGGAGCCCTGGGCAAGCCTGTCTGGACATTGATATCATATGCTCCCGATTGGCGGTGGCTACTGGATCGTGAAGATAGCCCCTGGTACTCCACGATGAGACTTTTCCGTCAGCCTTCTCCGGGAGACTGGGAGGTCGTTGTTTTGCGAGTCGTAGAGGACTACAAAAATTTCCGCTTAAAAAAAAGGGAGTGGAGGGGGGTTGTAAATGAGTATAAGGCGCAACCTCCTTAACCCTCTTTGCTTTGGGGCAATCAGATCCGAGAGATTCACGTGAAAAAAATTAAACAAAAGCGGACGAGGAAAATAAAAGGTGCAATGGAATCGGCTATCAGGTTTCAGCAATCCGGATATCTGCAGCAGGCCGAAGAAATCTACAGAAAAATTCTAAGGGAACAACCGTACAATGCGCAGGCATACTTTGCATTAGGTTCTATCCGAAGGACAAGGGGACAACTTGATGATGCGATCATATATTACCAAAAGGCCATAGAGCTTAACCCGGAGTATGGAGATGCGTATACCGATCTGGGGAAGTGCACTCCAGGCAAAAGGGCAAATCGATGGAGCGATTACCTATTATCAGAAAGCCCTGTGGCTTAACCCGGAACATGGGATAGCTCTTTATAACTTAGGCAGCGCATTCCATGAAAAAGGACATCTGGAAAACGCAATTTTATATTATCAGAGGGCTTTAAAATCCAATCCTGATGCCCTTGCATATAATAATTTGGGCAGCGCCTTCGTGCAGAAAGGACTGCTCGGCGAAGCTGTGGATTGTTATCAAAAGGCGGTGCAGATCAACCCGACCTATGCACATGCCTATTATAATCTTGGGACCGCCCTCAGGGAACAGAGCAAACCCGGCGCGGCGGTGGCCGCATATGATGAGGTAATACGCATTGACCCGAATAACATGGCGGCACGCCTGGCTCGATGCATATCGCAACTCCCGATCATTTATCCGGATCAACAGAGCATACAGATTTGTAGGGATCGCTATTTCGAAGAACTGACAAATCTGATAAAGACAATAGATCTAAAAACCGACTGCATATAGAAGCAGCGGCAACAGCGATCGGAACCCAGCAGCCTTTCTATCTCGCCTATCAGGGCTTGAATGACCGTGATCTCCAGCGGCTTTACGGTGACCTGGTCTGCAGGATTATGGCTTCAAGATATCCGCAATTTGCAAATCGGCCCGCCATGCCCGACTTGCAGCCTGGGGAACGGTTGCGGGTGGGCATAGTCTCTGGACATTTTTATCAGCATTCCGTCTGGAAAATTATCATGAGGGGCTGGCTGGAAAACGTTGCCGGAAACCGCTTCAGCCTCTATGGCTATTATACAGGCAAGACTAAAGACGGCGAGACAGAGGCCGCAAGAAAGTGCTGCGCCAGGTTTGTCGAAGACACCTCTTCCTTTGAGGAACTGTGCAGGGTTATCCGGGGCGACGATCTTCACGCATTGATCTATCCTGAAATAGGTATGGACGCTATGACGGTCAGGCTTGCGTCTTTATGGCTCGCCCCTCTCCAGTGCAACTCATGGGGGCATCCCGACAGCAGCGGCTTCCCTACGATCGATTATTATCTCAGCAGTGATTTGATGGACCCGCCGATGCCGGTGCGCATTACACGGAGAGCCTCGTCCGGCTGCCCAATCTGTCGGTTTGCTATACGCCTCTGGGATTGCCTGATACTTCCATGAGACGGGAGGATTTCGGCCTCAGCCCCCGACCCGTAATGTATCTCTGCTGTCAATCGGTGTTTAAATATCTGCCCCAATATGATGAAGTCTATCCCCGCATAGCCCGTGAAGCCGGGGATTGCAGGTTCCTTTTCATTTCTTTCAATAATTCCGTCACTGAAAAGTTCCGGTCCCGTCTCGATAGGGCATTCAAGCGGTTTGATCTGAATGCGGAAGAGTATGTTTTTTTTCCGCCACGCCTTGATTCCGAACGGTACCATGCCATAAACCGCCTGTCCGACATTTATCTCGACAGCATAGGATGGTCAGGCGGCAACACGACTTTGGAAGCTATTGCCGGCGACCTGCCTGTTGTTACGCTCCCGGGCGAATTGATGAGGGGGAGGCATACCTTTGCCATTCTCATGATGATGGGGATCACGGACTTAATTGCCTCATCGGTTGACGAGTACATCGCCATTGCCGTGCGTCTGGCAAAAGATGTGGAATGGAGAAAATCTATGTCGGAAAAAATCATGGCGAACAAGCACCGCATTTATCGAGACAAAGCTTGTATCACTGCCCTTGAAGATTTTATCGAAAGGGCGGTTAAGACAAAATTAGAAACAGCTTTAAAATAGGTGGTTCTTACGTTCAAAACGGGAATACTTTGCCAAATTTATCTATAATAAGGGTACAAAGAGGTTAATTTGATGCACGTGAAATCTTCCCGCAAGCTCTTGATCGAAGGGTGGAGGCACATTCCGCATTCATACGCGATTGTGAACCAATTCCAGTGCCTGGAATTGCTCAAGATGCCCTGGCTGAGACTATTCCACCGTGACATGCCGTATTATCAGAGACACTGGCAGCCTGTTACAGGGCTGTTTTCGGCAGAGGCAGAGGCAGAGATCCGATCAATCCCGGCGGCGGGTGGTGACGTAGAGGCCGACGCGGTGCTGCGGATCACATATCCGTATAACTGTGCGCCGTCGAAGTACAAGCGAACATGTGTATTCGGTACGGCTGAATCTCGTTGTGTGCCGGACATGTACATTGCGCAGAACCGGCCGCTGCGGGAAATGATGGCGGAATCGGACATCGTGATACTGACGCCGTCGCAGTGGTCGCGGGACGGCTTTATCGAAAGCGGCGGAGACCCGGAACGTATTATAGTCATCCCACACGGGGTGGAGCCGACGATATATCACCCGCTGGGTGAATCAGAGCAGGCGGCGCTGCGGGCCCAGATCAAATTCAGCGGGTTCACTTTTCTGACTCTCGGAGCGATGACGGGGAACAAAGGGATGCCGTTATTGCTCAAGGCGTTTGCTGAGGTGTCGAAGAAGCATCCGCACGTGCGGCTGATGATAAAGGGGTTGGATAGGCTTTATCCGTCACGGGACTTGCTTTTGCAGCAGGCGAATAAATTGACAGAGGCAGAGGCTCAGCTGGTGCAGGAGCGGCTGACTTACACGGGAGAAACTTGGAATTTTCAGGACATGGCGAGACTCTACCAGGCGGCGGACGCGTATGTATCGCCTTATTTAGGCGAAGGGTTCAACATGCCCTGTTTGGAGGCTGCGGCATGCGGACTGGTCGTGATCTGCACTCAAGGCGGGTCGACCGATGATTTCACTCGACCGGACTTTACGCTGCACATTCAGAGCACTGCGCAGGCGACCCAGATATTACCGGGTGTGATCGGCACGATGCTCCGGCCCGACTACGAGCATTTGGTGCATCAGATGATGACGGCGGTGGAGCGGCCGGACTTTTGTGCGCAGGCGCGTGTGGCGGGGCCAAAGTTTGTGATGGAAGGGTTCACATGGAGGCACACTGTGGAAAAGTTGGTTAGAGTGTTGTTTTAGTAGTGGAGGAAAATAAGGAGGCGACGCAGGACATTATAGTTAAAAAATGGATATCAATATGATGATACAATCGGCTCTCCGGCATTATCAAGCAGGTGATTTGCAACAAGCTGAACAACTCTGCAAGGAAATCTTGAAAGGACATCCGGACAATGTAGACGCTATCCACCTCCTCGGAATAATGCATTATGAGCTCGGGGAATATGATCTTGCGATGTCTTTTTTAGAAGAAGCCCTTCGGCTGGATACGGTAAATGCGAATATTTATTATAACATCGGAAATATTTTCCTTGACCAGGGTAAATTTGACGAGGCAAGGACTTATTATCAGAAAGCGCTTGAGTTTAATCCGAACCATGCCGATGCTTACAACAATCTTGGGAACGCCTTACACGAGAGAGGAAAACTTCATGAGGCTATATCCTGCTATCAGAAGGCGCTGCAAATCAGTCCTGGCCTCCCTTATCTAAACAATAACCTTGGCCTTGTCCTCCAGGATAAAGGACGGCTCGATGAAGCAATAACTTATTATCAGAGAGCGATCGGGCTCGATCCGGGTTATGCTGATGCTTTTTATAATCTGGGGAATGTTTTTCAACGCAAAGGTCAACCGGAGAAAGCAATCCCGTGCTATCAACGGGCGATAGATCTCGACCCTGATTTCTCAGAAGCGCATCATAATCTGGGAAACGCTTTGAAGGACCACGGCCTATTGGATGAAGCCCTATCAAGCTATTATCGGGCTCTTGCCCTCAATCCGGAATCTGCCGACATATACCTTAATGTCGGATATATTCTGGATTATCAGGGCAGGAAGGATGAAGCTATAGCCGCTTTTGAAAAAGCTTTAGGCAGCAGGCCGGACTTCTTCATGGCGCGCCATGCAATATGCATGTCTCAGCTCCCGGTCATTTATTCAGATGAGGCAGGCATCGATATCGCCCGTAAAAAATATCACGATGAACTTGTGAGATTACGGGATACGCTCTCCCTTGAGAATCAATCTGATGTAGAGGCTGCTTCAAATGCGGTCGGCAGTCTGCAGCCTTTTCTTCTGGCCTACCAGGGTTCCAATGACAGGGAGCTCCAACAAATCTATGGTGATATGGTCTGTAAAATTATGGCCTTGAGATATCCTCAATATGCGGGACGTCTGCCAATGCCGGTTCTTTCCGCCGGGGAGAAGATTCGGGTCGGTATAGTGTCCGGCTTCTTTTACCGGCATTCAAACTGGAAGATTCCTGTTAAAGGTTGGATTGAGAACCTTGATAAGAAGCGTTTCACCCTGTACGGTTATTATACCGGTAAAGTGAAGGATGAAGAGACTGAAGCTGCCAGGCAAGGGTTCGACCGTTTTGTCGATAGTGTCCATTTGTTCGACGAACTCTGCCGGACTATCCATGGTGACCAACTCCACATTTTGATCTATCCTGAGATCGGTATGGATGGTATGACTGTGAGACTCGCATCATTGAGACTTGCCCCTGTCCAATGCACTTCATGGGGCCACCCCGACACATCGGGGCTGCCAACCATCGATCATTATCTCAGCAGCGACCTCATGGAGCCTCTAAACGCCGACATCCATTACACTGAGAGGCTTATCCGGTTGCCGAACCTGTCTGTTTACTATACACCGCTGGATGTGCCCTCTTCAGAAACAAATCGCGATACCTTTGGCTTGCACGCAGAATCCACTATCTATCTTTGCTGTCAGTCACTTCTTAAATATTTGCCCCTATATGACGAAGTATACCCCCGCATTGCGCGGCAGGTTGATGACTGCCGGTTTCTGTTTATTTCGGATACCAGCGACTGGATCACAGAACAATTCCGTTTGCGTATCGGCAGGGCTTTTCAGCGGTTCGGCCTCAATGGCGATGATTATATCGTATTGCTTCCCCGTCTCGAACCAGGGGCGTATCATGCAGTCAACCTGCTTTCGGACATCTATCTCGACAGCATAGGATGGTCGGGATGCAACTCCACCTTTGAGGCTGTCGCCTGCAACTTGCCGATTGTCACCCTTCCCGGAGAATTGATGAGGGGCCGGCATAGTGCAGCCATACTCGGCATGATAGGAGTGAAAGAGACTGTGGCTTCCACTTTTGATGAATATATTGATATAGCTGTAAAGCTTGCCAGGGACGCCGATTTTCGTCAGCGGATGTGCTACAAAACTGCTGCAAATAAGCATCTCCTTTATAGGGACAGAACCTGTGTTACGGCCCTTGAAGATTTTATTGAGGCGGCGGTACAAGAAAGGCCTGTTCGGAAAGGAAATTAAGCAATGGACCTTAGTCAGGCCATCCAGTCGGCTCTTGAATTCTATCAGGCAGGAAATCCAGGTCGCGCAGAATCCATCTGTTTGGAAATACTGAAGGAACGGTCGGACAATGCAGAGGTTCTTTACTTCCTCGGCGTCATCTACTTTCAATCAGGGAATTACGACCCTGCAATAAAATATATCGAAAAATCGCTGTTGTTTAATGAGGCTAATGCTGATGCATATCATATACTTGGGATGGCTTTTCAGGCTGAAGGACGATTAGATTCAGCTATCCAATGCTATCAAAAAGCAATACAGATCAATCCCAATTATGTTGAGGCATACAGCAACCTTGGGAATGCAGTTAAAGAAAAAGGGCTGCTTGATCAGGCAATAAACTATTATCAGAATGCTATCCGGCTTAACCCAAATCTGTCCGTCGCTTACCGTAACCTGGGAGTTGCTCATCAAGAAAAAGGGAACTTGGACGAGGCTATCGGATATTATCAAACGGCCGTGCGGCTTGACCCTGATTCCGCGGGAACATATCATCTGCTTGGATACGCTTTTATGCAGCAAAATCGGCTTCACGAGGCTGTCGATAGCTATAGAATGTCATTACGCATAAACCCTGATTCCGCTGCGGTTCTTAGTAATCTTGGCAGTGCGCTTGGACATCAGGGGAAATTGGATGAAGCGGAAGACTGCCTAAAACGTGCTATCCAAATAGGGCCGAATTATTTAAATGCTTACGAAACCTTCATCATGATGATGAACTATGATGCCCGTTATGACGCCCGATCAATCTATTCTGAACATCTGAAATTTGCAGAAAAATTTGCAAAACCCTTATCTTCGGTCATCGCTCCCCATACTAATGAAAAGTCTCTTGACCGGAGATTGAAGATCGGCTATGTTTCACCCGATTTCAAACAACACTCGGTTGCCTACTTTATTGAACCCGCTCTAAATGTACACAACAGGGAACTGTTTCAAATATTATGCTATTCAAACGGCCCTGTTCAAGATGAAGTGACAATGCGTCTTCAACATTACAGTGACGAGTGGCGAAATATAGCGGGGACGTCAGATGAACAAGCTGTCGAATTAATTCGCAAGGACGGTATTGATATCCTCGTAGATTTAGCCGGATATTCGTCGAATAACAGGGTCCTACTATTTGCCAGGAAACCTGCGCCTGTGCAAGTGAGCTGGATAGGGTACCCTGCGACCACAGGTTTATCGACCATGGATTATAAAATAGTCGACAGCTATACCGATCCTCCCGGAACGACGGAACAATTTCATACAGAAAAACTGGTACGAATGCCTGGGAGTTTTCTTTGTTATATGCCTGACAGGGACAGCCCTGCGGTCGACGCTCTTCCGGCCTTGGCGTCCGGTCACATAACATTCGGCTCGTTTAACAACCTAGCAAAGGTGTCACCTATGCTGATTGAAACCTGGACAAAGATCCTGAAAATGATACCCGGTTGCCGTTTGGTAATGAAGGCAAAGAGCCTTTCTGACAGGTCTACACGCGATTATGTGATGGAGCTTTTTACGCGAAAGAATGTTGAAGCAGACCGGCTCGAACTCCTCTCTTGGGAGCCTTCAGTAAGGGGACACCTTGACTTGTACAACCGAATAGACATCGGCCTTGACACGTTTCCATACAACGGGACTACTACCACCTGCGAGGCGTTGTGGATGGGAGTTCCTGTCATTACACTTGCAGGAAACACGCATGCGTCCCGTGTCGGAGTATGTCTTCTTTCCAATATCGGAATTCCCGAACTCATTGCTGAAACTTATGATGAATATGTAGAAATTGCAATTAATTTGGCGGCTGATATTAAGAGGCTGAAAACGCTGCGAGGAAGTCTGCGAGCCATGATGGCAAGCTCTCCTCTGACCGATGCTAAGAGGTTTGTCGGCAACCTGGAAACTTGTTTTAGAACAATGTGGAAAAAGTGGTGCAACCAATGAATATTGAAGAGAAATTTGAATCGGCTTTTAAGAATTATAATGAAGGCAATTTATCGGAAGCTGAGAATGCGTTCAAAGACATAATTCAGGATCAGCCGGACAACTTAGATGCTTTATATCTTCTATCTGAACTGTCATTCAGACGCGGGGACTACGACTCGGCAACAAAATATATCAGGACTGCCCTTCGGTACGACCCGGCCAATGCCGGAGCTTACAGCAATCTCGGATTTATTATGCAGGCGAAGGGTCAGCTTAGCGATGCGATACAGTACTATCGCAAAGCTGTGGATTTTAATCCAGGTTTGCCCGAGGCATATATAAATCTTGGCAACGCCTTCAAAGAAAATAGACAATTTTCCGATGCAGTGTGGAGCTATCAAAAGGCGCTGCGGCTTAACCCTGACCTGCCCGATGTGTGCATGAATCTCGGTATTGCCCTTCAGAAAGAGGGACGGTTTGATGAAGCAGTACGTTACTGCCGGAAGGGAGTAGAGCTTGATCCTCATAATGTTGATATGCACTATAATCTCGGCATAGCCCTTCAGGAGAATGCGCGCCTGGAAGAGGCGATAGCATGTTATGAAAAGGCCTCCCAACTTACCCCTGATGATCCGTCAATATACAACAATCTCGGCTTTGCCCTTCAAGAGAACAGGCAGCCTTATGAAGCAATTCCCTATTATCATAAGGCCCTTCAGCTTGATCCCGCCTATTCTACGGCGCACTGGAACCTATCGCTTGCGCTTTTGCTGACAGGCAATTTCAGAGAAGGCTGGAGGGAATATGAGTGGAGATGGAAGACAGAATATCTTGCATCTTCGCGGCGTGATTTCAAAGAGCCTCTGTGGGATGGGTCGGATATAGACGGGCGCACCATTTTACTCCATGCCGAACAGGGCTTTGGAGACACTATTCAGTTTATCCGTTACGCGCCTTTGGTCGCGAAGCGCAACGCAAGAATAGTCTTTGAGTGCCCTTGGGAAATGGCGTCTCTGCTCCGAAATGCCGAGGGAGTTGATCAAGTGGTGGTGCGTGGAAGGGAATTGCCGGAGTTCGATGTCCAGTGCCCACTCTTAAGTCTGCCTCTTGCTTTCGGTACTGAGCTTGAGACGATTCCGGCCAAGGTGCCTTACATCGCAAGTGATGGGGATCTGAATACAAAATGGAAAGATAAGATTAGTCGTGACGGTCCGAAGATGAAGATTGGGATAGCATGGGCCGGGAATCCGGGCTTCAAACAAAATCGTTACCGTAATATGCCGCTGGAAAGATTTTCCCCGCTGGCGCAGATACCCGGTGTTACGCTTTACAGCTTACAGAAGGGTGAAGAGGCAGGAGAAACAAGAAATCCTCCCCGGGGCATGAAAATTGTTGATTATACTGAAGATATCCGGGATTTTTCTGATACAGCCTCTTTTATGGAAAATCTTGATTTGGTTATATCCGTTGATACGGCAGTAGCCCACTTAGCAGGCGCGCTCGGCAGGCCCGTATGGACTTTGTTGCCTTTTTCCCCTGAATGGAGATGGTTGTTGAACCGTGAAGACAGCCCGTGGTACCCAACCATGAGGCTTTTCCGTCAGAACACAGCAGGGGAATGGGGTTCCGTGATAGACCAGGTGATCGATGAACTCCATAACAAGATAACGGTTTGAATCGATCCACTGGATAATATCAAATGAAACATAATAAAATAAGAATATCTGGGCGATATTGGCTGCCATGCTGTCTAACTGCTGGGTCAGCACCGGAAATATCAAGAAATACGTAACATATATGAACACCGACAAGAAACTTCAATCAGCCACCGAATTTTGTCGGGCAGGAGAAATGAACCGGGCGGAATCCCTTTGCAGGGAAATATTGAAGATACACCCCCGAAATTTTGATGCGCTGCTTGTTCTCGGAGTAATATTCGAGCAATGCGGAAATTATGATCTTGCCATCTCCCATACTAAGGAGGCAATTCGGATTGACCCGAGCAATGCCGTTGCCCATTATAACCTCGGCATTGCATTTCAAGCTAAGGATCAGCTTGCTGAAGCCATATCGTGCTATCAAAGGGCTATAGAACTTGATCCTGATCTTGCTCAGGCCCATTGTAATCTCGGTTCCGCCTTTCAGGGGAAGAAAGAGCTTGATAAGGCGATATCTTATTATCAGAGAGCCCTCCAACTCGATCCGCTTTTGTCAGTGCATGGTACAATTTAGGAAGTGTTTTTCAGGAGAAAGGACTGCTCGAAGAGGCCATAAGGTATTATCAAAAGGCTCTCAACTCGATCCGAATCTTGCGGACGCATTGAATAACATGGGAATTATATTTCAGGAAAAAGGAAAATCGGAGGAGCTGCAGCTTACTATCAGAGGGCTATCGAACTGGATCCGAACCTCGCGGACTCATACTATAATCGGGGAAAATTGCTCCAGGAAAGGGGGCAAATCGATGAGGCGATAGCCAGTTATGAAAAGGCTCTCCAACTCAATCCGGATTCTGCCGAGGTGCACAATAATCTCGGATTCTGTTTGCAGGAAAAAGGGCAGTCTGCTGAAGCTCTAAGATATTTCCTGAAAGCTGTTGATCTCGACCCTGATTTTGCAGAGGCATACTATAATCTTGCACTTTATCATCAGGACAGAAACTTGATTGAGAGAGCCATAGAACTATTATGAAAAAGCGATCGAACTCAAGCCTGACTTCGTTGGCGCCCACTGGAATATGGCATGCTCACTTTTATTGTCCGGCAATTTGGAGCTGGGATGGACTGAAGTACGAATGGCGGTGGAAATTGAAAGGGCACGGGGTATAAGATTTCCCGCCCTCAATGGGACGGGTCCGATATTTCAGGGCGTACCATTTTGCTTCATGCCGAGCAGGGCTTCGGCGATGCCATTCAATTTGTCCGTTATGCTCCTCTGGTTGCAGAACGAGGTGCGAGGGTGATCCTTCAATGTCCCGAAGAATTGGCCGCTCTTGTTCAGGAGGGTTCACGGTGTTGAAAAAGTAATAGTTGACGGCGGACAATTGCCGGAGTTTGATCTGCATTGTCCACTTCTGAGTCTTCCTCTTGTATTCGGCACAACTCTCGAAAATATTCCCGCTTGAAATCCCTTACATCACTGCCGATCCCCTATTGGCCCTGAAATGGAGAGAGAGACTTCGAGAGGATGATTCCAGACTGAAAATAGGTCTGGTATGGGCCGGGAGGATAAAGGAGGAAAGGGAACGTCCGCGTTCCTGCTCGCTTGATTTATTTTCATCTCTGTCACGCATCAATGAAATAACTTTTTACAGCCTCCAGAAAGGAGAGGGCGCGGAACAGGCAAAGAGCCCTCCCAAGGGCATGAAGCTTGTTGACTTTACGGAAGAGATTCATGACTTCTCTGACACGGCGGCTTTCATTGAAAACCTCGACCTTGTCATTTCGATAGATACGGCTGTAGCCCATCTATCCGGTGCTCTCGGGAGACCGATTTGGACATTGATTCCCTATGTGCCTGACTGGCGATGGCTGCTGGAACGCGAGGACAGTCCCTGGTATCCAACGATGAGGCTTTTCCGCCAGCCCTCGCCCGGAGACTGGGAGACGGTTATAGCCCGCATTAAAAATGAACTTGAGAATATACTTTACAGTTGCATAAAGTTTGCACAGTAAACCGGCAAAGCGTTGTAAATAGCCGGATTCCATAGCGTTGAACAGGCAACTGAGGAATTCACCAAATATGAAATCCTATTTGAGCGTTTGGAGTCATACCGGCGAAAGCCGGAATCCAGTGACTTTTCCGGGAATAGAACAACGTCGCTGGATTCCGGGTCAAGCCCGGAATGACGGAAAAACTCATCTTATGCAACGTTAGGGTATATTGAACAGATGATGCGTGAATTTCTTGGTGTTCCTCGTTACTCGCTTGACTGAAGGGTCACTATGCGGACGCGAGAATTCTCTTGAGAGAAATTACCAAAGAGTTTTATAATTGAATGTATTTCTGAAGATAATCAGATAATGATAAATAAAGGAGGTGAGTTCTATGGATGACAAATATACTGAATCGCCGGATATAATGTCCTGGGTTGACAGCGAGCAGTCAAAATTGACTGTTCAGTTTACGATCATTAATAGCGAGAAAGAAAACATCACTCTGATGATGAACGAGAATGGCTGCTATCTCTCTGCATCTGCAGAGGACAACATTGAGTATGTCACGACCTTGTCTTTTCTCAGCGCTGTTAAGCCCGCCGAGGCAAAAGCAACGTATGAAGACGGCTATCTTACAATAGTAGTGCCGTTCAAAGATCCTTTAAATAATTACGTGAAAGTGCCCGTGGAGTGATGCGGTCAGCGGGAAAGAATCGATCAATTCCCTGACCTGTCTTAGATTTAGCATGGTCCTGCGGGACCATGCTAAATCGCATTGCCCTCGCCCGTTATCCCGTTGACTGTACTCCGCAAGACTCGAATTGCTAAAATAGTGTATATTTCTATCAATACTTAACAGCTATCACGTCAATAAAAGATGAACTTTGATGAGGCAATCGAAACGGCTCTTGAGAATCATAAGGCAGGAAATCTGCGGCAGGCCGAGTTGATATATAGAAGCATATTAAAAGAACTGCCAGATGACATTGACGCACTGCACTTACTTGGGGTCTTATTCCATCAGATGGGGGACTATGATTCTGCAATAAGATATATAAAAAAGGCTTTAAAAGTCGATCCAGGCTTTGCTGAAGCGTACAACAGCCTTGGTAATGTGGTGAGGAGTAGAGGCCTAATTGATGAAGCTGAAACTTATTATCAAAAGGCGTTACAGATCGATCCGAACCTTGCCATAGCATATAACAACCTCGGAAATATTTATTCTGAGAAAAATCTATTTGATAAAGCTATATTTTATTTAAGAAAAGCATTGCAGATTAATCCGAATTTTGCTGAGGCAAATAGCAATCTTGCAAAAGTTCTTGACGAAATAGAACACTTTGACGAAGCCATTACTTATTGTCGGAAGGCAATACAGATTAATCCGAATTATGCTGAAGCATATTATAATTTGGGAACTATTTTGCTTCATAAGGCACAACTCAGTGAAGCTCAGACTTGCTACCAAAAAGCTCTTGAGCGGAAACCGCTTTTTGCTGCAGTTTTTAATAATCTCGGGGAGGCATTCAAGGATAAGGGACAACAGAATGAAGCTGAACAGTGCTATAAAAGGGCGTTGCAGTTGAAACACGAACAGCCTGTTTACAGTAATCTTCTTTTTATTATGAATTATAATTCATCTCATAATCCTCAGCGCATTTTTTCTGAACATCTTTTATTTGCTAAGCAGTTTGCAGAACCCTTATTTTCAGAACTTCCTTCTTACACAAACGCCCCAGTTCCTACCCGCCAGCTGAAAATCGGTTATGTTTCACCCGATTTCAGAAAACATGCAGTTGCATATTTTAGTGAACCTGCGATAGCTGCACACAACCGTGAACATTTTGAAGTATTTTGTTATTCAAATAGTTTAAAGCATGATGAAGTAACAAAACGTTTTCAAGAGCATGCTGATCAATGGCGCAATATTGTTGGAATGTCCGATGAAGAAGTTGCCGCACTAATACGAAAAGACAGGGTTGATATACTTATAGATTTAGCAGGACATACAGCAAATAATCGAATGTTGGTATTTGCCCGCAAGCCAGTTCCGATTCAAATAAGCTGGCTAGGATATCTTGCTACGACCGGCCTATCAACAATGGACTATAAAATCGGCGATTACTACACCGATCCGCCCGGAAAGACAGAGCAATTCTATACAGAAAAGCTACTCCGATTGCCTGAGAGTTTTCTCTGTTATCTTCCTGATAAAGACAGTCCTGATGTTGAACCTCTGCCAGCCTTATCAAAAGGGCATATCACATTTGGATCATTCAACAATTTCGCCAAAGTAACGTCAGAAGTCTTTACCCTATGGGCAAATATCTTAAACGAATTACCAGACGCACGTTTAATCTTAAAAGGAAAGAGTTTTCATGATAAGTCAACGTGTAACTATGCAATCAATGTGTTTACACGGAAAGGTGTCTCTGCGGAACGGGTTATATTGCAATCCTCAGATCCAGCACCAAAGCACCTGGAATCATACAATCTTGTTGACATAGGGTTAGATACATTTCCATTCAATGGAGCAGCAACAACATGCGAAGCATTGTGGATGGGAGCGCCTGTTATTACTGTCGCAGGCACTGCTTATTATTCACGAGTTGGGGTAAGTCTCTTGTCAAATGTCGGCCTTTCTGAGCTTGTTGCAAAGACATATGACGAGTATATATCGATGGCCGTCGATCTTGCCAATGATTTAAAAAAGTTGCAGTCATTACGTGAAAGTCTACGAGATATGATGAGAAGGTCTCCACTGTGTGACGCAAAGAGATTTACGGAAAATTTAGAAATGTCCTATCGCCAGATTTGGGCAACATGGTGCACGTCCGTTTAAGGGGCACATTTGCAACGATAATCATCAGTTCTCTTGTTCATCAAGAAATCAAGATAGGACTGTCATTTGTTTATTTATCAGACCTAAAGAAGAAACCGAGATGAAAAACAGACCAATCCTTATTACCGGGTGCCAACGTAGCGGGACTACCCTATTACATCTCATACTCGATTCTCATGCAGAGATCCATAGTATTGATGAAATGGAATATCAGGAATTTAAACTTCAAGAATATCTGACTAAGACTAATTTCTCCCCACAGATTGTATTCAAACTGCCCGTATATGCACATTTTCTCGACTGGATTAAGAGGTTGCTACCTGAACTGAGGGTGCTTTGGTTAATGCGAAATCCTCGTGATGTGGTTGCTTCCATGATGACTACTCCATTGCTCTTAACAAAAGACACGTTAGTATCATGGCCATCACACCCTTTGGGAGGTATAAGAGAAATCTTGAATTGTCTATCAGTGCTACCTTCTAATTTTACAGAAAGGATTTATCCCTATCTGGACAGATTTATTGCAATAGCAAATATAAATCCTGTGGAATGGAATAAAATAGATATGCTTTTTGTCGGAGCACTTTGCTGGAGAATCAAGAACGAGCTACCCAATTTATACAAACTAATCGATATACCTTTTAACGAGATTGATAACTTCATATTTTTTCGTGAACCCGTCCACCAGTTTTTACCAAATCAGATGTTACGCCAACGTACAACGTCCCGTTCCTCCGACTGGCAAGGACATATAAATAACCTTTTTTCGGCATAAGGTATTTTTTCGCCTCGGCGAATCCGCCTGAGTGCTGAAAAAACAAAGTCACTGGATTCCGGCTCAACACACTGCCGGAATGACGGCCTTAATAACTGAATGCCTTTATAGTTTGTCATGCCGGACCTGATCCGGAATCCAGCGACTCAATGCAAACGTCACTGGATTCCCGGCTGGAGTTTACCCCGTACTCGATACGGGGCCGGAATGACGCCCCCCATGCTAACCCTGAAGAACCTTAAATATAGAGATTCGGCAAACGGATTAGCTGTTCTGTATAATGCTCATCACCGTCAGGTGGTTCTATAAAGGCGCTACTTAGATAATAGTCAATGCTCGGAAGCCCTGAAGTATCGGGATGGCCCCAACCTGTCCGTTTTTATGAAAGGCATATCCAGAATTACAATATGCGTTGGATAGGTTTTCATCGTTTCCTTGGCGCCGGTGCAGGTTATTACATTTTACTTCCTCGGGAGGTTAGAATTCTCCTTTTTAGGGAAAAAATTCTTTATTTGTGGTATATAATAGAAGTTATGCTGAGCAGGGAAAAAACATGGGAGAGGCTGATCAAGCATGGTGCTGTTCAGGGAGGAATGCCTTCAGGAAATTGGAATCTCTCCGGGGTGAATCTCAGACGGGTTGACCTCAATGAGACTGACCTCAAAGGAGTGGATTTCAAAGGAGCGGATATAAGTGAAGCCGAGCTTGTGGGTGCGTATCTAAGCGGGAGCAATCTCAGCAAAGCAAACCTGAGCAGAGCCAATATGGTAGGAGCCGTCTTTCTGATTGTCAACTTAGAAAGCGCCAACCTCTGCGGGGCTAATCTCAGCAACGGCGAATTTGGCAGGGCAAATCTCAGTGGTGCGAATCTTGACAGCGCCAACCTCAGCGGGGCTTATCTTATTGAGGTGAACCTCAGCGGGGCCACTATGAAGGGAGCTATTCTTTATAAGGCGGAACTTAGCGGTAGCAATCTAAAGGGGGTGAATTTAAGTAATGCCGACTCGAATGAGGCTGGATTTAGCGGAAGCGACCTTACCGGATCTGATCTTCATGGCGCCAATTTTGTCAGAGCCGATCTCTTTAGTGTCTGTCTGGCCGGTGCTGATCTCAGGGGGGCAGACTTGAGGGGCGCCAACCTGAGTGAAGCCAATCTGAAGGGAGCAAAACTGAACGGTGCTAACCTCCAGGATGCCAATCTAAAAGGGGTACTAAAATTGACTATTGGCCAGATTAGCGAAGTGAAAACACTATATGCCGCTCAATTAGACACACGATTTATGAAGCAGCTTGCAAAAGAGTACCCACATCTTCTGGAGAGGCCGAAGGTGGACTGACGGGATTTGAATAGAGTCTGCGCATATAAATATATCTGTCATTCCCGCAAGTGAAACGCACCGGAAGTTCTTCTGTAACACCTCTTTCCCCTTAATTTAAGGGGGATGACATGGGATTATCCCGGACAAGCGTTCGACTTAGCTCACGCCGAAGGCCGGAATGACAGAAAAGCTGCTGTTGATTGAATTTATAGGCAGACTTTATCTATAGAGGGGCGAGAGAGGGGCGAGTGATTAAGAAATTATTGCAAGTAACTGTTGTTCTTTCACTGTATGTATTTTGTTTTTCAACCGTCAGGGGTGAAGATTGGAGATTCTTTTGCAAAAATATAGACTTTTATTATTATGACAACGGTAACATCAACCGGCCTTATGATAAATTTAAAAATATTGTTAGTGTATGGCAAAAAATTATTTATCAGGAAAGCTCTGTTAATAGAATCGCAGATCATCTTGGCCCTAAATATGCGGACTTGGCGGAGTCGATATCTCTGGTCGAGATAGACTGTTCTACTAAGAACGTGCAAACCAAGTCTATCGTCTTTTATGATTCAAAGGATAGAGTAATAGATACCACCTGTAAAACTAAGGAAAACTGGAAGTTGATAACACCGGAAACACCGTTGGATAAATTATATAAAGCTGTATGCCCTCAAAAGAAAACTGCTAAATAGTCGTCTCAAGACAGGTTATTCCGACTATCTACTTCACTACCTTGAGAACCATTCTTATTTCCGTCACGACGTTGTTAAAATTTCTAAAAGCCTGGTCTACTTCTGTTTCAGTGATCTCCTTACTATTTAATTTTTCGAGCCATAAAGGGTCAGGAATATATTTTACATCTATAATTTCAAAATCAACGTCCAGATATAATCCCAACGGCGAATTTGCATATCCCCCTTTTATCCATTCACGATTTTTTGATTTTGAAAAAAGATCCAGACCTTGAGGTGTTACGATCCTTACGTGGGTCGGATCATTCAGGAAATGATCATGTCGTGGATGAGGAACAACAATATTTATATCCGCATCTGGGGCACATATCCTGTAAAGTTCCTTGATTATTCTCAAATAGACCGATGTCATCTGCCCCAGATGTTCGAGCACATGATTTAACCGGATTTCTCTAACGCTGTTATCTTCCCACGGCCAGGGAAAAGTCTCCAGATCATGCATAACATCCGGCTTCCCATATTTATCTACATTAATGTATCCAGGTATGTGATTTTCTCCACATCCCAGATTTAATTTTAGAAGTGTGTTCATTTGCCTCCCATGCGTTTATAATTATTCAGCGTAAGCTGCCGGTGTTATTAATACACCAAGTTCTTTTTCAATATGAGCTATCACCGTATTCCAATTTCCCGGCGCGGATTGACGGAATAATCTCATCGTAGGATACCAGGGGCTGTCCTCATGGTTCAACATCCAGCGCCAGTCCGACGAAAATGGCAGCAATGTCCAGACCGGTTTTCCAAGCGCACCCGCCAGATGGGCAACTGCCGTATCCACAGAGATAATCAAGTCGAGATTTTTGATAAACGCGGCAGTATCCGAGAAATCGGTTATCTTTTCAGTTAAATCCATAAGATTCATTCCCTTCGGAGGATTTCTTACTTGTACCGACAGCTTCTCCTTTTTGCAGGCTGTAAAATGTGATGTCATTAAATTGCGCAAGTTGTGAAAAGTCGCTAAGTAAACAGGACTTGTAGCGAAGCTTTGTATTTTTGGGATTACCGGACCAAACGAGTCCTACTTTTAAATTAGGATGGTCATATCGAAGTTCAGCTTTCCATTTCTGTTCCAGGGAAGGATCCACGCAAATATAAGGTATATTTATCGGGATGCTCTCAATAGTTGTATGAACAATGAAAGGCAAACTCAAGAGTGGGCAATAAGCATCGAATTCCGGCAGTTGTTCTCCATATACTACAACTCGCCGAACACCATCAATATTTTGTACTAATGATTCTAATTCCTTATGACATGCAACGATTACTTTTGCATTGCGTTGTGTAACAAACCGCGCATAACGAATAAATTGAATGACGTCTCCAAATCCCTGTTCGCCAAGAAGAAGAACGGTGCCCCCTTTCATGTCAGAGCCGTCCCAGAGAGGTTGAGAAAAATTAACCTGCAAATATGAAAGCCCTTCTATGTATCGTCGCCATTCATATTTTTCCCATCCTTGTTTGAAATTACCCGATAGAAGTAACGAGAGAGATAAGTTAGAGTTTGCATAAGCGCTGTTCGGATCAAGCTGAAGGGCTTTTTGAAAACATGCTATTGCTTGGTCGGGGGACCCTTTTGCCTGAAGGGTATTCCCCAAATTAATGTAGGACTCCATAAACTGAGGATTCAACTGGAGAGCCTTTCGAAAGCATAAAACAGCCTCATCAAATCGTAAGTTTTCCTGAAGAATGATTCCCAGGTCATTATATATTCCATAAAAATCAGGATTAAGCTGGATAGCTTTTTGAAAACATGCTATTGCATCATCGAGACGCCCTTTCCCGTGGAGAATACTCCCCAGATTAATATATAGCTCGATGAGATTAGGATTGAGTTCAAGGGCTTTTTGAAAATATGCCATTGCTTCATCGAGTGAGCCTTTTGCCTGGAGGGTGTTCCCCAGATTGACATAGGACTTAACAAAATTTGGGTTGATCTGCAAAGCCTTACGGAAACATGACTCGGCATCGTCAAGTTGTCCTTTGTCCCGGAAAATGATCCCGAGATTATTATATGCGTCAACATGATCAGGTTTAAGCTGCAGGGCCTTCTTAATATACATTATTGCTGAATCGTATTCTTTGTGATGATAATATGTCACACCGAGAAAGTGAAGGGCGTTGACATTATCCGGCTGCAGCCTCAATATTTCTTTGTAGGTCTTTTCCGCCTGATCTAAATTCCCTGCCTTGAGACATTCCAGCGCTAATTCACTTGCTTCGTTGATGTCCATGATTCCTTTGATTTATAAAATTATATTTAACAGTCGAACCAGCTATACTTTATATATTATTAACCAGGGACAATGTAATAATTAACAGCATTGACATAGGGAAATTTCTTCTGAATGTGATAGCCTATTTTTTTTAGAAATACTTCGAAGGCGGAAATGTTTTCGTTCATAATTTCTATAAAAATATCGGGATGGTGCGCGG
The DNA here is from genome assembly GCA_963776195.1 of Thermodesulfovibrionales bacterium. GTDB lineage: Bacteria > Nitrospirota > Thermodesulfovibrionia > Thermodesulfovibrionales > SM23-35 > CAVZMO01. Next base: position 20,103 of record CAVZMO010000047.1, read on the forward strand.
CTATTAATTTTTTTGTGCCTTCAAGTACATCCAATTCCATTTTCTCGACATCAATCTTTATGAAGTCTATCTTTTCATGGATAAGTTCATCAAGGGGGGCCACCTCAATGTCGCCCCCTGGATTTGCCTCCAGATATGCCGCGCCAAGGTTGTTCATCTGGACATCCCTGACAAAGAATCTGCCGCGATTCTTACCCGCACCGATACCAAGAAGCGAAGTCTCCATCTTTGTGCAGTTATTAAGTTCCATATTCTTCTTGAGCAACCGTACGGCATCAGGATTAGGTTCGATCAAGATGATCCTTCTCGTATCCATGAATTTTTCATAAAAAATAGCGTGATTGCCGATATTGGCGCCTACTTCGAGAATTACGGATTGTGGGGGAATAATTCCGGCGATAAATTCGAGTTCTCGGATCTCGAAAAAATGACCCATTAAGATGGGATTGCTGAATCAGATCCAAAGAGTTCGAGATAAAAAACGTGATCTCATTGCCTCTATAATAAAATGAAGTTGTCCAGCCGCGTAAGTATCTTTTCTTAATGATGTTCTCGACCTGTTGTCGCCACTCATATCCTGTCGCAGACCTGGGCCCTTGTGAGTGCGAATCTCGTCCGGTGGTAGAAAAAGGGAAGCGGGAATTTGATGCATTATATTTTTCCCAGGCGCGGAGATAATAGTCGAAGTCTTCCCCTGCATCGAGGGATTCATCGAAAGGTGTAGAAAGGGCTATCCGTGTTCTTAACAAAATGACCCATTCCAAGTGTAACAAATGGATCGCAAGACTAATACGTCTTCAAGATTATATAAGAAAGGTAATTGCTCTGGCCGCTCTCTCTGCCACCGCTCTCCGTATTCAATGGTCCAGATAGAACCCCATATGCCGTCATATTTATCCAAATATGGGGAGACATATTCAAATGCAGATGGTGCCATTAAATCATCGGCGTCGATGAAAGAAAATCCAGTCAATATCTTGTTCGGCGGCTTTTCTTACTGCAATATTGCGAGCTTTCGACCGGCCCAGTTTTCCCTCGTGTCGTCAATGCCTATCGGTATAATCTCAGAAGAAATTCCCTTATTATAAACAAAAGCCCTATTTATGGATTCTAAACACTCATCATAAAGCTTTTCATGCCCGGGCCCAATAGGGGTGATCACTGCGCATCGATACGTCTTGTCAGATGGTAACGATGTTATAAGGGAACAGCGTTGATGAACTCTGCCTCGGTTTTAAAAGGTCTTTATATGAACATTTTATTTCAGGCATGATGCCGGTTGATATATATCGTTTGAGATCTGATGCGACCTGCTCGAACAGTCCTCCCAGTCGCCATGCTTTCTCTGGCGGAAGAGCCTTACTGTTTTATACCATGGCGTATCTTCAAATTCGCGCATCCATCTCCAATCGCATACATAGGGCAGCAATGTCCAAACAGGAATTCCCACAGCGCCGGCCATATGTACGGTTGAATTGTCCACTGAGATTACGAGATCGAGCGCTGCAACCTGCGCAGCAAAGCCGTCAAGGTCTTTAAGGGGGTCGGCATCTTCCCAGTCATGAATAATCACACCCAATTTTTCTTTTGCTTCCTTCAGTTCACCGGAACAATCTCCGTATTGAAGGTTTATAAAATGTACTCCGGGAATTGAGAAAAGCTTTGTCCATTGTCCGAGAACCGTTGACCGTGCAAGTTTCACTGAGGGTTTGCTGCCGCCCCTCCAGGAAATTCCGATCTTTAACCCCTCTCCGAGATTCTGATACCTTGACGCCATAAAATAACCTTTTGATCATCCGGTACAAGATATGATTGCTGTTCCGGAAAATCGGCGAAATGTTAGACCGTAGAAATTTCGGTAAACTGCCAATTAGTATCTGAAAATCTGCCGCCTCTTGATTCTCCATCAATAAGGGGATAAATCAGAGGGATTGATTTACCCGTGATAAATCATGCCTTTCAATAAAAGATGCTTCGGAAAAGATCGGGCAAAAAGAGGCACAAGCCGCTTATCGCACTCAACTATGCACAGGTCAGCCTGATCTATCACATCCGGCAGGCAGGAGGCAAACATAATTTCATCACCTACTCCCTGCTCAGCAGAAACTATAATTTTTTTGCCCTTTAAGGATCTGCCGTCCCATCGCGGCTGAGGAAAGACGGAGGGCCTTGCATCCTTTTTCAGAAGCCTCCATTCATATTTCTTCCAGCCTTCTTCATAATTGCCTTGCGATAGAAGCATGAGAGATATGTTCCAGTGTGCCTCTGCGAGGGCAGGATTTATCTGCAATGCTTTTTGATAAAACTTCAAGGCTTCATTCAAATTGCCCTTTGTCTTCAAAGACACTTCCAAGATTGCAGTATGTTTCGGCGTCGTCAGGGGCAAGTCCAAGCGCTTTTCGATAATTGTCTGTCGCCTCATCGAAAAGGCCGATGTCATGTAAAACAGTGCCGAGATTTTTATATATTCCTGCCTGGCCTGGATCAAGTTCGAGCGCCCTCTTATAATACGCCAGGGATTCATGAAACTGACCTTTCTCCTGATAAATGACGCCCATATTATTATAGAGATTACTTAAAACTGCATGATCTGAATTAAGCTGTATGGCTTTTTCATAATAAGTGAGAGCCTCATCGAGATATCCTTTTTCCTGAAGAGATTTTCCCAGATTGCCGTAGGCGCCGGGAAAGGCAGTATTAAGTTCAATCGCTTTTTTAAAATAAACAATTGCCTTATCGGATTCCCCTTTTTCCTGGAGGATTATTCCTAAGGCATCATATATATCGGCAGAATCCGGATTAAGTTCCAACGCCTTTTGATAGAAGATGATGGCTTCATCGTTGTTCCCTTTATCCCGGAGGGCGTTCCCTAAATTGTAAAATGCCGCAAAAAAGTTCGGATTAATTCCAATTGCCCTTTGATAATTCGCGATGGCTTCATCGAGTTTCCCTTTAGCTGCCAGTGTATTGCCGAGATTGAAATATGCTTCGGCAAAGTTCGGGTTCAGATCGATCGCTTTTTGATAACAGATTATAGACTCTTCAATGAGACCTTTTGCCTTGAGGGCGCTTCCGAGGTGGCTATATGCTTCAGGATTGTTATGGTTGAAATGAAGTGATTTTTTTATAAATTCTGTGGCCAAATCATAGTCACTGATTTGATAGTAGATTACACCAAGAAGATGCAGCGCCGGCGCATTGTTAGGCTGTACTTCTAATATTTCCCTATAAAGACGTTCTGCTTGCTGAAGGTTTCCAGTTTGATGATGTTCTACGGCCAACCGGAATTTTTCCGTCATGATTATAGCTTAATCTGTTTGCAGGGAAAGATTCTACAGCCTTTTAGGTCTATGAGCGACCAAAGTCATCAAGTGCATCTCTTATATGATTTATTACAGACTCCCAATCGTCTGTTGCGGGCTGCCGGAAAAGTCTCATTGTCGGGTACCATGGACTGTCTTCCCTGTTCATCATCCAGCGCCAGTCAGGCACAAAGGGTAACAATACCCAGACGGGCTTGCCGAGCGCTCCCGCAAGATGGGCTACAGCCGTATCTATAGAGATGACCAGATCGAGGTTCTCGATAATTGCTGCGGTATCGGAGAAGTCATGGATGTCCTCCGAGGTGTCAATGAGCTTAATTCCTTCAGGGGGATTCTTTGCCTGTTCTTCGGCCTCTCCCTTTTGCAGACTGTAGAATGTAATATCGTTACGTCGTGCCAACGTCGAAAATGTCTCGATAGGGCATGAACGGCTGTGGCCGAATTTTAATTTTGGATTTCCGGCCCATACCAGGCCGATTTTAGTGGTGGACTTGCCCGGCCTGATTTTGTCGCGCCACTTCTGAACCAGAGCCTGATCTGCTTTGATATACGGTATTTTTGAAGGAATAGTATCAAGTTTGGTATTGAAAATGAGAGGCAGGCTCAGAAGAGGAGAGTGGAAATCAAAATCAGGTAGCTCTTCTCCCAGTGCTATAACCCCACTTACGCCCTCTGTATTTTTTAATAATGAAACCAATTCTTTCTGGCATTCAACGAGTACCTTTGCTCTTCGCTGAGCCACCAAGGGAGCATAACGGACAAACTGCAAAGTATCCCCGAATCCCTGCTCCGCATGGAGTAAAATAGTACGGCCGCTGATATCATGTCCATCCCACATGGGCTGAGAAAAATCACGCTTTGGCAGAACGTCTTTTAATTCCCAGCGCCATTCATATCCTTTCCAGCCTTCTTCAAATTTGCCCAATCGTAAGTTTATTAATCCCAAACTCCATTGTGCGTCGGCATGCCCCGGATTAATTTCGATTGCCTTCTGATAACACTGCATGGCTTCGTTGAATTGTCCTTTTGCTACAAGGGTATTTCCAAGACTATAATATGCGCCTGCATGATCAGGCTTGAGCTGAAGCACCCTCTGGAAACAGAGCAAGGCTTCATCAAATTTGCCTTTCTCGTTGAAGGCCACCCCCAAATTATGGTGGGCTTCGGTAAATTCCTGGTTAAATCCGATTGCTATTTCATAGTATAGTATGGCTTGGTCGGTCAGACCTTTTCCCTGGAAAGCGACTCCCAGATTGTAATACGCGCCGGCGTGGTTCGGGTTCTGACGGATCGCCTTTCGGTAATAAGATATTGCTTCGTCTATTTCCCCCTTATCCTGCAGATCTATCCCTTTTTTGTAAAATTCTTCCGCAGCAGCGGCTTGAGACTGCTTGGCCTCAATGAGTTCGATGTCAAAAAAGAGGTCTTTTCCGGCCAGGGGGTGGTTTGTATCCAATGTTACAGTCTGATCGGAGACATCGGTTACTCTTACTGTATTTGTTACGCCATCTTCTTGCTTGATTTCGAATTTCATTCCGACCATCGGTTCCAATTCCCGCGGAAATTGATCCCGGCTGACTATATGAACTTTTTCTTTGAGGTGTGGACCGAATGCCTTCTCAGGCGGGATAATTACGGATTTGGATTCTCCCTGCGCCATGCCGATGACCGCCTCTTCAAGTCCCGGCATGACCTGATGCTCACCTATTACAAAGTCAAGAGGTTCTTTACCGGCAGAGGTATCAAAGACGGTACCATCCTCCAATTTACACGTGAAGTGAATCTTAATCACATCTCCGATTTTTGCGCCTGCTGTCTTTTGATCTTCCCTTTCGTTCATAAGTGACATTTCTTATTTAAAACTCTGCTCCTTTGAGGGGAAGACGCCCTCCTCTATTTCCTCCTTATAGATCTTGACGGCCTTTAATGCCTCATCTTTTAAGCTTGTATATCTCTTGGCAAACTTAGGTAGAAACCTATCGAACAAGCCGAGGACGTCGTGGAGCACGAGTACCTGGCCATCGCAATGAGGGCCGGCGCCGATGCCGATTGTCGGAATCGAAAGCTCTTTGGTAATCCTTTCGGCAAGTCCCATAGGTATAGCCTCAAGCAATAAAGAGAAGGCGCCGGCATCTTCTGCGATATGCGCTTCTTCGAGCAATCTCTTTGCGGATTCTTCAGTCTTACCCTGGACCTTGTATCCTCCCATCCTGTGAATAGACTGCGGGGTAAGCCCTATATGCGCCATAACCGGAATATCCGACCGCGTCATTGCCCTGATATGATCCGCCACTTCAGCACCGCCTTCAATCTTGACGGCAGTTGCACCGGCCTCTTTCAAAAATCTTCCCGCATTCCTTATCCCTTCCTCAACACCGGACTGATAAGACATAAACGGCAAATCACCGATAACCATGGCGTTCTGAACCGCCCGCGAAACAATCTTTGTGTGATAGATCATCTCATCCATAGTGACCGGGAGTGTATTTTCGAGACCCTGAACAACCATACCCAAGGAATCACCGACAATGATACCATCGATCCCCGCCTCGTCAACTATTTTTGCGAAGGGATAATCATAGGCCGTGAGCATAGTAATCTTTTTGCCTTCCGCTTTCTTCTTGAAAAAATCCTGAATTGTTATTTTCGGCATGCTTAATCTTAACATAAAACGACGCTATGGCGGCAATATAATTAGATTTATTGGAGCGGCATCAGGCCGGTCTTGATTCAATGTTCGGTTACAGTCCTCCGGGAAAAATACAGCGGAGATGAATGCTGATCATACTCGATTTATGGAAAAAGCGGCAACTTAATTTTGAATATCGTGCCTTTTTCGCTGCTGTCGACAGAGATACTGCCTCCATGGGATACGACAATCTTGTGAACTATTGCGAGGCCGAGACCGGTCCCCTTTTCTTTGGTAGTAAAAAAAGGCAGAAAGATTTTGTCTTTTATATCCTCTGAAATTCCGTGGCCGCTATCGGAAATGAATATCTCAATAGAATCACGCTCATGGTCTGCCGGAGATGTTGCCGCTATCGTAAGAACCCCTCCTTTCGGCATGGACTCTGCAGAGTTTTGCAGGAGATTGATAAACGCCTGCCTCAACAGCACTTCATCCCCCTTTATGAGAGGCAGATTGTTAATGGCCAGTTTGATAATGATATCGTCCTGTTCACCGCGGGTCGACGCCACACAATTTTCAATGAGTTCCCTCAGATTAATATCGGTCATATTGAGTTCCGCCGGTTTTGCAAACGAGAGGAAGTCCGTGATAATCCTGTCCATAACAACGATCTCTTTTGATATCGCGTCCACAGTGGGTTTTATGGAGGTGTCCGCCTTCTTTGACAGGAGTTTTGTATATCCCGCAATGACAGCCATCGGATTCCTTAGCTCATGCGCTATCCCTGCCGATATCTCACCGAGGCTCGACAGTCTGTTCCTCAATTCGATCTGAGACTCGATCGCTTTCAGATGGGTGAGGTCCGTAAAAACAAGTATCTGGCCGATGATCGCGCCTTCCGAATCCTTTAGAGGTGAAAGTGTAAGCCCCAACCAGATCCTCTTCCCCGACGGCGTTGTATAACCTGTTTCACCTCTTTCGACGACCTTTTTTTCTTTCAAGAAATCCGTGATGGGTCTGTTCAGAACTTCCGTGTAAGTTTTCCCGACAATCGTTTCTCCCTTTATCTCCAGTATCGTTTCAGCGGCGCGATTTATTTTTGTAATCCGCTCCCCATCATCAAAACTTATCACCCCGCTCGGTACGCTCTGCAATATGTTTTCGTTATAGCCTTCGATTGCTATAGCCCTGTCTTCGGCCTTCTTCCGCAAAACCTCGAGTTCTTTTTCTTTTTCTTTGAGCTGGGATACAAGCTCATGAAAGGTGTCTACAACAAAACCGACCTCGGACACGTCCTTTTGTTTGATGCTTTTGTTCTCTCTCCGAAAACTGACAATTTTTCTGATCAGAAACAAAAACGCGATACCCACAATGAGGAAAATTATCGAATTTAAAAAAAAGACTTCAATGCTCATATCGATGATTATCTATAGAAATCTATTGGTGCAGGAGAGATTTAAAATACTCAATTGTTTTCTTCAATCCTTCGCCCAGCCCGACTGCAGGCTTCCATTCAAGGATTTTGGAAGCTAATGAGATGTCGGGTTGTCTCTGTTTTGGGTCGTCGGCAGGGAGCGGGTTGAGGACAATTTTTGATCTTGTTCCTGTCAATTCTATGACTTTTTGCGCCAACTCCAGGATAGTAAACTCATCAGGGTTGCCGAGATTTACGGGACCGGTGAAATCATCATGACTGTCCATCAGACCGATAAGGCCGCTGAGGAGGTCATCGATATAGCAGAAACTCCTTGTCTGACTCCCGTCTCCAAACACGGTAATGTCCTCTCCCTTGAGGGCCTGTACTATGAAACTGCTTACTACCCGCCCGTCGTTCGGATGCATGCGCGGACCATAGGTATTAAATATCCTCGCAACCTTTATTTTAAGTTTATGCTGACGGTGGTAGTCAAAGAAGAGGGTTTCTGCGCAGCGTTTTCCCTCGTCATAGCATGATCTCACTCCTATCGGATTTACGTTTCCCCAATAGTTTTCCAGCTGTGGATGAACAGCAGGATCTCCATAAACTTCGCTGGTCGATGCCTGTAATATTTTTATTTTCAGCCTTTTTGCAAGGCCAAGCATGTTTATTGCTCCGTGTACCGCTGTCTTAATTGTCTGGACCGGATCGGACTGATAGTGAACAGGCGAGGCCGGGCAAGCGAGGTTATAAATCTCATCGACTTCCACGTAAAAAGGGAAACAGATATCGTGGCGTATGACCTCAAAATAGGGATTGCTCAAGAGATGAACGATGTTTGACCTCCGGCCGGTATAGAAATTATCAAGGCAGATAATTTCGTTCCCGTCTTCCAGAAGACGTTCGCACAGGTGGGAACCAATGAACCCCGCGCCACCGGTTACCAGTATCCTTTTTTTTGTCACGTTCATCGTTCTGATAAGCCTTCTTTTATCGTCCACCACAAAGACCCGGATGTTTCCGATAGCCACGGATTGCCGTTTCTCTTTCGGAAACAGTTTATTTTATCACAAAAGACGTATGTGAGTTAAGATTATCCATGCGTGCAACTCATAAAGACTCCCACATTCATGTCGATGGTCATCTATAGAAATACCAGTTGAATATCTCCCTGCCGAAAAAAAGCGTGATAAGAGAACCAACAGCGAGGAAGGGCCCAAAGGGTATTTTCGTCTTTCTGCCCTTACCTTGGGCAATCATGATAAATATTCCAAAAACAGCTCCCGTGAGACTTCCGACAAATGTTGTCAGGAGCACCGACTTCCAGCCCATCAGCGCGCCGACCATCGCCATCATTTTTATGTCGCCTCCTCCCATGCCGCCCCTGCTGAGGATCGCGATCGCATAAAAAAGTCCGCCGCCGACCAAAAAGCCTATGATTGATGCCTTGAATCCGAGGGGAGAGAACCCGACAAACGGATCGGGCATCAGCAATGACCCGGCTATGAGCGCGATCGGAATGCCGGGCAAGGTGATCCTGTCGGGTATGATCTGAAAATCCAAGTCAATAAAGGTTATGAGGATGAGGGCGGAACAGAAAATACAATATACTGCCGTATACCATTCTAAGCCGAATCTCCAAAGGACCGAAGCATATAATGCGGCATTCAGGAATTCCACCAGAGGGTATCTCACGGATATTCCTGCCTTGCATACCCTGCATTTCCCACCCAGAAGAATGTAACTGAGAATCGGGATGTTGTCGTAAGGTCTTATCGGGGTATTACAGTGAGGACACCTCGAAGCGGGTGCGATTACCGACATATTCCTCGGCATTCTATAGATGCAGACATTCAGGAACGAACCGATGGCGGAACCGAATACGAACGCCATGATGCAAGAGATTATGTCATGCATGATGAAGATTTCGAAATTGTGCCGTTCAAATTGCTCATTACCAATCCAATCGCCGGATAAACCCCGATTGCCATCCCGTCAAACGCTGCTTGTCATTGCGAGCTCGAAGGTCGTGGCAATTTCGAACCGTTTGAGATTGCTTCGTTACGCCGCTTCTCGCAATGACCTTTTTGAGATTTTTCTACCATCGGTCGACTCATCACTCCTCAATCTTGCCGATCTCCGATGCCTTCTTTCTCGTCGATTCTATCTCTTCATTGATTTTTTCGATCTCGCTCAGCGCCTCTGTGACGGTCCTGTCTTTCAAAATTTGCGTGTCCATGTGCTCTTTCAACTCATATACCCGTTTCCCTATTGCCTTCATTAAGTCGTCCCTTTTCTTCTCCATCTGTTCTGACTGATAGAGCAACCTCATCAGGGAAATCTCTATTTTCAGTCTTTCGGAAAGCAGTGACGAAAACCATTTGACTTTTTCGACTCCGCCCTCAAAATTCTCTTTCAGTTTCTTTAGCATGTTCTCCTTATCCCGTCTTAAAAAGCTCGATTTTTCCTTCCCAGAACGTCTCCAGGGATTCTCTCAGGATAGGGATTCCCCGTCAACTCAGGGTCATTATCAATGATGCCGAATGCCTCTCTCCTTGCTTCATCGAGAAGCTGAGCGTCTCTCACGATGTTTGCAACCCTAAGGTCCGGCATCCCCGATTGACGGGTTCCAAAGAATTCACCGGGTCCGCGTATGTCCAGATCCTCCTCGGCTATCCTGAACCCGTCATTGCTTTTTACCATTATATTAAGTCTTCTCCTGGCTTCCTCTCCATAGGGTTCATACGCCAGCAGAACGCAGTGGGACTGATGAGAACCCCTGCCGATCCTTCCCCTCAGTTGATGGAGCTGCGAGAGCCCGAACCTTTCTGCATGTATTATAATCATAAGCGTTGCATTTGGCACGTCTACGCCTACTTCGATGACTGTAGTGCTCACCAATATGTCTATCTCTCCGCCTTTAAAGGACTCCATCATCTGTTCTCTCTCCTGTGTTTTCATCCTGCCGTGAATGAGACCGATCCTGAATTCGGGAAAGAATTTCTCAAAGGCGTTCTTCCCTAATGTCGCCGACCTCAGATCGATCTTTTCAGATTCTTCGATGATCGGATAGACAACGTAGACCTGTCTCCCCTTTTTTATCTCTTCCCGCATAAGCTTGTATATGGAGTCTTTCTGCGACGAGCGAAACAGGAGAGTAGTAACGGGCCGCCTGTTGGGAGGCAGTTCATCAATGACGGAGTAATCGAGGTCGCCGTATAACGTCAGGGCGAGCGTCCTGGGTATCGGTGTTGCCGTCATGACAAGGACATCGGGATTGACCGCCTTTTTCTTGAGCAGCGCCCTCTGCATGACTCCAAACCTGTGTTGTTCATCTATCACCGCAAGACCGAGATTCTTGAATGCCACGCCTTCCTGGATCAACGCATGGGTTCCGACAACCATATCGATCTCTCCGGAAGCAATTCTGTCAAGAGGCCTGTCTTTATTGCTTCCGGTCAAAAGACATATCTTGAGACCGAGAGTTTCAACGAACCTGTAGATATTGATGTAATGCTGTTCTGCGAGTATTTCTGTCGGGACCATGAGGGCTGACTGGTATCCGCATTCCGCCGCCACCATCATAGCCATCAATGCGACAATGGTCTTGCCGCATCCGACGTCACCCTGTATGAGCCTGTTCATGGGGTAGGGCATTTTCATGTCTCCAAGGATATCATCGAATACCTTGTCCTGGGCCTGTGTCAATCTAAACGGCAGCATGCCGATAAGCTTTTTCAGGAGGTTACCTTCTGTGTTGAAGGGAATCCCCTTTTCGAGTATATTACCCTTCTTCATTACGGCAAGACCGAGTTCGAGCATGAACAACTCGTCGAAAGAGAGTCTCCTGTGAAAATCACTGACTCCTCTGTTGAGAATTTCGATATCTGTATTTGCATCGGGAAAGTGGATCTGAAAAAGACTTTCGGACAGGCCGGGTAAGGCATTTTTTTTCAGAATTTCGACCGGAATCGAATCGACCACATCAGTGGCGCAGGTATTGATTACATTGAACATTATGGACCTCATCTGTCTGACACTGAGGCCGCTCGTCACCCTGTATACAGGGACGATCCTGTTCATATGGATAAACGAATCTTCGCCATCCGTAATGATTTCGTATTCCGGGTTGTCCATCTCGAATCCGGTTCCCCGGTAAGGGTTTATCTTGACGGTCCCGCAAAGCAAGACTTCAAGCCCGGGTTTAAAATTTTTTTTCATGAAAGGCTGGTTGAACCATTTGCCCTTTAAAAAGGCACTGCCGTCATTGATGGTGAGTTCGAATATTTTCAGATTTTTCCCGGGGAGTCTTATGACTTCTGCGGAAATCACTTTCCCTGAAACAGTCTCCACGTTTCCAGAGACAAGATCACTTATTTTTTTGATGCTGCTTCTGTCTTCATACCGATAAGGCAGATAACAGAGGGCGTCTCTGGCTGTTCTGATGCCGAGACGGTTAAGAAGTTTTGCTCTCTGCGGGCCTACACCTTTTATATATTGGATATCGAAATTCGAGGGGTCTTTACGCATCAGCAGAAGGAGGAGAGAATGTCCTGTCTGCTTCTTCGATTCTCATCTTGGAATATTCGGATTCACTGATGATGTCGATATCCCATCCGGTGAGCTTCATCGCAAGCCTGACATTCTGACCTCTTTTGCCTATCGCGAGGGAGAGCTGCTGATCATTTACAACTACCATTGCTGTCTTTGTCTCTTCATTAATTCCTACTCTGTCAACGGCTGCAGGACTCAACGCCCTCGCAACAAGCTGCCTGGGATCATCCGTCCAAGGTATGATGTCTATCCTTTCGCCCCTCAGTTCGCGCACGATAGACTGCACCCTTGTCCCTTTCATCCCCACGCAAGCCCCTACCGGGTCAATGGCAGGGTTCTTCGAAAACACCGCGAGTTTTGTTCTTTCGCCGGGTTCTCTTACAATATTCTTAATGATAACAAGGCTGTCATTAATTTCGGGAACTTCCATCTTGAAGAGAGCGGCAACAAACTGAGGGCTGGTCCTCGTTACCATGATAGCGGGTCCCTTCGGGGTTATCCTTACATCTTCTATATACGCCCTGACCGTATCTCCTCTCTTGAGATTTTCGTTCGGCAGGGCATCTTTGATAGGAAGCAACGCCTCTGTCTTTCCGAGGTTGAGAAAAAAGATCCCTTTTTCCTTTCTCATAACCACCCCGGTGACGATCTGTCCCACCTTGTCTTTGAATTCATTGAAGATCACGTCTCTTTCTGCTTCCCTTACCCTCTGAAAAATGACCTGCTTTGCTGTCTGCGCAGCAATCCTGCTGAAGTCATGAAGGTCCAGAGGTAAATCGATCGTATCTCCTTCCGCTGCTTCAGGAGAAATTTTTTGGGCATCTTCAATGGAGATCTCCTCGTCTTTGTCGGATACCGCCGAAACAATCTTTTTTGTCTCAAAAACCGATATGTCGCAATTCTTCGGGTCTATGGTCAGGTCTATATTCGTCCTTCCCCCGAACCTTTTTCTCGCAGCGGAAAGCAGGGCGGAGCGCAGCGTTTCGATCAACACCTCGCGTGAGATACCCTTTTCTCTACTAATCTGTTCTATTACATAGCAGAGTTCTTTCGCCATTACAGTTCTATCTCCAGTCTTGCCCTCGATATTTTATCAAAGGGTATAACTATTTCCTGCTCATTTACCAATATTTTTATAGAACTGTCGCTAACTTCTTGTATCCGGCCGAGAAAGAAGTTCTGGTTTACGATTTTTTCTCTTGTAACAATTCGGGCGAGTTTACCTTTGTTTTTTTCGAAATCGTCTAAACGTCTCAGGGGCCTGTCAAGCCCGGGAGAAGAAACCTCAAGGGTATAACGTGCGGTCATCAGGTTTTCGACGTCAAGAAGAGCATCTAAGCTCTTGCTGAACTTCTCGCAGTCGTCGAGCGTGATCCCGTCTTCCTTGTCAATAACGATTCTCAGCAACAACTTTCCCTTTCCCAAAATCTCAATGTCAAAGAGTTCAACTCCCTGCCCTTCGGCAACCTGCCCGGCCAAGTGCAAAACCTTCTGCCTTAAATTATTCATAGCGAACTATGTTCCAAATGATTTGTCATGCTGAACTCGTTTCAGCATCTCTTGTGCTGAGGTCCCGAAACAAGTTCGGTATGACATGATGCAATTCTGAAAAACCTTTAACATAACGAAACCATAAAAACCTTAAAAACAAAAGAGTGGGAATTCCCACTCTTCGCATAAACATCCACAGGATAATAAAAAATATACCAGTTTTTTGTTAAAAAAGCAAATTCAGGGGATAAGCAGATAGTACCTATCCCCTGAATCTAATGAGTTACTTACCCGCTGGCTTCTCTGGTGCTGGTGCCGGTGCTGGCGCTTCAGCCGGTTTCTCCGGAGCTGGAGCCGGTGCCGGTGCTTCGGCCGCTGGTTTCGGAGCCTCTGGCTTCGGTGTTTCAGCAGGCTTACAGCCTAAGGTAAATGCTACCAATAACATTAATGATAATACTAACGCTATAACCTTCTTCATTAAGTTCTCACCTCCTTCCAAGATATCTCAAATATTAAAAAGATAGTATAACGCAACAGCTTTGTCAACCTTAAATTGCAGGCATTTTATACACTTTTTTCCTAAAAAGCAAGAATTTTTTTAAATTTCAGTAAAAGGCAATTAACGAATGCTAAAAAACTCTTTACCAAAAAAATATTTTATGTTATTGTTTTAAAGCTTATGTCTTCTCTTAAATTATCGTTAACAAGAAGAGTATAGCTTTTTTGGAATATAATTTCATAGGGGCGATCGAACATATCGAATCGCCCCTCATTGTCAGAAAGGAGCGCGGTTCATGTTGATTATTGGTGAAAAACTGAGCATAATCGCCAAAAGAGTCAGAGAGGCGATGATAAAAAGAGATAAAGGTCCGATACAGGATATAGCAACCTCTCAGTGGAAGGCGGGTGCGGGTATGATAGATGCCAACATCGGACCTGCAGAAGATGACGGCGAAGATCTCATGAAATGGATGGTCACTACGATACAGGAAGTTGTCCCTCTTCCGATATGTCTTGATACAACAAATTATAAAGCAGTAGAGGCCGGTCTCAAGGTGCATAACAACCAGTGGGGAAGGTCTCTCATTAATTCGACGTCAAACGACCCCGACCGGTTTACGATGCTCGAGATCGCGGCAAAGTATAATTCCCGGATCATCGGTCTTACCGTGGGGAAGGGCGGTCTGCCGGCAGATGCGGAAGAGAGGGCGGCCATCGCAGCAGAGATCATGGCGAGGGCTGCCGAATATGGTGTTTCATTGGAGGATTTATACCTTGATCCCCTTGTTCTTCAGATAGCGACTTCTCAAGACCACGCTTTGCAGGTAATAAAGGCGGTCCGGATGTTTCAGGAGCTGAACGATCCGCCGATGAAGACGGTGGTGGGCCTCAGTAATATATCGAATGGGTGTCCGAAGCAGTTGAGGCCGATTCTGAACAATTATTACCTTTCTCTATTGATATACGAAGGTCTCACTGCCGCTATAGCAGACCCGCATGAGGTTGCACCGACTGCCAAGACCATTGATGTGATAATGGGCAGAACACTTTACGCGCATTCATATTTAGAGATGTGACACCGGCAAAGAGCAGAGGGCAAAAAGAGACTCTTTGCCCATGCATTGTGCTCAATGCCATGATTTTTAAGGAGGATTAAAATGGCATTCGTCCCACCGAAAGAGACTTATTCCGGCAAGGTTTATCCTGTTCATATCGGTACCGATCCAAAAGGAGTTGCCTTTGGAGGGGAGAATGTACTCCCTTTTCATACCTTCGAAGGTGCAACACCGAATAAGCCTGTCATCGCATTCGAAATACAGGATGTGCCACCTATCGACTGGCCGGAGGAAGTACAAAAACCCTATTACGATGTTTCGAATGACCCGGCATCATGGGCAAAATTCTGTCAGGACATTCTGAGAGCTCAAGCGATTGCGCTCAGGCTTATGGGTACCCACCCGGACAGAGAGAACCGCTCAGCCGAAGATGCGGCGAAGACCGTGAGAGATGTTCTTGCCTCAATAGATGTTCCTTTGATTATACTCGGCAGCAACCATACCGAAAAAGACGCTTCCGTTCTGGTCGCTGCGGCGGAAGCTGCAAAAGACGGGAACTGTATCATCGGAAAGGCGCAGGAGGCTAATTATAAGACCATTGCTGCTGCTGCAATGGCGAACAATCACAAATTGATTGCGATGTCGGAACTTGACATTAATCTCTCGAAACAGTTGAACATCCTCATCACTCAGATGGGTTTCGAGAAACAGAGAATCATTACGGACCCCATGTGCTCTGCCCTCGGGTATGGGCTTGAATATACTTATTCCGTCATGGAGAGGATAAGACTTGCGGCACTTGCCCAGAATGATGTGACGATGCAACAGCCGATATTAGCCGACATAGGGATGTACGTCTGGAAAGTCAAAGAGACGCAGGCGAGCGAGGCGGACGTACCTCAGTGGGGCAGTGTGGAAGAGCGAGGCGTAGCATGGGAGGCTGTTACAGCAACGGCCCTCCTTATGGCCGGGGCTGAGCTTCTTATCATGAGACATCCGAAGGCTGCCGAGGCAGTCCAAAGCGTGATAGAAGAACTAACTTAAATGACAAGCTCTAAACAATATCGAATAGTGAAATTAGAAACCTTTGTTATTTAGAATTTACATTTTTTTGGAGGGTTATTATGGCTTTGACCGGCGTTGAGATCTTCAAGCTTCTGCCGAAAACAAATTGCAAGAAATGCGGGTTTCCTACATGTCTTGCCTTTGCTATGAAACTTGCCCAGAGACAGGCATCCCTGGATTCATGCCCCGATGTTTCCGAGGAAGCAAAACAGAAATTGGGTGCAGCATCTGCGCCGCCTGTGAGGCCGATTACACTCGGCACAGGGGAAAAGGCTATTAAGATCGGGGAAGAGACGGTACTTTTCAGGCACGATAAAAGGTTTGTTAATCCGTGCGTTTTTGCACTGGAAATTAAGGACACTTTTTCAGAGTCTGACATAAAGAACAAGGTTGAAGAAGTTCTTAACTCGGAAATAGACAGGGTAGGTCAGAAACTCAGGATTAACGCGATAGCGCTTGTCAATACCTCGGGCGATGCGGTCAGATTCGAATCTGCAGCAAAGATTGTTTCAGCGATCGCATCTGAAATTCCTGTGATCCTCTGTACCGATAATCCTCAGGCTGCTGAGGCTGCGGTAAGATTATTTGCCGATAAGAAACCGGTAATCTACGGAGTAAATGCAGAAAATACAGAGCCGATGGTTGACCTCGCAAAGGTGCATAAAGCAACACTCGGCGTTACCGCAAACGGTCTGGACGACCTCGTTAATCTTACGGAGAAGGTTAAATCCCTCGGTGTTGAAGATATCGTGATAGACTCCGGAGCAAGGAAGGCAAAAGAGATCCTGGAGCATAATACCTTAATCAGAAGGGCCGCGATAAAAAAGAATTTTAAGCCTCTCGGCTATCCTGTGATAACCTTTGCGCAGCGGGAAGACAGCCTTGTCGAAACACTCGTAGCGTCAGTCGCTGTTACAAAATATTCTTCCATAGTTGTCCTGAGCAGCATTGAGAGATGGAAGAACCTCGCTCTTTTTACGTTACGGCAGAACATCTATACCGACCCCCAGGTCCCAATGCAGGTCGAGCAAAAGGTTTACAAGATCGGCGAGCCGACGGCCGATTCTCCGCTTTTTATCACGACAAACTTCTCGCTCACCTATTTTATCGTATCCGGCGAACTCGAAAACAGCAAAGTCCCGGGTTATCTCGCCGTGATGGATTGCGAGGGTCTTTCGGTTCTTACGGCGTGGGCAGCGGGTAAATTTACGGCTTCAAAAATCGCACAGTTTATCAAGGAAAGCGGGATAGAGAGTAACATAAAACACAGGGAGCTTATCATCCCCGGTTATGTCTCGATACTCAGCGGCGCCATAGAAGATAAACTTGAAGGCTGGAAGGTCACTGTCGGGCCGAGAGAGGCAAACGGGTTACCGGCATTTTTGAGATCAAGGGCGGCATAGCGACAAAGGCCGGCAATTTAATTATATTAAATATATAATTATATTTAGTATATATAACCACGTTGTTTCGAACAAAGAGGAGGTCCGAATGTCCAAGTTAATAGCCTCAGCAGCCATACAGAGGAGCACACAAGCTGGTAAGTCAGCGCGGAAGAGATGCTCGAAAAGGCTATTACCGAGAAAGGTGGAAGTTTTCTTTTTGAGTTCCCTGATACGGCGTATTATCTTCCCATGATATATGCTATGACGGGTTTCCCTGTAAAGACCCTCTCGGATATGAGAGGTGCGCTCGGTATGGCAAAAGAATTACTCCATCCGGAGCCTGAAGAACACTTATGGAAGCCCTATTTAGGCGAAGCGCTTGATTCCGGAATGGCATCACTTTTTGCTGAGGAGATAATAATGGCCATGCGATACATTGATGGCCTTGAGCCCGCAGTAGATCCGGAAACAGGGTATGTCTATAACGGGTTTATTACCGATACCATTCAGAGGAACCTCGGAATACAGCTCGTTGACGGGACATTGCCGGGTTTTGCCGCCATCATTGGTGCGGCCCCTGACGATGATGCCGCGGTGAAGATTGTACGGGAGCTTCAGGAGAAGAACATCCTCACCTTCCTTATGGGCCACGTGAACGGCAATAGCGTTACGAAACAGCTTCTGAGAAAGGGAGTTGAACTCGGATTTGACACAAGGATAGTTCCTGTGGGTCCTGACACAGAACATACGATATATCCTCTAAGTTGGTCGGTGAGGGCCTCCCTGATTTTTGGAGGCAAAAAACCTGGGGATTTCAAGGCCCATCTTAAATATACCAAAGACAGGGTTTTTGCCTTCGCACTGGTGCTCGGCGGTCTGGATGAGACCAAGTGGACGACCGGAGCGGGCGCAATAAATATGGGTTATCCTGCAATCTGTGATACGGACATCCCGGTTATCCATCCTACCGGTGTGTGTATCTATGAAGAGGTTGAAAAGGAGTTTGACCATAATAAGATTGTCCAGAAAGCGATCGAAGTAAGGGGGTTGAAGATCACTGTCGAAAAACCTCCGATACCCGTTTCATACGGTCCCGCATTTGAGGGCGAGAGAATCCGGAAAGAGGACATGTTCATAGAGTTCGGAGGCGCGCGCACTCCTTCTTTCGAGTGGGTAAGGATGAGGGAGATGGAGGAGATAGAGGACGGCAAGATAATTATTGTCGGCGACAACTGGAAGGAGAGATATGAGCAGGGCGGAAAGATGCCGCTTGCCATTGTCATAGACGTAGCAGGCAGAAAGATGCAGAAGGATTTTGAGGCGGTCATAGAGAGAAAGATCCATCACAATATCAATGAGGCCCAGGGCATCTGGCACATGGGCCAGCGCGATATCAACTGGATAAGGATCAATCACAATGCAAAGAAGGAAGGGTTCACCCTTGAACATCTCGGAATACTGAATGCTACGATGACACACCACAGGTTCAGGTCAATTGTGGATAAGGTCCAGGTGACGATTTACACCGATGAGGAAGATGTGTTGAGGGTGCAGGAAGAGGCGAGGGCGGCATACAAAGAGCGCGACCGGAGACTGGGCGGACTTGTCGACGATGCGGTGGACACGTTTTACTCCTGCCTTCTCTGTCAGTCCTTTGCTCCGAGTCATGTTTGCGTCATCAGCCCCGAACGTCTCGGTCTCTGCGGGGCGTATAACTGGCTCGACTGTAAGGCGGCCTTTGAGATAGACCCAACAGGAGGCAACCAGCCCATACTCAAGGGAGACCTTATCGATACAAGATACGGGAGGTATACCGGTATCGATGAATATCTCAAAAAGGCATCAGGCGGTGCGTTAGAGACGTTGAACCTTTATACGATTATGGAGAATCCCATGACCTCATGCGGCTGCTTCGAGTGCATAATTGCGATCGTTCCCGAGGCAAACGGCGTCATGATAGTGCAGCGGGGTCATACAGCCATGACACCGGTCGGCATGAAGTTTTCGACCCTGGCAGGCACCGTCGGAGGCGGAACCCAGAATCCCGGGTTCATGGGAATCGGCAGGAATTTTATCGTCAGCAAGAAATTTCTCTCAGGAGACGGCGGGATCAAAAGGATCGTCTGGATGACGAAAAACCTGAAGGAAAGCCTGAAGGAGGCATTTGACCAAAGGGCGGCGGAGGAAGGGGTTCCCGGCCTCCTCGACAAGATCGCAGACGAAACAGTCTGCGAAGATTCTGAAAAATTTCTGGAGTTCCTCGCAGGTGTCGGACATCCGGCACTTGAAATGGAACCGATACTATAAATGTAGCCGCACCCTTTAGGATGCGTTGAACGCAGGCTAAAGCCTGCGACTACTAATGCAAACGAAGACGGAGGATATATGGATAAAATTGTAAAGAGTGCAAATGAGGCTGCAGAGAAAATAATAGAATGGGGTGAATCTCACAAGATAGAGACATGCTTTGACAGGGCAGAGAGGTTGAAGCCATGTCCTATAGGCGTATCAGGCGCGTGCTGCAAGGTATGCCATATGGGGCCATGCCGTTTTATGGGGCCAAACGCGGAGGAAGACGCAAGAGGAGTCTGCGGGGCGACTCTGCCGACCGTTGCTTCGAGGAACCTGCTCAGGATGGCGGTGGCCGGAGCAGCGGCCCATTCGGACCATGCAAGGGACATGGCTTTTACGTTGCTCTCGGTGGCGAACGGCGAAGCAAAGGATTTTAAGATCACGGACGTGAAAAAACTTTATAAAGTCGCCGGGATCCTTGAAATAGAATTTGAAGGCCGTCCGGTCAATGATGTTGCCAGGGATGTGGCGACGAAACTTATAGAGGACTTCGGCCGCCAGAAAGGTGAATTGAATTACATCAAGAGAGCGCCCAAGAAGACACAGGAAAGGTGGAGAAAGTGGGGCATCGTCCCGAGAGGTGTGGACAGGGAAATAACCGAGGCTATGCACCGCACCCATATGGGTGTTGATCATGACCCGGACAACCTTCTTCTGAGTGTTCTTAAGGTTTCCCTTGCCGACGGATGGGGAGGCAGCATGATCTCTACCGATATTACCGATATCCTGTTCGGTACCCCCATGCCTGTGAAGGCGGAGGCGAGTTTCGGCATCTTTAAAGAGGACGAGGTCAATCTCGTTGTGCATGGACATGAGCCGTCACTCGCGGAGATGATCGTGGATGTCGTGAGTGAACCCGAACTGATAGACTATGCAAAATCAAAGGGCGCAAAGGGAATTAATCTCGGAGGCATGTGCTGTACCGCCAATGAGGTGTTGATGAGACACGGCATTCCGACCGCAGGTGGGTTTACAAATCAGGAACTTGCGATTATGACCGGGCTTGTTGATGCGATAACCGTCGATGTGCAGTGTATCATGCCCGCATTGACGGAGATTTCAAAGAAGTTCCATACGAAGGTAATCACAACTTCCTATAAAGCCAAGATACAGGGCGCTCTCCATATCGAATATGACGAACACAGGGCCAAGGAGATAGCGAGACAGATCGTCAGGACCGCAATTGATAATTACACCAACAGGAAAAAAGAGGGCAGTTATATTACGGATAAAGTCCCGGTGATTGCCGGGTTTTCCCATGAATATATAGAGTATATGCAGGGCGGACGATGGCGGGCGTCCTTCAGACCTCTCAATGATGCTATCATGGCTGGAAGAATCCGGGGGGTAGTGGGCCTCGCAGGATGCGATAATCCGAGGGTCCCCTCGCAGGGGCTC
Source organism: Thermodesulfovibrionales bacterium (assembly GCA_963776195.1). Taxonomy (GTDB): domain Bacteria; phylum Nitrospirota; class Thermodesulfovibrionia; order Thermodesulfovibrionales; family SM23-35; genus CAVZMO01. Next base: position 41,273 of record CAVZMO010000047.1, read on the forward strand.
CATCGTTTTCTTGCGATCGAATTGATTAAGAATGATGTGCTCATCGTCTCTACCGGCTGCGGCTCTGCCGCATGCGGGACCGCCGGCTTTTTGACGCCCGAGACAGCCCTTGAAAATGCAGGTCCGGGCTTAAGGGAAGTATGTGAGGCGATAGGGATACCGCCGATCCTCCACCTCGGCTCGTGTGTGGATAATTCGAGGATATTGACGATAGCAACGGCTATGGCTGAAGAGGGAGGTCTCTCCGACGAGATAGGAGGTATGCCCGCAGTCGGCATAGCGCCTGAGTGGATGTCCGAGAAAGCAATTGCGATAGGGTGTTATTTTGCGGCTTCGGGTTTCCCGGTAATCTTCGGGGGTGAATCGCCTGTCGAGGCGAGCAGGGAAGTAACGAAGATAATGACCGAGGTGTGGTTCGAAAGATTCAAGGGTGCATTGCATTTCGAGCCGGATCCGGAGAAGATACTGGCCCTTACCCTTGACTATATCGATAAAGCAAGGGAGACCCTGAAACTGAGGAAATACGAACCCGGCAAGTTTGGCGCCGAGAGGGTTCTTATGGATATGGCTGCAAGACGCGGAATCGAAAGGGCGGCAAAACCACATATCGGAATATATTAGTGTGGGCGCACCTTTAGGGTGCGTTGGAGTATCGCAGGCTATCGCCCCGGCGATCCGCCAAGGTGGAAAGCCTGCGGCTGCATTGTGGAGGGTACATGAACGTAGATGAGATCGATGTTGACGGACAGATAGGTGAAGTGGGAGAGATTCTCGGTGAGCAGGAGAAGAAGAGGGGGATACTGATCCATGTCCTGCAGAAGATTCAGGAAGACAACGGTTTTTTGCCTGAAGATAAATTGAGAAAGCTTTCTAAAACACTGAACATTCCATTATCCGAGATCTATAGCGTTGCAAGTTTCTATAAGATGTTTCACTTCAAACCGAGGGGTAAAAAAGTGGTCAGAGTCTGTCTCGGGACAGCCTGTTACGTGAGGGGATCAAAGAAGGTCCTGAATGCGCTCGAAAACGAATTTCATGTTCACAACGGAGAGACAACCGGAGACCTTGCCATGACACTCGAGACGGTCGGATGTGTCGGATGTTGCGGACTTGCTCCCGTGGCTACGGTTAATGAAGATGTGGTTGGCGAAATTGTAGGGGGGAAAAAGTTGGAGCTATTGATCAGATCTGTTAGAGAAGATTAAGAGCGGGTGTCGATGGCTCTTTTAATTCGGTTATAAAAACATGAGGATATGAAAAAATTCAGGGTGACGCGGGAGTCAGTCAAATGAGAGTTTTAGAAAGACTTAAGGATTTCGGAGAACTGAAAGCGCTGAGGGCTCTTCTCAAAGATGAGCTATTCAGACCCGACAAGAAAAGGATAAAGGTCTGCTGTGGAACTGCGTGCACTGCTACGGGCTCAAAGAATATTGTCAAAACATTTGAGGAGGAGAGTTCAAAAAAGGGCCTCGATGTCGAGATTGTTAAGACAGGATGCCAGGGACTGTGCCAGAAGGGGCCTGTTATGAAGGCGGAGCCGTACGGCTATTTTTATCAGCGGGTCAAAAAGGAAGATGTAAAGAAGATTATTGATACTACCTATTCTGCGGATTCTCCCGTCAGGGAATTGCTTTACAGGGATACCTTTCTTGAGAAGCCTGTTGAGACGATGGAAGAAGTACCGTTTTATAAGAAACAGATGAGGATCGCTCTCAGAAATAACGGAATGATAGACCCGACGAACATACACCATTATCTCGCAGTCGGCGGTTATCTCGCTGCAGAGAAGATGTTTTCCGCGATGAACCCAAGTCAGGTCATCGAGGAGGTAAAGAAAGCGAACCTCAGAGGCAGGGGCGGCGCGGGTTTCCCCGCAGGCGTGAAATGGGAGCATACCAAAAAGGCGTCGGGCACAATCAAAATGGTTATAGCGAATGGCGATGAGGGCGACCCCGGTGCATTTATGGACAGGTCGATCATGGAAGGCGACCCCCACAGCCTGTTGGAGGGTATGCTTATTTGTGCATATGCCGTCGGTGCGAAATATGGAATTATATACGTGCGTCATGAGTATCCGCTGGCAGTTAAAAATCTCGGCATCGCGATTAAACAGGCTGAAGATCTGGGCTTACTGGGTGAGAATATTCTCGGTACGGGATTTGATTTTACCGTCCAGATCAAAGAAGGCGCGGGCGCCTTTGTATGCGGGGAAGCTACGGCCCTGGTCGCATCAATAGAGGGCGAAAGAGGATTCCCCAGGCCGAGACCTCCGAGGCTTTCGGAACCAGGCGGGGGAAGCTGGGGATACCCTTCGAATCTGAACAACGTAGAGACCTATGCCTGTGTACCTCCGATTATCGAGAACGGTGCAGATTGGTTCCTGAGTATAGGGACTCAAGGTTCCCCCGGGACCAAAGTGTTTGCACTTACAGGCAAGGTGAAGAATACAGGACTTGTTGAAGTACCGATGGGAATAACCCTGAGGGAGATAATATTCGACATCGGCGGCGGAATTATGGGGAATAAGAAATTCAAGGCCGTTCAGACAGGAGGCCCTTCGGGGGATGCATCCCCGAGCAGCATCTTGACCTGCCCGTAGATTTCGATTCACTCACGAAGGTCGGTTCGATCATGGGGTCGGGCGGTATGGTTGTTATGGATGAGGACAACTGTATGGTCGATATAGCAAAGTTCTTCCTTTCTTTTACGCAGGCCGAGTCATGCGGGAAAGTGTCCGCCTTGCAGGATCGGTACTTACCAGATGCTCCAGATACTGGAGAAGATAACCTCAGGCAATGGCGAGGTCGGTGATATCGAGAGGCTTGAGCGTCTCGGAAAGCTTGTAAAGGCAGGGTCTCTCTGCGGTCTCGGCCAGAGCGCGCCGAATCCCGTTCTTACGACGATCAAGTATTTCCGTGATGAATACGAAGAGCATGTGAGGGACAAATACTGCAGGGCAAAAGTATGCAACCTGGGTGTCTTCATGATAGAGCATGATGAATGTATCCTCTGTGGCCTCTGCAAACAGGCATGCGCTTTTGATGCCGTAAAGGAGATGAGGAGGAGTTTCTTTATCGACCAGGACCGTTGCAAAAAATGCAAGGCATGCTATCTTGCCTGTCCCGTGGGGGCCGTGAAAATAAAGAAGGAAAGGTACGTGAAGCTGGAGGAGGAGTTCAAAATACCTCCGGAGAGTATTGAAATCATGGAAAGGAGGACGAGGATGACGCTAAAGGATATTTTAGAATCAAGGCCATATGAGATCGTAACCGTCCGGCAAGAGCGCACTGTGGACGATGCGGTAAAGGTCATGAGCGAGAAAAACGTCAGCGGAATCTTTGTGGTCGATGATAAAGACAAGCTGGTGAGTCTCTTTACGGAGAGGGATATTGTGCGCTGTGTCTTTAAGAATATTCCGCTTGATACGGCCATAGAAAATCTGGGAAAGCGCGAGATTACGACATTCGATCCCTCAGTGGAAGTGCATTCGGCAATTTCCATCGCTTCGAGAAAAAAGATCAGACATCTCCCTGTTGTTGAAGGCGATAAGATTATAGGGATGATTACGTTTAGAGATTTGGTTTCGTATCTGCTTCCTGAAATTTGCTATATGGCAGAGACGGTGTATTGAAATATCCGTCGGTAAAAATATAGATATTTTTTGGAGTAATCATGAGTGAGGAAAGTCTAACAAAGGAAAGAAAACTCGAAGATATAAAAAAAGAGGCTGAAGAGAGGGCATGCGCCTTGCAGAAAGTCCTCTATTTTATCGAAGAGTTCCTTGCCGGACCGATGTGCGGAAAATGTTATCCCTGTTCCCTCGGAACGGCAGAAGCCAGGATCAGGTTAACCCGGATCAAAGAACATCTCGGAGAGGTCAGCCACGCCGATATCCAGGTGCTGAACAGAATAGGCGTGAACATGATAGAGGGGTCATTCTGTAAGAAAGGGAAGGATACCGGGAAATTTGTCATCGATGCACTTACGAACTCAGGTGAAGAATTCGAACAACATGTCTCCGGCGTGTGTCCGAAGAAGGAATGCATAAGCCTTGTCGAATATGTCATACAGCCCGATTTGTGTATCATGTGCGGGAAATGTCTGGAAACGTGCAAGTTCGATGCCATAACAGGTGAAAAGAGAGTGCCTTATTTATCAGGATACCTTCCCTTCGAGATAAGGCAGAAGCGGTGTACGAAGTGCGGAGAGTGTGTCACTGCTTGTCCCACGGGGGCAATTGAACTTATATCTGTGGTTATAGAGGATCTCATTAACAAATAGATTTAGTGCGGTAGCGGTAGCCGCAGGCTTCAGCCTGTGTTTAAGAGTATCCGATATGTGAAGCATAAGACACGCAACCTAAAGGTTGCGGCTACCATTAAGAATTGAAATGCGATCAATTAGAGAATAACTTCTTTAGATAGAGGAGGGTTTTTGATGGAGAGGATGGTCAAATTTCAGATAGACGGAAAATCAGGCTGAGGCCCCGGCAGGGATGAACCTTATCGATGCGGCGGAGCTTGCCGGTATTCATATTCCGAACCTCTGCTACATCAAAGGTATGAAAGGTATAGGGGCATGCAGACTTTGCCTGGTAGAAGTGGAAGGGTTGAAGGCCCCTGTCATAGCCTGTAATACAAAAGTCAAAGACGGCATGGTAATCAATACGAAGACCGAGAGGGTTCAGGAAGTAAGAAAATTTGTTATTGACCTTCTCCTTTCCATGCATCCGCTGGACTGCATGACATGTACCAAAGCCGGGGGCTGCAACCTTCAGCAGTATGCATATGATTTTGAACTGAAGGAATCTTCCTTTACAAGAAAGAAGTCGGGGTATCCGACTGATGAAGCAAATCCGTTTATAAAGAGAGACCCCGAATACTGTATCCTCTGCGGCAGGTGTGTAAGGGTCTGCAAGGAACAGGGGACAAACGTCCTCGATTTCATGGGAAGAGGTATCGAATCAAAGGTTATTACCGCCAACGACAAGCCGTTGCAGGAATCGGGGTGCACATTCTGCGGGAGCTGCGTCGATGCATGTCCTGTCAATGCCCTTCTTGAGTCGGACAGATCGCATAAAGGGAGAGCGTGGGAGTATGAAAAGGCAAACACCGTCTGCCTTTTATGCGGGAACGGCTGTGACGTCAGCGTTAGCACGAAAGACGGCAGGGTTCAGAAGATTAACTCAGCGGCAGAGGCAGGCTCTGCAGAAAAGTATATCTGCGCTTACGGAAGGTTCGGCTTCGACTGTATCGAGGCAGAGACAAGACTTATGTCTCCTCTGAAAAAAGTAGACGGTGAACTCAGAGAGACAACGTGGACGGACGCTCTCGGCATCGTTGCCGATAGACTCAAGAACGCCGGCCGGGACGTTGGAATAATAAGCGTTGCAGGAATAACGAACGAGGACGCCTTGATCCTGAAAAGGCTTGCACAGAATGTCGTCAAAACCAAGCACTTTGATACTACAATGAGTCTCTACGCAGACAGTGATTCTTTTAAGAACTCCCAGAGAGCGGATATCGATAAGGCGGACCTCATTATGTTGGTCAACTTGAATCCGTCCCAATGGGAGAGGGTCCTTCCGGCACTCGACGCCTCTGTAAGAAAGAGGGTCTGCAGAGGGGCAAAGCTCATTGTCATAAATTCCTCCGATACAAAGATCGGAGAGGCGGCAACCCTGAATCTCAAAGGGGACGAGATATCCATCCTGAAAGGTGTCGCAAAGACTTTAATTACAAAGGGGTTAAAAGCGGAGAAGCAGCTCGAATCTTCTGTTAAAGATGTGGAGATTACGGAGGACATGGAAAAAGCGGCGACCCTCATTGCCGAGGCCAATGATCCGCTCATATTTGCTTCGCCTTCATTGTTCGAATCGTCGGCGAATATCGCTTTAATGAAAGGGAAGGTGATATCCGTTGGACTCGAGAGTAACACGAGGGGTGTTGCCCTGATGGGTTTGACAACCGAAGGAAAGACCTATAAAGAGATGGTTGGTGTAGCAGAAACCAAAGAGCATGGCGCTAAGAGCGCTGTAAAGGTCCTTTATGCTGTTGGTGAAGTGCCTCTCCAGAGCAGACCGGCAGGGATCGATTTCCTCATCGTCCAGAATTCACATCTCACAGAGCTTGCGAAACAGGCGGATATCGTGCTGCCTTCAGCAACCTTCCTGGAGTCTTCCGGTACGATGATCGATTATATGGGAAGAATGAAATATCTTCAGAAAGTCATAGAGCCCCAGGGAGAATCAAAGGGCCACAGTGATATTTTTATCGACCTTTCGAAGGTTATGGGCGCCGCTCTGAAGAGACCGACAGAAGCGGAGATCAAAAAGGTATCGAAGGTGCAGGCAAGAATCACATACAGCCCGTTTGTGAAAAAAGATGAATTCGATGTGTCACCTGAAGAATTGATCGAGTCAATCAATGCCTCTGTCATCAACGGATCAAGGCTCTTGTGGCTGAAAGAGACCGAGAAGAGCGTAGCGGCATAGTTCATCTCTTCAATGATGTATACATTAAAAAGGGTAATGGTTTCGATTACCCTTTTTTTTGCGCTCCATCAAGTTGATGGTTTAGATTTGCGGGTGGAAAATCATTCATTATTCTTTGGTGTATAATAACGGATACATGGATGACCTCATTAACATAAAACTACCGGTTTTCGAAGGACCGTTCGATCTGCTTTTGCATCTCATCAGGGAAAACAAGCTCGACATCTATGATATACCTATTGCCAAGATCACGAGCCGGTACCTGGAGTATATCGAAATCATGAAGGAGCTCAATCTCGAAATCGCGGGTGAATTTATTGTGATGGCTGCTACCCTTATCCATATCAAGTCGAGGATGTTGTTGCCGCCTGATGAAGAGACTGCCGAGGAGCAGGAAGACCCGAGGCAGGAACTTGTCCAGCGACTCCTTGAGTATCAGAAATTTAAGGAGGCGGCACAGGATTTCAGGACGAGGGAAGAGGACTGGATGAAGATCTTTCGCCGGGAATCGGTATCTTTATCTGAAGAAGAGGAGGGTGAACTTAGTCTCTTTGACCTCAGCCTCTTTGATCTCCTGGATGCGTTCAAAAAGATCCTTGACAAGGCCCCTCCCGAGGTTGTTTCGATAACGAAAGAGACTCTGACGGTAAAAGATAAGATGTTTGTAATCATGGAGATACTGGAGGGTCAGGAAACGGTCAGGTTTGAGGGGTTGTTTAAAGACGGCATAACAAGGGTGCAGCTCATTGTGACGTTCGTTGCGCTTCTTGAACTCATCAGGCTCGGCCTCGCGAGGGTCTATCAGGAAAGGGAGTTTGGGAACATCTGGGTAATAAACCCCGCTAAAGAGTCGGCTGTTGTCAGCCGGGAATCATAGTCTCTTTTCATAGATCCTGTATTTCTTGTAAAGTCTGCCACCGATCATGTCAACAATCCTCTGGATCGGGATATTGTCTTCAAGTATCCAGGAGAATTCGACCCTTTTGTATCCGCCTTTTTTCACTTTATAGAAACCTTCCCGGAATAGTAAGGCGTCAACGCCTCTGTTTCTGTATTCCGCCTTAATGCCGAGAAGGAGGAGCCTGAGGTCTTCTATCTTTCTTGAATAATAGAGCGCTTTAATGATACTTGCCGGGTTCATTTTCCCGTTCATGTGTTTGAGGACAAAGTTAAAGTCAGGCAATAATCCAAGAAAACCTACGGGTGCGCCGTCTTTTTCCGCAATCCATATCAGTTCAGGGATTATAACGGGTTTTAAGTTTTTTCCGAGATAGGCGAGTTCTTCATCATTCAAGGGTAGAAACCCCCAGTTCTTTTCCCAGGCCGAGTTATATACCTCCTGAAATATTTTCATTTCTGAATCGAACTTTTTTGGGTCGAGCGGCCTGGCGCGCACACCGCTTTTTTCGGCGATTCCTGCGACTCTGAGGATTTTCTTCGGGGGTTCTTCAGGCATATCGAGGATATATGCATAGAGGTCTTTCGCTTTCAGCATGCCGCTTTTTTCCATGAGATTGTTGTAATAGGGAGGATTATAGGGTGTCATGAGCATGGGAGGACTGTTAAAACCCTCGATCAGGAACCCGCATTCTTCGTTTGTCGAGAAATTCATCGGCCCGCGCATGATAGCCATTCCCTCTTTTCTCAGCGCTTTAGAAGCCGTATCAAGAAGGGCCGAGGCAATTTCGTAATCATTTGATGCCTCGAAGAAACCGAAGAAACCGGCCTTTTCTTTATGAAACTCGATATGCTGCCGATTGACTATCGAGACTATCCTTCCCTCGATCCTCCCCTCTTTCTTTGCAAGGAAATATCTCACCTTTGCGTGGTGAAAGAACGGATTTTCCTCCGAAAAGTGTTTGCGCATCTCTTTCATGAGGGGAGGGACGTAGAAGTTGTCCTTCGAATAGAGACCGAAAGGTAATCTAAGAAAGTCTTTGAGGTCTTTAGGACTTTTGACCTCAATAACCTCGATCATCCGATGATGCCTAATCTCCTCCCGATCTTCTCAAAGGCACTGAGCACGATGTCGAGATGATGGTCCGTATGGGTTGCCATATAACTCGTCCTTATCAGGGCCATACCGGCAGGGACGGCCGGGGTGACCGTCGCATTGGCGAATACTCCCTCGTCCTGAAGCATCATGGCCATGACAAACGCCTTCTCATCCTCGCCCACGATAACCGGGATGATCGGTGTCTCACTATGTCCGGTCTGAAAGCCGAGTGCCTTGAAGCCGTTCAGCATCTTTGTCGTGTTCTTCCACAACTGTTCTCTTCTTTCGGGCTCATCCTCGATGATGTCTATGGCAGCGCTTACGGAAGCAACGGACGCGGGGGGAGGGCTTGCGCTGAATATCAAAGACCTCGCAGAGTGTTTTATATAATGGATTACATCGGCCGAACCGGAAATAAAGCCTCCGATGGATGCAAGAGATTTGCTGTATGTTCCCATGATCAGATCGACCTCATCTTCGATGCCGAAATGTTCTGATGTGCCTCTCCCTGTCTTTCCCAGTACCCCGATGCCGTGCGCGTCATCGACCATCAACCGTGCCCCGTATTTTTTGGCAAGGGTGATGATCTCCGGGAGGGGGGCGATGTCTCCTTCCATACTGAAAACGCCGTCAATGACCACCAGTTTGTCTTTGTCTTCATATTCATTGAGAAGTCTTTCGAGGTCAGTCATATCGTTGTGCCGGTACTTCTTTATATCGCCGAAGGAGAGCCTGCAGCCGTCGATGATACTTGCATGGTCCATTTTGTCGATTACGACAATGTCGTCTTTCCCGACAAGGGCGGAGATGACACCCAAATTGACCTGGAACCCGGTAGAAAAGATGAGTGCTGCCTCTTTGCGCATGAAGCGGGCGAGTTTCTCTTCGAGTTGTACGTGTATGTCAAGGGTGCCGTTGAGGAACCTGGAACCGGCGCATCCGGTGCCGTATTTTCTTATCGCCGAGATCGCGGCCTCTTTGACTTTCGGATGACTCGTAAGTCCCAGGTAATTGTTAGATCCTACCATAATCATTTTCCGGCCGTTCATGATGATCTCCGGGTCCTGGGCGCTTTCGATAGTTCTGAAATAAGGATATAAACCATGGGAAATAAGGTCTTTGGCCTTGTGGAATCTTAAACACTTATCAAATATGTCTGTTGATTTGTTTACAGCCATCTGTGAATCCTGTACCAATCTGCCGTCCATTTTATCCCTTCCTTTAGTCCAACTCTTGGAATAAAGCCGATTTCTTTTGTCATCTTTTGAGGATCGCATATCCAGTGCGAGTGTCTGAAATCCTTAATCCTGTCCCTGTTGATGATACCCTGTTTGTTGATTTTTTCTCCTATAAATGCAAAAAACGGCATAGCGAATTTTGGAATTTTCAGCGGTATAGCTTTTACATTAAGCGCTGAGGATATTTCCATCGCTATTTCCTCTCCCGAATAAATTTTGGTGTCAGATAAGAAGTAAACCTTCCCTTCAGCCTTCTTGTTTTCGGCACACAATATTATACCCTGAACGAGGTCATCAACATAAAGCAATGAATAATAACATTTCCCCAGGTCAAAGAAAATACCTTTTTTGATCATCTTGAACATGACAAGCATGTCCCTGTCTCTCGGTCCATAAACTGCGGGAGGTCTGAGTATGGTAACGGGTATCGAACCGTTATATCTCAAGACCGCTTTTTCACCTTCCAGCTTGCTCTTGCCGTAGCTCGACACCGGAGCGGGCTGCGCGTCTTCCCGGATAGGCGTCCCGTCTCTGCTGGGGCCTATCGCGGCGAGGCTGCTCAAGTAGACGAATCTTTTCAGCCCCGGATTTCTCCGTGATACGGCCTTTATCAAATTCTCTGTCCCTTTTGCATTGATGCAGAAAAAAGCATCCTCCGACGTTGCCTTTGTGAGTCCCGCGAGATGAAAGATGTAGTCGGCGCCCTCGACTGCGCTGAGAAGCGAGTCACCATCTGTGCAGTCACCTTTGGATAATCTGATGTCGAGGTTTTCGATCCATTTGAGGTTAGAGGTTGTTCTCGACAGACAGGTAACCTTATACCCCCTCTTGACGAGTTCCTCGCATAGATGGCTTCCTATGAAGCCTGTAGCTCCCGTTACCAGAGCATTCATAGAATAGCAATATTTTGGGTGATGAAGGTGATTAGAGTCAAGCCCAATTTAATTCGCCTCAGGCTGATTAAAGGCTCATGGACTCGAGCCTTGATATCCGTTCCTCGATCGGGGGATGGGTGCTGAAGAGTTTCAATATTCCCCCACCTGATAATGGGTTAACGATGAACAAATGGGACGTTGACGGGTTGGCATCCATGGGAATCTTCTGAGACGCCCACTGGAGCTTTCTTAGTGCGCTCGCCAGATATCGCGGATTTCCGGCGATTCTTGCGCCGCCCTCATCTGCGACGTATTCTCTCGATCGTGAGATAGCCATCTGGATGATCATGGCGGCTATCGGACCTACGATCATCATGACAAAGGCTGCGATAGGACTTCCTCCCTCTTCATCATCCCCCCTGTTGCCGCCGAATATCATTGCCCATTGGGCCATCTGGGCAAGATAACTGATCGCACCGGCGATTGTCGCGGCGACCGTGCTGATAAGGATGTCCCTGTGCTTGACATGGGCGAGTTCATGGCCTATGACACCCATAAGCTCTTCAGGGCTTAAAAGGCGCATAATGCCTGTTGTCACGGCAACAGCCGCGTGCTTTGGGTTTCTACCGGTTGCGAAGGCATTCGGCTGTTCCTCATCCATCATATAGACCTTCGGCATCGGTATTTCCGCCCTCTGTGCAAGCCTCCTCACAATACCATAAAGTTCGGGTGCTTCCGACTCGGTAACTTCCCTTGCGCGGTACATCCTGAGGACGATTTTATCACTGAACCAGTAGGCAAAGAAGTTCATCCCTAATGCAAAGATCAGCGCTATGGTCATACCCTGCCTGCCGCCGATCGCGCCTCCTGCCCAGATGAGTATGAGCGTCAACGTCACGAGCAGGACAAGAGTTTTTATATTATTCATAAAGTCTTAACCTCCGTAAATCTTGATTTTGTTTTTTATGGTGTTGCGAAAAAACGAAAGTTTCAAGGTTCTATCTCGACCCGTACGCGTGGAGACCGGAGAGCAATAAATTCACTCCGAGATAGGTAAATATCACGGCCATGAAACCTACCACGGCTACGATCGCAACCTTCTTCCCTTTCCATCCCCTGATCATCCTTCCATGAAGATAAAAGGCATAGATAAACCACGTGATTAACGACCAGGTCTCTTTCGGGTCCCAACTCCAGTAAACTCCCCATGCCTGATTGGCCCAGATCGCACCGAATATGAGGCCGCCCAGCGTAAATATGGGAAACCCTATGGCGATACTCTTATAAGTAATTTCATCGAGAATATCGGAGCTGACATTGAATTTCTCTATCACCGTCTTCAGTATCGGGCCGTATCTCCAGACGCGAATAATATCAGCGACCGATATCGTCCAGCTCAGGATTTTGACGGCAGCAGAGGGATTAAGGAACGATGTCTTAAAGAGATAGCTTTGCACAAAAACTTCCGGTCTCACCTTGACTTTAAAGGTGAGGAAATCAATCCCCATCGAAACAAAAACGACCACGAATATGCCGAATGTAATTGTCCAGAATATATATGCCGCATCGCTTCTTTTCTCGGTTTTCACGATAAGGTACATAAGTCCCGTACTGAAGGACAAGGAGAAGGCGGCATAAGCGATAAAGCTCATCGTCACATGCGCAAGGAGCCAGTTGCTCTTCAGAGCGGGTACCAGGGGCTGAATATCTTTTGAGACCCCCGATAAATCGATAAAAGCCAATACAAGCCCCGCAATCGGGCGTGATAAACGCCCCGAACGAGCGGTTCTTGAATTTGAACTCGATTATGAGATATCCCAATATCAGGCACCATACAAAAAATGTGAGTGATTCATAAAGGTTTGTGAGCGGCGCCGACCGTCAAAAACCCCATGCCGCTCAACTCGGCAAATTCCGCCCATCTCAGCGCGATTGCCAAGGTCTGTGATACAAACCCTATGATCGTGACTGTTGTGGCGGTTATCCCGACCTGCATTTTTTTGAACGCCAGATAGGTAATATAAATGATCATGGCCAGTATGTAGGCCATGGTTGAAATTCCGAAGAAAAAGGAACTGTCCATCTATTTCACCCCTTCCTGTTTTTTGGTGAGGACGGAGATCATTTTGTCTATCTTCCTTTCAAAGGCAGCCCTGTTTTTGTTGGCGGTCGCACCGATAACTACCCTTGTATTATTCTTGTCTTCGGTGATCTTGACCCATATTCTGCGGTGGCTCATGAAGAACGCGATAAAGAGCCCTATGCTCATGGTAATGCACCCGAAATATACAACCCATACTCCCGGGTCTTTTCTCACCTGCAATCCCGTGTATTCAACTCCCCAGTAATCAAGGAATTCAACCCTGCTGCCGTCGGGCAGCTGCCATGTTTCCGGATGCCTTTTCAATATCCAGGCAGAAACTGTGCTGTTTTCCCGATTCTGAAAAGTCTATATACACTGCGGGATTATTCATCATGTTCGTATAGGTGGACGCGTGTCCGTGTTCGTCCATTTTCAGGGCAGGGCTGAAGTTCACGATCTTTCCGGAGATATCGGTACCGGGTATTTGAAAGGTATCCCCGAATCTCAAATTGAGTGTTGCTGGATTGTCCCGTCCTTTGAAACGACATTAAAGATAAATATTCCCCTCTTCATACTGTCGGGTATAAGTCCATAACTTGCCTGATAGAAGGTTATGCCTTCATAGGTCAGAGGGTCATTTACCGCTATCGATCTTTTTCAGGACCTCCCTGCCGTCTTTTATTATAGTGAGCCAGCTTTTGTATTCCTTCGGCATGTCGGAATCGTCATAAAATTCGACATCAAAGTTGTCGCATCTGATATCAAAGCCCAAGGGAATTTCTTTGTCCGTGTTTGAGACAGCCACATTCGATACCTCGCCTTCGGGAAGGTTCAGGAATCCGTTAAATCCGAAGCGTACGCCTATGATCGACGCCGATCAAAATAAAAAGAATACTGAAATGGGTCAGGTATACGCCGAGCCTGCTGTAATTTCCTTTCTGGGCAAGAACTGGTATCCCTTCTCTTCCTGTACCTCGTTGAAGCGAAACCGCGCACTTTTCATCGCGCCTGTAACCGGGTCCTTGACTTTATCGGGTTTCCCTTTGAGTACTATCTCCCTGTTGATGATAAATTTTTTCAGTCTTTCTTCAGGTAAGGGTTCGATCGGTTCTTTTACCAGTTTCCATATCCTCGGCAGTCTGTCGAGAGAGCAGATAACCAGATTGACGGAAAACAGCACCAATAAGCCCGTGAACCACCATGAATGATACATATCCATAAACCCGAGGCTGTCGAAAAAGTTGTATAAACCCGGTGCGAGGGATTCGCTGAAGAGTTTGGCTAATATCTGAAGATTCTTTGCGGGTTCGGCCCTTTGCTCCAGAACCGTACCTATGATCGAGGTGACGGAAATTAAGGCGAATATGATAATCGCAAGTTTGACCGAGGCAAGCGATTCCCATATTTTGTCGACGAATGACGTTCTTTTTTCTTGTCCCACCGTTTTAGATCACTCTCCAAGTTAATATTTTAAGATGTTCAGAAAGATAAGACAAGGAATTTTCAAAATTCCGTAGCCTTGAAGCTTTGTTCAGTAATAAAAGTTCAGTGATTATCACAGAGATTCGAAGAAGCCTCAGCGAACGTTTGACCCGGTAATCATGCGATCTTTGTCTGGTCTTTATAGAATTGCTTATTCTCGGAGAAACGAAGCCCTTCCTCGAAATTAATAAGACCGGAAAGGTGCAGTTTCGCGAGTGATGATTCTAAGGAACTGTATTCATCCGTGCCGCTCAGCATCTGAGATTTTATCTGATGGGTTTTGCCTTCCCGGATGAGATTTTTTATGCCGAAACTGTTTAGGATCTTTTCGTAGGCAAGCACCCTGCCTTCGGCGTTTTTCAGAGCAACCAGTCTCTGTGAGAGAACAAACAAGAGGTTGTCGGCAATTCGTGTTCTGATGAGGTTCTGCTGATGGGGTGGAAAGATGTTGATGATCCTTTCTATCGTTGATGCCGCCGTACTTGCATGTACCGTGGCAATCACAAGATGTCCGGTGTCTGCCGCCTGTAAGGCGATCGCAAAGCTGTCAGCGTCTCTCATCTCACCAATGACAATAACATCGGGGTCCTGTCTGAAGACATGTTTAAGGCCTTCCTGGAAAGACTGGGTATCCAGTCCGACTTCCCTTTGATTTACATTGCTTTTCTTATGCTTATGCAAGTACTCGATCGGGTCTTCAAGAGTAACAATATTGCATTTTCTGCAGCTGTTAATAATATCAACCATGGCGGCGAGCGTAGTTGTTTTTCCATGACCGGCGGGGCCCGCGATAAGAATCAGCCCTTGCGGCATCAGAACGTATTCTTTAGTCCATACGGGCAATCCAAGTTCTTCTAACGAAGGGAGGATATCTATGATACGCCGCAATGTGATCGAAATAGAGTTTCTCTGCCTGTACAGATTTACTCTGAAGCGGCCGATTTCGGGATATGTGACCGCGAGATCGTGGTCACCTTTACCAGGAACGTTTTCCAATCTTTTTCAGTCATCAATTCTCTGGCATATTTTTCACAATCAGAAGGCGCAAGGGAGTCCATCGACGTCCTCTCCATATCATTGCTGAGTTTTATGCAAGGCGGGATGCCGGCGGTGAGCAGCATATCAGTTGCAGGAGAAGTTGCCAGATATTTTAGCAAAAACAACAGCGGAGGTGCCTTCTCCGTTTCTATCTTACGCACCTGCTTTTGAATAGTCTCACCGGTGAGAAAATCTTCAGGATGTGAAATAATGCTTTGAATAGCGGCCTCCATCTGCGCTGCAGGGACTACAACGGGAATGACCCTCTTCCCCAGGGAAAACTCGATATCCCTGATAGAAATCATATCGCTGGGATTCACCATGGCAAGAGTTATTGAATTTTCGGAAATGCCGATCGGAATCACTTTCATGGACTTAATTTTTTCGACAGGCATGAGTTTCAGTAATTCAGGCGAGATATCTTTTTTTAAAAGGTTTGCTGACGGGATTCCAAGCTGATGGCTGAGGAAGCTTAAAAGATCATCGGTCGTGATGTGCCCCATCTCTACCAGAATAGAACCTAACTGTCCGCCTTGTTGGGCTTGTCTTTTCAGAGCGTCTTTCAATTGGTTCGTATTGATCAGGCCGTGTTCAACAAGAAGTTCACCGAGCCTCTGCCTTTTTTTGCCGCGAGTTTGTATCATCTTTTCGGTCATGTCTTCCCATTTCTCCTTAAGGTCAATAGTCCGAATATGAAAATGGCAACTGCATATTGCCGCATATTCATACTCGTGATCGTGGACATTTCTTAAAGTGATGCTATAATTATATTAGTAAACTTCTTTTAGGGAAAAATAATTTTTTATTATAACATGCCGAATATGACCTTTGCATTATTTTACAGTTTCACGCAAAAAGGGGACCACTAAGAATGAAAATCGTTACTGCAGAAGAAATGCGGGAGCTTGACAGGAAGACCGTCGAAGAATACGGAATCTCCGGAGCCGTACTTATGGAAAGGGCCGGAATGGCCGTTGCAGCAAGGATTAAGGAAATCTATGGCCGTAAAAGGATTATCGTAATATCGGGAAGGGGAAATAACGGAGGCGATGGATTGGCAGTTGCGAGAGACCTCCATAACGAAGGATGGGACGTTAAGGTTTTTCTCATATCGATGCCTGAAGAGCTGAAGGGCGATGCCTTATTCCAATATAAGGCTGCAATGCAACTCGGGGTTTCTGTTCAACCAATTGGAGAGCTTCTCACTTGTCACGCTTCCATCTTCAGCCGTCACTCGTTGATCGTCGACGCCATTTTGGGCACAGGACTGAGCAAAAGGGTCACGGGCAACCTCTCGGAGGTAATTGGTTTGATCAACGAATCGGGACTGCCCGTTGTTTCCGTAGATATTCCATCCGGCGTCTCATCGGACAGCGGGCAGGTAATGGGAGCTGCTGTAAGGGCGGACCATACCGTTGCCTTCGGTCTTCCCAAAAGGGGCCACTTCTTGTATCCCGGCGCCGAGTTATCAGGGAGACTTTTTGTCGAGGATATAGGTTTTCCACGGGAGTTGCTGGACCCCGGAAGATCGGACATTGAACTAATCGAGAAAAGAGAAGTATCGGCGATGATTCCCGTCAGAAGGAATTATTCCAATAAGGGCGATTATGGCCGCGTACTTATTATCGCCGGTTCAAGGGGCAGGACGGGTGCTGCTCTTATGGCTGCAAAGGCGTGTTTGAGGACAGGCGCTGGACTCGTTACCTTAGGTGTTCCCGAGTCTCTGGCGGATGTCGTCCAGTCTCGCGTTACAGAAGAGATGGTCCTGCTCCTGCCTGACAAAGGAGATGGCACACTTTCAGAGAAGGCACACCGCGGGATCCTCGATTTCATTGATAAAGCTTCTCACATACTTGCGATCGGACCGGGCATAGGCGTGAGCGAAGATACGAGAAGACTGGTGAAGAAATTAATCAGGGGCGCCGTATCTCCGATTATAATAGACGCGGACGGAATAAATTCTCTGAAAGGAGACAGAAAGATCTTTGCAAAGGCGAAGGCCCCTGTTATCCTGACACCCCATCCGGGTGAAATGGCGAGACTGTTGGGGGAGTCTGAGAGCACGGGTCGAGATTCGGGAAAGGCCCCATTCTTTAGAGCCGGTATCTCTGATATAGAAAAAGACAGGATCAACACGGCTGTGTCCTTCACCAAAGAAACAAAGACTTTTCTTGTGCTCAAGGGTGTCCCCACGGTCATTGCCACTCCTGATGGAAAGGCTTTTCTTAATCCAACGGGAAACCCGGGCATGGCTACGGCAGGAACGGGGGATGTGCTGACGGGAATGATTTCAGGTTTGTTAGGACAGAACAGGAACCCATTGCAGGCGTGTATTCTCGGAGTTTATATGCACGGCCTTTCCGGTGATATCGCTGCAGCCGAAAAAGGGCAACACTCATTGATCGCGACTGATATAATAGATAAGATACCGGTTGCGTTCCACTCTCTTGAAACTTAAGAGGATGAAACAGATATTGATAATGAATGTATTTACCTTGATGATTTATTGAAACTATCCTTTATTGATCATAAATGAAAACATTTCACATGCCAACTGTCAGTGGGACACCGAGGTATCAAGAGAATAATGTTTTGACAACATCTGCTTCATCTCATTTTTCTTAAAGAAAGAAAAAAATGGATAACCTGATCCACCCCGATATATTCGATGGTCGTATAAAGGCATTTTTCACCAAAAAATCAGTAGGAGCGGATATAGGGAAGATCTGTAACATCCTCGATATAGAAAAGGAGAACGTATATTTGCCTGTACAGAAACACACCGATAAGGTATTGGTGCTCCATTCGGACCTCGGTCCGAAGATCGCAGACGCCGTCCTCACCCAAAGAAAAGGGGTATTAATAGGTGTTCAGGTTGCCGACTGTGTCCCGATTCTTCTTTTTGATAGGAGAAAGTCGGTTATCGGCGCCGTGCATGCCGGATGGCGGGGTACCGCATTAGAGGTATTAAAAAAGGCCATCAGACGGATGATCGATTGTTTTAATTCAGTGCCTGAGGATATCAGGATAGCTCTCGGGCCGAGTATCAGGAACAAATGCTATGAAGTCGGTCAGGAAGTAAAAGATGCTATTTATAATGTCTTGGGTGAGGGGGAGTATTATGCGCCCATGAACGGAAAATATTATGTCGATCTTCCCTCTGTAAATGTGCTTCAGGCGGTGTCCATGGGAATTCCGGAGGAGAATATATGGATCTCGAATATATGCACCCATTGCAATCCCCAGGACTTTCATTCATACCGATATCACAGAGATCTCGGTGGAAGGCAAGGAGGATTCATCGGGGTATTTTAAAAATATGCCGTTCTATGAAAAAATATATAAGTAAAGGCCCTGATGAGACAAAAGCTCTCGGCGTCAGATTGGGGAGACTCTTAATGCCGGGAGATGTCGTCTGCCTTTATGGGGAATTAGGTGCGGGGAAAACGGTGATGGTAAAAGGGATTGCACATGCTTTCGGTATCGATGAGCGGGATATCGTGAGCGCCAGTTTTACGATAATTTCCGAATATGATACCATCCCTCCCTTTGTCCATATAGATCTGTACAGGGTCGGGAAAGAGGAGGAACTTTACGAACTGGGGCTATGGGAACATATAGGAGGCGGTGGCGTTTCGGTTATCGAATGGGCGGAAAAAGCGGAAGAAGGGTTACCGGAAGATGCGATCAAAGTATGGTTAAAATCCATTGATGAAAATACAAGGGAAATAGCGCTGGAAGGTATCGATGAAAAAGATCGGCATAGTCTGTAAGACGGGTATACCCGAACCGATAGCCATATTGAAGGAACTCCTTCCCTGGCTCAGACAAAAAGGCTGTGAAGCATACGTGGACAATGAGACCGCATCCGTCCTGAATGTGGGGGGTACTCCGCGCTCACAAATACCCTCGGTGGCGGACATCATAGTTGTTCTTGGCGGAGACGGTACAATGCTGAGTGTGGCCAGGCTCGTGGGCGAGAAAGGGATCCCGATACTCGGAGTGAACACGGGAGGACTTGGATTTCTAACGGCGGTCACGAGGGATGAACTCTACGAGGTCCTCGATAAGGTACTTTCGGGAGAGTGTTCTGTTGAAGAACGGATTATGCTCACCGCCTGTGTTTTCAGGCACAGCGAATGTATTGCGGAATATTTGGTTGTAAACGATGTCGTTGTCAATAAGGGAGCTCTTGCAAGGATAATAGACCTTGAGACGTATATCGACCACAGTTATGTTGCAACGTTTAAGGCAGACGGTCTGATAGTATCGAGTCCTACCGGTTCTACGGCATATGCTCTTTCTGCCGGAGGTCCCATCCTTTATCCGACACTGAACACTATAGTCCTTGCTCCGATATGTCCTCACACACTCACTAACAGGCCGATTGTCCTGCCCGACAACGTCGTTGTCGATATAGTGATGAGATCTCGGAATGAAGATGTGTTCCTGACGATCGACGGTCAGGTGGGTTTCTCCTTAAGGCAGAATGATACCGTTGAGGTTAAGAAATCCGAATTCAAGACAAGACTCTTTATCCCCTGCGAAAGAGACTATTTCCAGATACTCAGGACAAAGTTGAAATGGGGGGAGAGATAGGAAGGTTAAGCGGAAGATGCATATGCCTGCCTCATTATTCTTGTAAGTATAGTTTTGTGCATAGTAAGAAATGACAAAATATTGCTGAAAATATAAAGAGTGCGCTTGAGTTTTATGAGGCTCTTGGCTTTGAAAGACTTCCGATAAAACTTAAGGACAGGAATTTGATCCCAGGCCGGCCCCGAATATTGAGAACCTCCGTTTCTATCACTTCGGACAAGAGGGAAAGCACGAATCCGCCTGTGCGCGAAAAGGGACAAAGCGGCGCGCTTAAAGAGGCAGCATTGAAGGCATTGCGTGAAGAGGTCGGCGATTGCAGGCGGTGCAGACTTTCTGAAAAAAGGACACATCTGGTTTTTGGCGAAGGTGATCCGGACGCAAGGCTTATGTTTATCGGCGAGGCCCCCGGCAGAGAGGAGGACCTTCAGGCGAGGCCTTTTGTTGGAGATGCGGGCATGCTCCTCACAAGGCTTATCGAAAAAATGGGTTTCCGGAGAGGGGATGTTTATATCGCAAATATCGTGAAATGCAGGCCACCGATGAACAGGGACCCTGAAAGTGACGAGATAGAGGCATGCAAAGGTTTCCTCGAGAGGCAGATCAAGATTATCAATCCCGATGTCATAATGTCCCTCGGACGGATCTCCTCCCTCACGCTCATAGGGGATGCAAAACTGAAGATAACGGCGATCCGCGGAACATTCTTCGACTACCTGGGCATCGCTTTAATGCCGACGTTTCACCCTGCGTACCTTATGAGAAATCCGAAGGACAAATGGCTTACATGGAGTGATGCGCAAAAGGTCCTTGAGAGATTAGAAAAGTAATGAGTAATTACTCTATTCTTACGGAGGATGAATGAAGGTACTCTGGGCGCCGTGGAGGATGAGCTATATATTATCCGACAAGACAAAAGGTTGCATTTTTTGTGAACTGCCGAAGCAGGATAGGGACAGAGAGAATCTCATCCTTTACCGGAGTTCACATAACTTTGTTATCATGAACCGCTTCCCTTACAATAACGGCCATATTATGGTTGTGCCTTATCTTCACGTTTCCACCTTGGAAGGCTTAGGCGATGAAGCGTTGCTCGATTTTATCAAGGTAACGCAACATGCGATGGGATCGATTAAAAAGGCTTTTATGCCTGAAGGGTTCAATATGGGGATCAATGTCGGCAAGATCGCCGGAGCGGGTATGGAAGAGCATATCCACCTTCATATGGTACCGAGATGGGCCGGAGACACAAGTTTTATGACTGTTTTTGATGAAGTCAGAGTCATTCCCGAGCACATCATGAGCACTTATGACAAGCTCTTTGTTGCATTCCATTCATGAAAACAAAGCAGTTTAACGGCATAAAATCCTGTCATTTTCCGCTTAACATTGCTGTTATATTTTCTCTTCTCCTGATTTTTTCGTTAACGGGAAAGTCCGCTTTCGGGCTTACCGTGGACAGGGTTATCGCGACGGTCGGGGGTGAAATAATCACCTTTACGGAGTATAAGCAATTTGCCAGGGGATCGGAGAGAGAAAATAAGGATGAGGTTGATGAGGCATTATTAAAAAAAATGGTGGAAGAGAAGATTATTATCCAGGAAGCTAAACGGAAGGGGTTTGAGGCCAGTGATATTGAGGTGGAAAAGATGGTCGAAGAATTTAAATCACAGAATGGCCTGTCTCAGGAGGACTTGGAAAACTTTCTTAAAGAAGAAGGGCTGAGCATAAATAGTTATCAGCAGATACTAAAGGGGAAGGCGCTGTTATCAAAACTCGTCGGCAGCGACGTGGATTCAAAGGTCATTATCAGGGATGAAGAGATTCAGCAATCTTACCGGGAAAATAAGAAAGAATTCCTTTTGAGCCCTCAAAAAGTGGAAGTTAAGGCAATCTTTCTCAAATTGAGGGAAGATGCATCGGTTACGGAGATTACCGACCTGAAACTGAGAGCACTAAGGATAACGACGTTGTTGAAAGACGGATATAATTTCGACAGGCTTGTAAATGAATATTCTGACGAACCACTGAGAAGCCAGGGCGGAATGTTAGGTAAATTCACAAGAGGGGCATTAATCCCGCCTTTAGATAGTAAGGCATTTTCACTGAAGGAGGGCGAGATCAGTGACCCTATTTGGGTCAGTGAAGGGGTATATATTCTTCAACTCGCGGGCAAAAGCGACGAGATTTTTAGGACATGCGATGAAGTCAAAGAAGAAATATACGGTACTCTGTACAAACAAAAGAGAGACAAGATATACAATGAATGGATTAAGGCATTATGGGAGAAGTCTTCTATAACAATAAATCAAAGTCAATAATCTTCATATTCTTGCTTTTCACGCTTCTTTCTGCGATTGATGCTCATGCCTCTTACCGGGAGGTCGATCTCTTTAACAGAGGTTATGAATATTATCTCTCGTACCAGCCCCAAAAAGCCGTGGAGGAATTCAGGGTATTTCTGAAAGCGTACCCCGACAGTTCTCTTAAAGATGCTGTGATGTTTTGGCTCGGGAAATCTTCCGTGCAGCTAAAGGAGTTTGAAGAAGCCGAAAAGGTTTTCTCCGATATAAGGCAGCAATTCCCGGAAAGTCCGTATATCAAGTATGTGAAAAGGGAACTGGAGATAATCGAGAAGATATCGTCAGAAGATAAAGCAAGGGTACCGGCAGAGAGCGCAGAGACGGGCAGCACAGAAAAGAAGAGCGAGATCCTTGACGTGAGTCCCGCTGAGGTAGAAAAGCAGGCGCCGCCGGGTGAGAAAGATGGTCAGCAACCAGCAATTGAAGAGCCTGCTTCAATAAAGGTTGAAAAGAATCTGCCACTGGCGGAAACGGCAATGATCGATAAGGCGCCCTTGGAAGATAAAGCAAGTGTACCGGCAGAGAGCGTAGAGACGGGCAGCGCAGAAAAGAAGAGCGAGATCCCTGACGTGAGTTCCGCTGAGGTAGAAAAGCAGGCGCCGCCGGGTGAGAAAGATGGTCAGCAACCAGCAAGTGAAGAGCCTGCTTCAATAAAGGTTGAAAAGAATCTGCCACCCGAACCGGAGATAAAGACGGCGTCGGAAGACAACATCGGGATACCTGAAGGCGGCCTCAAGCAAGGTGATGGAGAAAAAAAGAAGGAAGAGCCCGACGTGAATTCTGCCGAGAATGAGAAGGAAATACTGCCGGCAAAAAACGATTCGTCAAAGGTTCCGGAAGAAAAAGATAAAGCTCTGCCGGCAGGTGATGAGAAGAAGTCTGAAGCGTTATTGGCTGATGTTAAGAACATCGATAAGAGAGAAGCGTATGTTGCCGATTCTTCTTATGTATTAGCCAAATTGGACATCGAGGATGTCTTGTGGAGAAGCGGGAATATTTCCGAGGATATTGAGAATGAAAAGGCCCTCTACGAGGAGGCAAGAAGGTTGAATATAGAAGCTGATATGACAAGGTATGAAGCATTGGTCTTAAAGTATGAATTAAATCAGCGGCAGGCCGATTATCTCCGAGGATACCTTGCGATATGCGAGCTTATTGACAGAAAACTGAAGGATCTGCCCGAAGAAAAATTTGTTGAATCATTGGTTGTCAAATACAAAGAAGGCGACAAATACAGAAAGATCGTGATCTCCCCGGAACTCCAGACACAGGCAAAGGACGGCGTTGCTTTCGAGGATATTCAAAAGCTGTATCCCGATTTAGTGAGTGTGGTCTTAACCGAGTATGATGCCGTGGAATTCGATATCAAAGAAAAGATACGTGATCTGGAAAATAATGAGATCGGCGTTATCTGGTCGGAGGAAGGATATATGATTCTTAAGCCTGTCATCAAGAAGTTGTCCTATAAGCCTTTTGAGGAAGCGGGCCCCGCGGTAAGAACCAGGATAAATGCCTTCATTAGGGAATGGTTAGTTGAGCTAAAGAGAACAGGGAAATGATTGCTGACTGTTTCGAAGCAAAACTGTGACCCGTTCCGCCGTTGTTGCCAATCTATTTCAATAATCTGAAAGAGATGCGAAAGGTACTTACGAAAAAACGACTTGAACTCCTTAAGACAATCAAAGAAAAAAAGTTCGTCAGCAAACACTTGACATAGAAAGAAATGCCCTGCGAGATTTCTGGGATCGGCTTGCTCCTTCGTCCTACACTGCACATTCCAGAAATGACAAAATTCTGCTGAGGACAAAAGGGAATAATGAGAAATTGACAAGAATCCTATGTTATACCGAAACGGTTTTTAGTCCTTATTACCACAAAATGCCGAATGCCGCCTAATAAAACATATTGATATTATTTAATTCTTATCTTTTCACAGATCTGTCTAAAACAGGTTTTAGAAAACCTCCGATCAAGGTACTATAGATGTGCGAACAAAAATAGAAACCAAGATCGGAGGGATATATGAATAAGTTTAGCAGCATCTTTGGACAGATTCTACAGATTTTTTCTAAGAAGGAATTTTACCGAGCAGTGATAGAGACCAAGGCCGAAAGAGGAGCAAAGGGGTTTACCTGCTGGCAGCAATTCGTAGCGATGATATTTTGCCAATTAGGGAGGGCACAATCATTAAGGGAGATAAGCGGAGGGCTTGCCAGTTGTCTGGGGAAGCTAAGGCAT
>CAVZMO010000048.1:0-32258 GCA_963776195.1 Thermodesulfovibrionales bacterium
GCCGTAAAAGGCGCTGTTCGATAACATCCCGCTGTTATTTATCCTGCAATATCAAGGATATTCAGCTGTTATATAAAGTAAAATATAGTTTTTTATCAATTTCTGAAGAGGTTTGTAAGCTCCAGCACTTTGAACTTAAATAAGACGGACTTGCAAAAAGTCCTTTCTCTCCCCTGAACTTGTTTCAGGGTCTCATTCGCCCCGGCGAATCCGGCGGGTTGGATAATCTATTTCTCTTATGAAATCCACCGCCTCCTTCTTGGTCTTTATTTTTCCTTCAAATTGAGCCTTCTTGACTTTTTCTATAATTTTCCCAATCCTTGGATCTGCCTCCAGATTCAAAATATGAATTATTTCTTCGGAGGTTAAGAGTCCGCCCTTCCAGATTCTTTTAAATTTCTCAAATTGTCTGAAAAGGTCGGATCTGTTTTTTATTATCAATATGTCCCTTGACGCTTCCTTAGACTTCATAAACAAATCGAACAGTGCACCATCTGATGCGGTCCTTTTTCCCCCCAGAAGTTTCATCCCTTGAAAAGCGGAGTCAATGTGTTTAAGTATTCTGTTGCTCAACCTGAGGTTCTTTATCGTTTTAGGGTCGGCATGTCTATTTTGAAGCAGAGTTTCGAGACATAATAAACCCTTGTTGGTAAGGTTTTGAGCGTATATTTCATTAAGCATAACTTTAATTCCATGAGAGGGATGCGTAGAAAGCACCTTTTCGAGTTTATAAATCTCTCTAATATTATTCTCCAACTTTTTGAAAGGTAATAATAAAACCCGGTTCAGGATTCCGTCGTCAAGCCCCATTTTCAGGTACTTTGACGAATTTCTTGAGTTTAACAAAGTAAAAAGTTCTAAAGTTATTCTTTCAGGTGATAGTTTCTTTATTCTGCCGTGTAAGCTTTTTATAATCTTGCGCGTTCTATCTTCAATTGATCCGCTGAGTTCAGCCGCAAATCTGTAAGCCCTAATCATCCGCAATGGGTCGGAGATTATGTTTTCCTCAGAAATAGCGCGTATTCTCTTCCTTGACAGATCATCCAATCCGTGAAAATAGTCTACAATTCCGCTATCCGGTGACCATGCGATCGCGTTAACGGTAAAGTCCCGTTTCGAGAGGTCTTCTCTGAGCGTACCTGCAGGTCTGGAGAAATCAAAGGTAAGACCCTCATGTAAAGCAATCCTTATCATATTGTCTTTCTTGAATTGAACGACGGTGCCTCCAATAACATTTCTAATTTCATCAACAAAGGATTTCAAGTCTCCGCTCACCACGAAATCCCTGTCAGAGGAAACTAACCTCCTCAGGGTATCTCTGACATACCCCCCAACGAGATATATTTCCCGTCCCCTTCCCTTTTCGAAGACAGTGTCAATATATTTGTCTTTAAGAATGGTTTTCTTTAGCGAATGCGGAGAATAAGAAATCATGGTTAATGATAGCACATTGCATACGTCCTCTTGGCCAAAAGCCTATAGTACAGTTTATAGTCATTTTTGTCGCTTTTGCGGTAGAAATGGCTAGAGAACGCCAGCTGTATAAAGTTCTTTGTGATTGAACAGTGATTCGATCTCCGTATTGAAAGGTTGACGAAATATATCAGATGGAGAACCTGTCCGTGCAATTCTTCCTCTTGCATACACTACGATAGTATCAGCCAGCGTATATGCTTCGGCAACATCGTGGGTCACAAGAATAATCGGGATCTGAAATGCAAGCCGTACATCCTTTAAATAATTCCTCATTTCCAGTCTCACCTTATTGTCTAGAGCTGAAAAAGGTTCGTCAAGCAACAGGGCCTCAGGCCTTCTTATGAGTGATCTGGCAAAAGCAACTCGTTGCTTCTGGCCTCCGGAAATTTCGGAAGGCATTTTATTTTCGAGGCCTTTAAGATGGAAGATATCAGTCATCGTATGAAATCTAATGTCTCTTTCATTTTTTTCAAGACCTTTAGCGCCGTAGAGTATGTTCTCCCTCACCGTCATATGGGTAAATAATGCAAGGTCCTGAAAAACATACCCGAAAGAACGGCGGTAAGCAGGCAGATCAATTTTTCGGGAGGCGTCAAAAAGGGTTCTCCCGCCTGAATGAACAAAGCCTTCATCCGGCTTCATAAGTCCAGCCAGCAGTTGAAGAGTCATAGACTTTCCGGCGCCTGAATGTCCGAAAAGAACCGCAATTCCATTTTCTACAGACCACTCGACATCAAGGCTGAATCCCTTGACCTCTTTTTTGAAATTGACCGATAGTCCCATTACAACACCCTCTGACTGAACTTATTCGCAGTATAAAGAAAAAGCCCCGATAGAACGGTCA
The DNA here is from genome assembly GCA_963776195.1 of Thermodesulfovibrionales bacterium. Lineage (GTDB taxonomy): Bacteria > Nitrospirota > Thermodesulfovibrionia > Thermodesulfovibrionales > SM23-35 > CAVZMO01. Next base: position 2,321 of record CAVZMO010000048.1, read on the forward strand.
GGAGAATAACCAAAATGTTCGCCTCTGACCAATCGCCGCTGTTGACGAAGGAATATATGGACAAAGGCATTGTATTTGTCTTCCCCGGAATATTTCCTGCAAGCATTAACGTAGCGCCGAATTCACCCATTGCCCTTGCAAAAGAAAGAACCGCACCTGCGATTATTCCTTTCTTCGACAGCGGTAGAATTACCCTGATTGCGGTCTTCCATCTGTTACGTCCCAGGGTATGAGAGGCATAAATAAGGTTTCTGTCAACGGACTTGATGGCGGCACGTGTTGTTTTGATCATGAGCGGCAATGCCACCACAAAAGATGCGAGTACGGCGGCATACCACGTAAACATGATACTCCACCCTGTTCACTCGTAAACATGCCTGCCCAGGAGACCGTTCCTGCCAAAAAGAACGATCAGATAGTATCCGGTAACGGTTGGAGGTAAAACAAGCGGAAGAGTAAGGAACACATCCAGGACTTCCTTCCCCCGGAATTTACTCACAGCCAGAAAATAGGCAATAGATATACCGGCAATCATTATAAAAACCGTTGCAACCGTTGCAACCTGTACTGAGAGTTTTAATGAGAATAATAATGAATCCTCCACAAACCATTACCTCCCCGACCTTACATTCTTATTCTGAGCAGTAAAGCCATACTTTTTGAGAATCTTCCTGCCCTCGACTGATATAAGCAGCGAACCAAATTCTTTAGTCAGTCCTTTGTTCCTTGTGCCTTTTATGAGAGCAAAGGGATAGATTATAGGAGCGTGACTCGACATGGGAGCAGTTGCTGCCATGCCAACATCATTTGCCCTGGTCATGAAATCGGTCGCGTAAACAATTCCTGCATCCACTTCTCCCCGTGCAACATAGTCCAATACCTGACGTACATTTTCCGTGAAGACTAATTTATCTTTGACCGCAGGCATAATCTTATAGTACTGCAATACTTCTTCCGCATATCTGCCTGCAGGGGCTGTCTTAGGATTTCCCACAGCGACCTTTTTTATCTCCTTCGACTCAAGGTCTGTGAAAGATTTTATCCGGAATTTCGTATGCAAAGGCACTACAAGAACCACAGTATTCGAAGCAAAATCGGTTCTTGAGCCAAAGATAACAAGTCCTTTCATTTCCAATTCATCCATTTCTTTTTTAGAGGCGGATGCAAAAGCATCAACGGGAGCGCCTCCCTCGATCTGCCGCGCCAGATCGCAGGAGGCCCCGAAATTGAACATTATCTTCACCCCTTTATGTCCCGCCTCATATCGTTTCCCGAGTTCTTCAAAAGCATTTTTCAGGCTTATGGCTGCTGAAATAGTAATTTCTTTCGAAGCCTCACCATATCCTGCTGATAATGAAAACACCTGAATGAATAATAATATCGCTATGGATAATAGACAGATCCTAATGTACAGTCTCACAATATTCCTCACCAATCCTCGCATTGAATACCTCAAGTTCCAGGTCCCTGTCTTCTCCAAGGATCCCGAAGGCATCCGCTCTGCATTGCTTGCAGTGGGTCATCTGAGGCATATATTTCTTGCACTGTCCGCGCATGCTATCGATCATTTCACAAGTTGGTCTTTGCAGATCGGCAAATTCCGCTTGAGGTATCAGGGGAATGAGATTCATTATGTCCACCCTCTTCTTCTTGCAAAGCAATGCGATCAACGGAATATCTGTATCGTTGATCCCCGGGATGAAAACGGTATTGACCTTCACGACAAGCCCCGCCTCTTTGGCCTTGTTCAGACCCGTCCATTGATTGCATAAAAGAAGCTCGGCGGCTTTCTCCCCGGTGTATCGTCTTCCTCCATATGAAATCCACAAATATATTTTGAGAGCTGTCTCCGGGACCATGGCATTGATGGTGATGGTGATGCTACTCACACCGGCCTCAACAACATCTCTGATCCTGTCAGGCAGGAGAAGTCCGTTTGTCGACAGACAGAGAATAATCTCCGGGAAATCCCTTTTGATGGCGCTCAATACTTCAAAGGTAGCACTGTTTGCAAGAGGATCTCCGGGGCCGGCTATGCCGACGACACTTATCTGCTCATTCCTCTCGATGAGAGGCCTTACTCTCTCCAAAGCATCGCGAGGCGTCAGTACCATGCTTGAGACCCCCGGCCTTGATTCATTTGCACAGTCGAATTTGCGAATACAGTACCGGCATTGAATATTGCATGCAGGTGCAACGGGAAGATGTATCCTCCCGAATTTTCCGTGTGCCTTTACTGAAAAGCACGGATGCATCGCCATTCTGTTCAAGCCCTTACCTGGTTTTGTAATGCCTGTCTTTTCCCGCCTCATGGTAGAACCTCGCTTACTGTTTATTGTTATGATACGCAATATCAGTGCCATCAGTAACGCTGTGAATATTAAGGAAAGCTGCTTTGGCAATACCCAAACAAAAAGATATTTGTGTGCCTGTCGTTACAATATTGTTCGATTCTTCGAGGTCGTCCTTCCATAAGCTCAGGACTCGGACTAAAAAAGTTTAAGGGGTTGTTTGATTAAGTGAGACGTAAAAGCGAAATTTGATATGATCTGCGTATGCGTGATTTGGACCATAATTTTGCAAAGTTGCATGCGTAACTTCTCGGTTTTACAAAGCATGACCCAAATATTATCGACAACGCTTTCTCACAGAGGTAACGCATTTTTCAAAAGCCTACTCGATCTGTTTATGACAAATGAAAATTATTACGTACAATCATGTCTTTACGTCTTATGAGTCTGCATTCTTATATTCCACTATCATGATATGTCCGTCCCGAAGTTTGAAAAACAAATCGGGATAGAAGCGGTCGGTGAAGGCCTATATTTGACCATTGACGAAGTAATCAGCCAACAACTCCGCCTGTTTCAAGACCGTATCAACAGCCTTCTGCTGCATGTCCGGCGGATAGCCATATTTGTTCAGCGTCCTCTTCACCAGGACCATCAGTTTCGCCCTTGCGCTTTCCCGAATCGTCCAGTCAATCGTCGCATTGGCCTTGACCTTCTCCGCAACTTCGACTGCAATAATTCGCAGCTTTTCGTCGCCCAAAATGTTCACAGCGGACTTGTTTTCAGCAAGGGCGTCATAGAAGGCAAGTTCCTCTTTTGACAGATTCAGCTTCTTTTCTCTTTCATCGTTTTCCCTGATTTTCTTTGCGACTTCATCAACAAGGAACTGGATAATCTCTGCTGTGGTCAGCAGGCCGTTATTGTATTTCTTGATCGCATTTTCGAGCATTTCGAGCAGGGCCTTCCCCTGCACCAGATTTGTTCTTGCCCGCGTCCTGATTTCGTCGTTCAGTATCTTCTTCAATAGTTCAAGGGCAAGGTTCTGATGTTTCATCCCCTTTATCTCTAAAAGAAACTCCTCTGAGAGGATGGATATCTCAGGCTTTTTTATCCCTGCGGCGTCGAATATGTCTATAACCTGGTCTGAACTCAGCGCCTCGTCAACGATCTGCTTTATTGCTGTTTCGATGTCCTTGTCCGATTTTCCTGCGCCGGTCGGGGCAAACTTCACAAGCCTTGCCTTCACCGCCTGAAAGAAGGCGACTTCATCCTTCGCCGCAAGTGCTGTTTCATGAGGGATGGATAATGCGAATGCCTGGCTGAGCAGGGTCACTTCCCTAATAAAGCGGTCCTTCCCGTTCTCAAGACCGAGAATATGCTCCTCCGCCTGCAGGATAATGGAAAGTTTGTCCTTGGGCGATGCGGTAAAGAAACGACGATAGTTAAAGCCGGTCCCCGGATAGCCTTCGTAATATGCGGCGGGTTCTGCGATCAGGATGGCATCTCTGGACTCGCTCTCTTCAAAGAACAACTGGCGGACCACTTCCAGTTTTTCGACAAACATTGCTACGGCCTTTTCCTGGGTCTCGGCCGGATCACCTTTGCCGCCGGAATCGGAATAGAACGAGAGGGCCTTTTTGAGGTCTGATGCAATCCCGAGGTAATCGACCACCAGCCCGCCCGGCTTGTCCCTGAATATCCTGTTTACCCGCGCGATCGCCTGCATCAGGGTATGCCCGCGCATCGGCTTGTCCACATAGAGCGTATGCAGGCAGGGTGCGTCAAAGCCGGTCAGCCACATATCCCTGACAATCGCCAGCCTCAAAGGATCGGCCGGGTCCTTCATCCTGTCGGATAATAGTTTGCGCTGCATCTTGGTGGTATGATGCTTCTGCATTGCCGGGCCGTCGGCGCTCGACGCGGTCATGACCACCTTTATCGTACCCTTGCTCAGATCGTCGTCATGCCACTCAGGCCTGAGCTTGATGATTTCGTTATAGAGATCAACCGCAATCCTGCGGCTCATTGCGACGATCATTGCCTTGCCGTCGAAGACCTTCTGTCTCTGCTCGTAGTGCGAGACGATGTCCCTCGCAAGATTCTTTATCCGGTCTTCGTTCCCTACAATCGCCTCCAGCCTCGCCCACTTCGCCTTTGCCTTTTGGGCCTCTGTCACCTCTTCATCTTCTTCCAGTTCCTTATCGAACTCCGCTATCAGACGCCTGCCTTCGTCATCCAGATTGACCTTTGCCAGCCGGCTTTCATAGTAGATCCTGACCACCGCCTTATCTTCTACCGCCTGCGATATATCGTAAATATCCACATACTGCCCGAACACAGCCGGAGTGTTTATATCAGTGCTCTCAATGGGTGTCCCGGTAAAGCCGATATAGGTAGCATTCGGCAGGGCATCTCTCATATACTTGGCAAAACCATAGGCTATGCGTTTGCCGATCACCTCTTTTGTCTTTTTGTCTTTTGTCTCCACAAGCTTTGCCTCGAAGCCGTACTGGGTCCTGTGCGCTTCATCGGCTATCACGACAATGTTGGCCCTGTCTGAAAGCTGGTCGTATTCGGTCTGGCCTTCAGGGGGCAAGAACTTCTGGATGGTCGTAAACACGATTCCGCCGGATGCCACCATGAGCAGCTTCTTTAGATCGGCGCGGTCTTTTGCCTGAACCGGCTCCTGCCTGAGCAGCTGTTTCGAAGCAGCGAAGGTATCGAACAGCTGATCGTCGAGGTCGTTCCGGTCTGTGATGACCACAATGGTCGGGTTCTGCATTTTGGGCGACGTGATCAGCTTCCCGGCGTAAAAGACCATGCTCAGGCTTTTGCCTGAGCCCTGAGTATGCCAGACAACCCCGCCTTTTTTATTGCCGTCCTCGCCCGATGCCTTAATGGAGCTTTCTACCGCCTTATTGACTGCATAGTATTGATGATATGCTGCCACCTTCTTTTCGGTTTCGATTTGTGTTATCCCTGTCTTCGGATCTTCCTTTTTTGACTTCTCGAATACGATGAAGTTGCGGACGAGGTCAAGCAGCGTTGCAGGGTTCAGCATCCCTTTTGCGAGGGTCTCGATCTGAGGGGAAAAGCGAGAAGACTCGGTCTTTCCGTCGGCTGATTTCCACATCATAAAGCGGTTGAACCCGGCTGAAACGCTCCCGCCCCGGCACTCCAGCCCATCCGAGATCACGCAGAAGGCATTGAATGTGAACAGACTTGGAATAGTGGCTTTGTAAGGGAGAAATTTGTAGCCAAGCTTTTCCAGTTCCTCGATCGTGAAAAGCTCTATGTCGCTCTCAGTGATCTTGCTCATTTTGTTCTTCGAGCCTGGGTCCGCGCCTTGTAGAGTCTTTCGGTGAAGCCGCCTTCATCGAGAAATTGTTTTTCAAGCTGCCGAAGCTGCTGATCGAGCAGGTAGTTCGCCTGGTGGATCAGGCAGATGATCGTGTTGGCTGCCACTTCAGGAGGCGAAGCCTCCACATAGGTCTTATAAGTCCCATAGGACCTATTTTCCTTCCAAGCCATCTTTCGGATGGCTTGCGTTTGAAGGTGGTCTTTGCCCCAGAGCGGCAAGTCCCGTTGCCGCAAGAAATCCTGATAGTCCAAAAGCAGCTCTTCAAGACTTGCCCGGGCCACGCCGATCAGCTTCAGCTCGGTCTTCCTGGAAGTGCCTGAGGCCATGCTCCCCTCGGCGATGTTCTGCTTGCCGCTTCGCGCAGCTTGCACCATCTGGTCGTGTGTCCTGGAACGCCTGCTGATGCATCGGTTGCAGAATGCCACCGTGGCGTCATAAACGATTTCTGAGGTCTGGTAGGATTTCAGGTTGCGGTATCCGCCATGAGGGGGGATGAGTCCAGGTTGAGACTTTTCGTTCTTCTCGTTCATAGCCTGCCCGTAGTATAATAAGTCATGAAAAAGAAATCCCTGAAAGAGACAAATCCGTATTTAAAAGACCCCGAAAAATATGAGGCTTCATTAACTGCAAGTGTCGTAACCTCCTCTGCGGTCGAAGGCATTCGAATAACAGCGGCGCAACTCCAGAAAAAGAGTTCTAAAGCCCGGCAGGCTTAGGTTCCAATTCCCTAATCTTACGCCGCCAATTCCTGACTTGCCTCTTCTCTTCGACTCCATAGGATAGGGTTGACATCATAATTCTTGAGAGCGTCAATTACTGCGACGGATGGCGTATGCTCTGAATCGTTCAGTAATGCATATGCCCTCGAATTGGCAGGCCTGACCTCTTTAGTATCGATCCATGCAAACGCAACAGCCTGTGCAGTATCACGGCTGGGCCGGTTTATTGCCTGAAGGATGCGTTCAGGCTGCCTCTTGGATGCCGGAATAACAAAGTCGAACAAATGATCGTACCCTGTCTTGCCGGTGAACTTCACTTTCGGCGTATAACGAATATCATGCAAATCCAGCCATGCAGTTACATCTTCAAGAAAGAGGCTTGCTAGCATCGGCACAGCAAGGTAAAAGAGGTCATTAACTGCCAATATTGCCTGCACGAGATTGTGCTTGCGCAATGCAAAGTTTTCAGGGGATGCATGGACAGTCAACGCATCACCCGCCAACTTAACCCCGAAACCGTTCAGAGTCTGATGCAGAAGGTCTTTGCGTTTCTTGCTTTCCAGCTCGCATCCAGACATTCGAAGATCCTCGATTGTGTGCCCATCATCGGTAATAACAAAACTGCCGTTATCACGCTGCACATAGATCTGCAGATAATCATTATGCCTATCCAGATAGGGTGTGGTAATTTCTATCCAGTCCTTAATCTGTCGAAGAGATGTCTTGTCTCTCAGCCAGGCCGCATATTGATCTAACAGCTTTTGAATTTCATCTATCATCCAAAGAGCCCCCTTTCAATAGTGGGTGGTTCGGTGATATTACAGAACTTCATAAAATCCTCCAACGCCTGCCACCGATCAGAAATGTTAACGAAGCTATCGCCGGGGACTGGCACAGCCCACTTGTCACCGTATCCTTCCCGGTATATGTGCAAATGCGGCGATGGTATTTCCCTATCATCAGGATTGCGGTGTGGTTGGCCACCAAAGTCTAGCCTGACGAGTATGACTATCTGCCGTGCGCGATTCTGATATGTGCCTTTGAGCAGGTCAATTCTGCTTCTGCTGACATCAAGGAGAAAGTTCTCACGCTTATTCTGAGATATCAAAGGAATAATAATTGCTCCTCCAAGTCCTGGATAGTCCCACCGCGCATCATCGAGTCGATGTTTGTCCATCGCGATGAGCGCGTCCGCTTCAGGCTGTGTGAGGTTTAAATCGGGCATAAGCATCTCCTCTTATACTTAATAGCCTTCGTGGTTATTATATTATTGCAGAAGCGTTTTAAGATATATGCTAACATGATCTGATCCTTGCATCCTTCACCCTCACCTCCCCTCTCATCAGTTTCGGCAAGAGCGTATCGCGCAGGCGGGTGAGGGTCAGGATTTGCATTGTATTGCTGAAAATCTTCTCATCATATAAAGCCGCTTGTGCCTGAAACTTGTCAATCAGATTACGTGGTGGCAGAAATGTTTTCAAACTTTTTGAAATCATCTTTACCGATAGAGCCGAATACTGTTCCGCTATCCTCGAATTGTTTTATTTGATCCATTAATGACCTTAGTTTGTAATAAGAATAGGTATGATATGCCGGATTACCTTTAAAACGGAATGCTGCAACACCGCGTCCCAAGCAACATTCTTCAATTGCCATATTCATATCGCCTACTGGCGCCCTTACGCTTACCAATGTATCAAACTTTCTTGCCAATCTGTTAGGTTCGGTAGTGTAAATTCGCGGTTCAGGGAAGCGAAAGCCAAAATCCGTTCTACCCTGAAAGAAAATCATTCCTTTCCCGTCTTCATTCAAAGAGCAACCTGATGGAGATTGTCCCATCGTAAAACTAAATTCATCCTCAATAGTGCCTGTTTCCCAAACCCTCCTCCGCCGCCACAAACCACTGCCTAAACAGCGTCTCCGCCAATGCCTCAAGGGTTTTGTTCTGGCGGTGCAGCAGGTCTATTTTGTCATCAAGACTGCTGAGGATTTTAACAATTTGCTCTAGTTCGTGTTTTTTTTTGGGTACTATAATGGGCAATTCTCTGAGAAAGCCGAGCGACAAATATGGTTGTGTTGAACCACTTTTGTTTGCGTCAATTATAGATCTGCCAATTCTGGATTGAAGATAATAATAGAGCCAAAGAGCCTTTGTTTCTTGACCGACTTTGAAGACACCAACGTTTTTCACGGCATAATCAATTTTGGGATTTCTTTCAACATAACAAAATCCACAATATTCGCCAATCATGCTAATTATTACGTCCCACTGTTCAACTTTACTTCTTAAATTTATTTTGTTGAAATCTTTTTCATCTATCAAATACGCAGTTTCAAAATCGATATTTCTTCCTCTTACTAAGGGGGTCATAAGTAAGGCCACATGAACAGGCATCAAAAACCTTTAACTAAGCCATTCTCTGAGCATCATGTGTGCGTTTACAAATGACCTTATTAGTATATGTTTAGAAGTTACCAAATGCTTGCCCGTTGCTTTAGGTTTGGGACTATCGTGTGTTCCATCTGTTACTTTAGAACAAAACTCGTTGGCAGCAACAAACGCCCAACTGGAAGCAATTTTGCCAAAATCAGTCTCTTTCAATGCACTCATCTTCAACCACAGTAATTTTTGCAAGGTTATCATAAATTCGTTTACTAAGCCCTACTTCTTCCGCCATCTGCTTTTCCAACTCCGCCTTCAACGTATTGAACCTCTCGGCAAAATTGAAATCATCTTCATCATCCGGCAGGCCGATATATCTGCCGGGGGTCAATACATAGTTCAAGGCTTTCACTTCATCCAGTGCCGCTGATTTGCAGAAGCCCTGCACATCTTTATATTCGCCTTCACCGGTGCGCCAGTTGTGGTAAGTCCCGGCAATAAGAGCAATATCTTCAGCCGACAAATCCCTGTTTCTGCGGTTGATTAAGAAACCCATATTACGAGAATCTATGAACAGAATCTCGCCTTTCCTCTTCTGCTTGTCGCGGCGCAGGAACCAGAGACAGGCCGGTATCTGGGTATTCAGAAACAGCTTGGTCGGCAGGTTGACAATGCAGTCGATCAAATCGTTTTCGACCATTGCCTTTCGTATCTCGCCTTCATTGGATGTCTTTGTCGTCAATGAGCCTTTGGCGAGGACAAAGCCGGCACGGCCTGTCGGCGCGAGGTGAAAAAGGAAGTGCTGTATCCACGCATAGTTTGCGTTGTTTGGCGGCGGAGGGAGCTTTTGGCCGAGCACGCTCCAGCGGACATCATCCCTGAGCAGATCCCCGGACCAGTCGCTGTCATTAAAAGGCGGGTTGGCGATAATGTAATCGGCCTTCAGGTCTTTGTGCATATCGTTGAGAAACGAGCCTTCGTTGTTCCACTTTACATTGCTGCTGTCGATATGGCGGATTGCAAGGTTCATCTTTGCCAGCCGCCATGTCGTCTGATTACTCTCCTGCCCGTAGATCGAAATGCGGTCCGCAGGATTCAGGGATAACCCGTTACGTTTTTTCTTGTAGTAATCCCGATGGGCCTCAACGAACTTTTCACTCTGCACAAACATGCCGCCGGAGCCGCAGCAAGGGTCAAATACTCTGCCCTCGTAAGGCTCCAGCATTTCTACCAGCAACCTGACAACACTGCCGGGGGTATAGAACTGGCCTCCCTTTTTACCTTCGGCCAGCGCGAATTCTCCAAGGAAGTATTCATACACCTTCCCCAAAACATCCTTGCTTTGAGCATCCTTCGTGCCGAGGGCGGCGCTCCCGATGAGGTCGATCAATCCGCCGAGGCTTGCCTTGTCGAGCTTCTCCTGGGCAAACACCTTCGGCAAGACACCTTTCAGCGACGGGTTGTCTTTTTCGATCGCGTCCATGGCATCGTCCACATCCTTGCCGATGGTCGGAAGCTTTGCCCTGCCCTGAAGCCACTTCCAGCGGGCCGAGGGAGGCACATAAAAGACCTTTTCCGCGGTGTACTCATTCTTGTCTTCCGGGTCTGCGCCCTCATAGTCTCCCTTGCCTTCCTTCAACTTCAGGTAGAGTTCTTCAAAGGCATCGGAGATGTATTTCAGAAAGATCAGGCCCAGTACAATATGCTTGTACTCGGCAGCGTCCATATTCTTCCGGAGCTTGTCCGCAGCCTTCCAGAGCTTTTTCTCCAAAGGCTCATCTATTTCGTTGTTCTTTGCTTTAGCGCTTCGAGCCATCAATCATCTCCTCTTTGCATACACAGTTCTACCAGTAACGCGCAAAAAATTCAATATATTTAAGGCGCGTACCCGCTAGGTGAAGGCGACATTGATAGTTCCGCCCGTCATGAATAATACGTTGGCGTGAACCATATACTGCTTTTACCTGACAAATGGCTCTGGTGTGTATGATTTACTCTTGGACTGTCTTGTGGAGTTCCCTGTTCCGGGGATACCATACCTATTTATTATTGCCCTCTCTTTTCGTTGCCAGCGGCCAGAGATTTTCTCTGATTAACCTTTTTTCTATAACCTGGTCGGATACTTCAAAGGGTTTTGCAATGCCATGCGCAACATACTCTGTGATCAGGTTCCACGCGAAGTCCTGTCTCTTTTCCATCGAAATACCTTTGGCTTTTATCTCCTTGTCCATCCAGTCATCGGTCACTTTCCATAACATCTCACTATCCTCGCCCTATCCTCACTCGCCTTATCTCCCTTATAATAAATCTCAATGAACTCTATCCTGTCCTCTTCTTCGTGATAGGCATAGATAACCCTTATCCCCGACTGCACGCCTTTCCCTTTCAGCGCCTTGCAGGCGAACTTCTTGGCCTTATATATTTTCGGTGAATGGATGCCGAGTTCGGGTATTTGAAGAATCGCCCGGCTATCGACGTTCTGTTTGTGAAATGCGTTCATCGCGACCTTGATGAAAATCTGCAAATCCTCTTCAAGTGAGGCGAACCGTCTGACGAGTTTCTTGAGGTCCTTCTCGAATTCTGGAACATGGGAAATATTCTTGAACAGCTTCCCGACATATGGACTGTAGAACGGTCCGCTCATCCGTTCTCTTCAGCATACGCCCGCACGGAATAAGGCGGCGTGCGGTAAAAGACTGCTTCGTACTCGATAACCTCGCCATCGCTGGTCGTGATCCATGGAATGTCTCCATGCGAATGCTCGCTGATCTGGCTGGCATTCATGTCCGAGAGCTTGTTCAGTACGTCATCAATCACTTGTATCTCGCTTGCCTTGAACTTCGTGAGGTCAGGTTTGTTTCGCGGCAGGTATTTCGTCTGTGGGTAGTTGAAATAGTCGCTCTTTACCTTTTCTATTTCCGCTTTCTTGATCATCTGCTCAACGATCTTGGCAAACTCGATAGGCGTCGGGCCATATTGATTCTTCAGATACGTCGCGCCGATAAGCTGCTCTTCATACTTCTCATAGAAGTCGAAATCTATGAAATAGAGAAGCTTGTAGATGACCGTTTCGCCGATGTTCGGCTTCGAACCAACCTTGTTCAGGATGTACAGAAGCACTTCCTTGAACTTCTGAAGATTCTTTTGCGGGACGCTGATCCGCATCCGCGGCTTAGGTTCCTTTTCTTCTTTCCCTTCATGCAAGCGGACTTCCGGCTCTTTTCCAGGATTGAGCAGGTCATCTACCGGTACATGGAATATCTGGGAAAACCTGAGAAGCTCATCGGTAGCGATCTTCCGTGCGCCGCTCTCTATTTGAGATATGGCCGGACGGGGCAGTCTCATTTTCCGCGCCAGCGTATCCTGGCTCATTTCTGTCTTTTCCCTCAACTCCTTGATCCGGAGTCCTATCTTCTCATAAATGTTCATTGGATTCCTCCCTTTATGAGATCATGGTAGCATAGGTACGCTTATCTGTCAAGATATTGTTAGATAGTATTACAATGTCAGGTTTTGCGGGCAAGGTTCATCGCCTGCATAAGGTAAAGGGAGAGGCTACTTCATTAGTCTGCAGCTCTGCTTATTTCTCCCCACTATACGTAACATAACCTGCTTTTTCTTATGTTATCAATTAGTTAATACTATTATCCGTTAGCCCTTTTTTAACCGATTCAAAGACATTTTCGCTTTTTGGCAGAGTTCTCTGCAAAACAACATTGATGGCTTTATAGTAGTCCCTCTGCACTTTGAGATTGGAGACTCTACAATAGCACTGGGTTGTAGTTATCCGGCTGTAGCCCAGTAGATCCTGTATGGTGACAAGATCTGCATCTGCATTTAACAACTGGGTTGCCATAGTGTGCCTCAAGTGATGACAGGATACCGCTGTCCCGGCCTTATGTGCATAGTATTCAATTCTCTTTTGAATGCCACGAACGGATATAGGTTTTCCTCTCAGCGGTCCCTTTTGCACTAAGAACACTCTTTTCTGCTTCGACCATCTCCGTTTCCGCATATACGTCTCTAAGGCACTCTGAGCATCCTCACTGAGATAGACAACTCTGTCCTTGCTGCCTTTCCCATTGAAGACATAAAGCTGTCTCCTGCGATACTCTATCGCATCTACTGTCAGCCCGTGCAACCTCTTCGACCCGCAGACCGCATCTGAGCATTAGCATGAACATGGCCTGATCTCTGGTATCGTTGATCTCTTTAAAAAGTGTCACAACCTGCTCGTCTCTGAGATGTTTGGGCAGCGGACGGGGCAGACGAAGCCTATAATTCTTTTTGATCGGGTTGGTAAGAGGCATTCCCTCATCTTCGATCAGGTAATCGTAAAAAGCATGGATGCAGCCGAAATGACAGTTGATGGTTTTTGGTTTCTTTCTCCTTCTCAAGAGATGGTCCATATAAGCGTCGGTTTCCTTGGTGGTCACCTTCTCTATAGGAATCTGCAGCCAGCCGCTGAAGTGACCGAGGATGTTGATGTAGTTTTTTACAGTGTGAGCCGAATAGTTTCTTCGCTTCAGGAATCTGCGGTACCCGGCAATCAGATTAGTAGGCCCCATTAATGCCTCCCTGTTCGATGATTTCCATGGCGCGGAAGTACTCCTCTTCGCGACTTTTATCGGTTAGGCGGGCATACCGCCGGGTCATCTCTATGTCGTGATGACCCAGAAGCAGTTGGAGACATTCCAAGCGCATACCAGCATTGAGCAGTTCACTCGCAAAGGTATGCCGGAGGCTGTGCATTGTGTAGCCTTTGTTCTGTAGCCCTGTTTCCCTCAAATACTGTGTGAAGATATTCCGGGAAGAAGTGTAGCTTAAGTTCTGCCCCCAGCCGTAAAAGAGATATTCCTTTCTCGAATCTCTCTTAGAGAGCCAGAGCTTTAAGGCCATCAGAGCATCATCGCTGAGATAAACGACTGTTGGCGGCGCTCGAAAAGAGCCGAATATGGCGGCGGTGGCTCGGTGCCAACATAGCTCAGGGCGTGAGCAGCCGTCAATCAACTCTGCTGGAGACGAGTTGATTCATAAGAGTAAGCCGGTCTGTAAACTTATCCTTTGACTATTTTTTTGTCGGCTATTGCCTGTTTCTATAAGACCTCCCTTCAAAAGTGATAAACCTTCCGTTCATACTCAGCCTGTCGAGTATTGCAGAGGCGGTCACCGTGTCGAATATCTTTCCCCACTGTGAAGGTATCAGGTTGGTAGTAACAATGGTGGTGCCGATTTCCGTGCGTTTCGAGATAATCTGGAATATATCCCGAAAGCTTTCGGGACTCCTTTGTAAGCATTGCATAGCCCAGTTCATCAAGGCAAAGAACGGGCACTTTGGAGTAATATTCCACGAAGCTGTAAAGGGTCTTTGCCTTGGCCATCTTGCCGGCAAGATCAAAGAGGCTCAGGAACATCGTCTGATGTCCTTTCGTAAGGGCTTCATGACAAAGGGAGGTTGCGATGTGTGTCTTGCCTACACCGGCAGGCCCCATAATGATCACATTGCAGGGTTTTTTAAGCCAGTCGGTGTTCATGAACTCCATAAGCTTGTCCCTGGGGACTTTGGGATTGAACTTCCAGTCAAAGTCGCTCATGAGCTTGATCCTCTTGATCCCGGACATCCTCATGAGGTATTCGATTCTTTTCTGCGTTCTCTTTTGGTATTCCTCCGTAAGGAACCTATGCAGGAACTCTTTGTCTTTTTCATGAAGAGTGCTCATATCGGTAAGTAACCGGAAGTGTTTCCACAGGTCAGATAAGTTCATCATAGTCGCTGAGATCCCTCCCTTCGTAATCGATGCTGAGGAGCCCGGCATCCTGGGGGTGTACCGGGTTGTCCTGATACCCGGAGGGCTGAAGGAGGCTCTGCACATATGCCGCTTTGTAGATTTTACCGGTTAGGGCCTCTTTAACAGCCGAGATGAGAGTTTCTTTTGCATTGCCCTTGAGCAGCTTGAACAGTCCGTAAGCAACAGCAAGAGGGTCCTGGCCTTCCTGCTGAGTGCATACGATGAACTGCTCTATGTTTTTATCCATCGCCTTCATGAGCTGATAGATGCGTTGGTGCTTGAAGTTCGGCGTTATCTCCAGAAGTCTCTCCCGGTGAGAAGGGTTCTCTATCTTTATCTTTTTCTCAAACGTCCTTGGATGGACGGCTATCTTCCTGCCCTTTACGGTTATCTCGATATGTCCGGGATAGGCGAAGATATCGCAGGGCGTGCCGCTGTAGGAAGAAGGCACCGAATAACGATTGGTGTCAAAATACACAAAGCCGGTGGTGCTGATAGAGGCCTGCTGTACCCTGTAGGGTTTATAGGGTATCTGCGGAAGACTCTTCTGCCGTTCCTTTTTTAACAATACCAGGGGCCTCTCCTCTGTTGTCCGGTGAACCCTGTTGTTGCGTTCGATGCGCCAAAGACTCACCTTCTTGTTTAACTCCTCGATGTCCCTGAAGGTGTTGACACTCATAAAACTACCTATGTCTCTGATGACCCGCTCAACCCTGCCTTTCTCATTTGCCTTTCCAGGATTACAGGCATAGATAGAAAACCCGTAGTGCCTCGCAAAATCAAGGAACTGGGCGTTGTAAGTGATATCGGGCTTTCTGCTTATTACCACGCTTTTAAGATTGTCGTATCTATTTGTTCCGGCCACTCCCCCTGTCTCCCTGAATGCCTCTATGTGACCATCGAGAAAGAACTCCATGCTGCTTCGGGGATAAAACCTCACATACAGATACCGTGAGAAGGCCAGAATGTAGACAAACCCATAGACTACTCCGAAGGGCAACGTCCTCTGCATCCAGTCCACCTGTGCTTCCTGTCCTGGCAGAAATACAAGTTCATGGTATGCCTTTTTTCTCCTCTTCTTCCGGAACGGCTGAGTATATTCTTTTACCGCCGTGTATCCACCGGTAAAGCCATAGCTCTTTAATCTCTCATGGACCTGTATCGCCTGCAAAAAGGGATACTCCCGGTACCACTCATGGATCAGCCCTTCATAGGGCTTGATGATACTATCAGGCACTTTCCTCGCAAGATTATCGATGCTGATAAGCCGTGCCGCCTTTTTTCTCGATATCCCCAACTTCTGTGCCACCTGCCTTATGCTTAACTTCTCAACAGCATAAAGGTGCCTTGCCTGACTCTGAAGCGCCTCATCCATAATGAACCTCCATGATTATTGTCTTAGGTTCAGTTTAAGAAAGAAGCTCTTGCGCGTCCATATTGTCTTTTATCATAGCCCGTAAGCCACAAAGGTAGATCCGGCAACCCTCCGCAGCCGTATCTCGTCTTTTATCATGCCGGTCTTGTATTCCGGTATCAGTAAAGTAAGCTGCTGGTAAGGCTTTAAGGAGGGTATCTTGTCTTTTATCACCTCCGGCCTCACCATCGAAGATAAAAGACGCTTCTTCTGCCGCCACGGCTTTACATAGTCAGTGTAATGACTTTTGAAATACTCAGGGTTATTCTCCCGCCAATTCTCCTGGGCCTTCTTCTTCCGCTCCCTCTTGCACGCTTCTCTTCCACACACTTTCTGCCTTTCTCCTATACGCCGGTCTGCAATGAAATACCTTCCGCAGTTGATACATCTCTTCTGCAATGACTACCTCCACACCTTTACTTGTTGAAGTGTCATTGTAACCAAGGATTGTTATTGAGAGGTTAAAAAGAAGGGATTTGAACTAAATTGCTCATGTACCGATATCCACCGAAACCACTGCCGCCGTTATTGGCTCGCTCGCTATGGCTCTTCTCAAGCGGCGCTAACAGAACTCGTCCGAGGCTGTTTTTCTCCCCTTCATAGATATGTATCTTCCTTCCACGGACATCAAGATCTATCATCTTCAAGCCGAGAAGTTCACCGATTCTCATGCCTGTTCTTAAGAGCACTAGGACAAGCGCACGGGAACCTTCCCCCAAAATTTATACCACCCCTAGTGCTAAATTTTTCGTAATATAACAGACATCATCATTTGGAGGAAACCCTTCAAAGGAGGCTTTGATGATGTCTGAAAAACATGGCAAAAGGTACACTTCGAGATTCAAATTCCAAGTAGTATTAGAAGTGCTGAGAAGCACGAAGAACATCGGGCAGATAGCCCGCATGTATGGAGTCCATCCGGTTACCATAACCCAGTGGAAAAGGGAATTACTTGAAAAAGGGCCGGAGATATTTGGTCAACAGAACTCTCTGCATGAATATGAGAAGAAGATTCAGGAACTTGAGCGATTGATCGGTCATAAAGAGGTGGAGATAGCACTTTTAAAAAACTTCTTGGCCGGGAGCTCACCCGGGAGGAAAAAATAGAGCTGGTAGGAGCGTTCAAAGACATCTATGGTCTGAATCGTGTTTTAGAGGCAGTTGGATTAAACAAAGGAACATGGTATTATGCCCGGCAAAGACAGCGGTATGAAGAAAAATATGCACATTTGAGGAAACCATTGTTCGCTATCGCAAGAGCACATCCTGAGTACGGGATACACAGAACGACGGCAGAATTAAAAGACCGTGGTATTCGTATCAATCATAAGGTCATCGAGAAGCTGCATCAGGGCTGGAACTTATCGATACTCAGAAGCATCCGTAAACCGAAACCGAGCCCGATCCGGACCATAATCAGAGAGGCTGGCCCATACGCAAACCTTGTTGCCGCTCTGGATGCCATTGATGATTTTGAGGTGCTCTATACAGACTTTACAGAAATTATATACCAAAGGGGCAAGTCCAAGGCAGAATTGATGCCGATTATTGATCACCGGAGCAAACTGGCAGTCGGCCATGCCCTAGGAGAAAGCGCCGATACTGAATTGGCGCTGAAGGCATGGAGGAAAGCAGCCTCCGTCCTTCGAGGATACGGGAGAAAGCCGAAAGACATAGTTATTCATCATGACCAGGACAGCGTGTACACAAGTCATCGCTGGCTCTATGAGGTAGTCATAAAGCACAAAGGACGAGTTTCGTATTCTGAAAACGGAGCCAAAGGAAACGTACATATGGAATCCTTTAATGGCAGATTTAAGTCAGAGAACCGTCTGTTGTTTTGGGAGCAAAAAGATTTATCATCATTAGAAAAAGTTGTAAACAACCGGATAAGGTACTATAATCAGATTCGTCGACATTCGGCGCTTGGCAACAAATCGCCGATGCAATATCTAAAAGAGAAGGGCAAAATCCCCAGGTGAACTGTTAGCGAAAATTAGCACTCAAACTGGTATAAAAAATGGGGGACATATCCAAAAGATAGAGAGACAGTTCAATGAACCGGAATCTCAGGAGATATATGTTCGAAGAAAGACAAGAGCAGAACACCCTTTTGGGCACAT
The DNA here is from genome assembly GCA_963776195.1 of Thermodesulfovibrionales bacterium. Lineage (GTDB taxonomy): Bacteria > Nitrospirota > Thermodesulfovibrionia > Thermodesulfovibrionales > SM23-35 > CAVZMO01. The sequence continues at coordinate 20,401 of CAVZMO010000048.1, forward strand.
AAAACATAATCTTGGGATAAGAAACTTCCTGCTTCGTGGCCGGGAGGGGGCGAAAGCAGAGATATCAATTGGAGCGACCTGTTTTAATATTGCACGGATGATAACTTTACTTGGTGGGGTATTGGAGTTTTGTTTTAAAGTTCAAAGTCATGCCGGCTTAATAACGCTATAGAGTTCTTTGATTATGAAATACATGTTGGTAAATGGCAGCTTTCAGCACGAATTGTTCAGGGAGTTACCCCCAAAAACCTGGATTCCCTGGTCAAGCCAGAGAATGACGTATTTTTCGCGCGGTTTCTTATGAACAGGCAACTTGTAATGATAATTGCGACACAGCCTCCAAGTCGGGCAATGACAGATATGTATCCTTACTTATAGCCGCCTTAGTAACTTGTTGATATGATTAACTTTCAATTCTCAAACTGCGGAAGATGGGCTAATGAAATAGGCGTAACCAAAAAGCAAACTCATTTGTGATGGATAGGATGTGATATTTCAGACGCGTAAGATCATAGTTTCTGCATGGCGTGAGGCCGCTTAAATGAGTTTCTGACAATTTTTTCCAGCTCATCTATTTCAGAGTCGTTCAACATATGGAAGACTGACTTTTTCTTTGCTTTGGAAATATGACCGTTTTGTTCAAGCGCTATTTTAATAAAGAGGTCAATGAGTTTGTCAGGCATATCCGCAACATCCATCATGGCCTTCACGGCATGAGAGCGCTGCACCAGAAAGTCCAATTCTTCAACGAACTCCTTTTTGATGGTACGTTCAACCGTTTCGTAGAGATATTCAGCGGCATGTGTAAGGTCCATGTATCTGTAGTGATCGGCTGTTTTATTCTTTACCGTGATCTCGCCCCGCTCGTCAATAGTAAAGTCCAGAAGAGACATTATCTTCTTCGAAAATGTCTCAAGACACTTATCATAATTTTGCAGGTTTGCAAGCATGGTTGCAGAAACAGGGAAAATCGTTCCCTCGGGAGTGAATCCTTCCTGTTTTAGGATGTGATGTATTACGTACCGATGGACTCTCCCATTGCCGTCATCGAAGGGATGGATATAGACCAGGGCGAACGACACCGCAGCAGCGTACACTACAGGATCCACGATACCTGACATCCTGCGCGAACTCTCAAACAGCCCGGACATCATGCCCCCTACGTCCTCATGCAGGGGAGCTACATAATGGACTATCCTACGAGTTCCTACTGACTCGCCGATATAATTCTGGGTAATCCGGTAGCCGCTCATTGCGAATCTTTCATCAACAACAGCATTCTGGACTTCAATAAGAAGTTCCTTTCCCAGTTTCTGTGTCATAGCGGCATTCTGTAACATATTTATGAACTTTGCGGCACGCTTTGGGCTTGGTTTTTCGCGCTCTATGTCGAAAGACGTTAAAGTCTCTTTAGTGTAAAGGTACTGAGCAGCCTTGCGTACTACCTCCGCAGGATATTTTGCAATTAATTTTTTGGCTTTATCAGACAGGTCCTTTAAGATAAACACTTGGAGTTTGTCGGTTTTCCGGACCGTCGGGCAGAAGTCCCTGACACCAAGCATATTATCTACGACTCTGTGCCGACGGCTTCTCAATGGGTAGTCAGTGAAATATATCTCCTTGTCAAGTATCTCAACGTAGTTACCGGCGGATACGTCCGGTAACTTCAAGCTTTCGCCGGTCAAAAACTCGTACAAGTACCACAGAACCCTTGCATACTTGCTTACCGGATGGCTTTTCACATAATGTTTTACTGCCCCTGGACCGAGCTTCTCAAATACCGCCTTCAGTATCTCAAGATTTACGCCATCATACTTGAGTGCGAACACGAGTTGATCGATGACGGATTCCCCGGGATTGTACTGCGAAGGATAGATGTGCAGTTCTTGCCCATCTTCGATTAGTGTCTTCCTTTGTCCTTTCTCCGAAAGATACGAATAGCGGAAATGCAGGACCGTTTCGATACTCAAGACCCTCTCTACCGCCTTATATCCTACAGGCTTCATATCTTTTTCCTTTACCGGTACCATACTATTCTTCCTCTCAAAAAGCTTATGATTTTTCTAAATTACTTATAATATGGTTCTAATCTGATAAAACACTTATTTCAAATTATAAGTAATTTGTAAAAAAAAGCAACTATTATAAGTGTTTTGGTGTTTTTGTAAGTGTTTTAGAAGCCCCGGACTAATCTCCAAACAAGTTAAAATCCTAAATTTGATGTCGGAAAAGCCAGAAACTGTAAATGGGGACACAAAAGGGTGCAAATCCGATGCAAACCTACCCCTTTGGAACAGCATTTGCCCCCTGACGTGTGCTACCTACAAAGAGGAGTAATCACGCATAGTATTTCATCAAATACGCATTTTGGGAAGGGATAATGTCCACTTGCATTTATATATACACTTCAACAGCAAGACAGTGCCCCGCCTTAGAGTCTATTAGGTATAAGGCATATAAATTCTTGTCAAGTGACGCGTCTCAATAATTTCAAAACATAAGCCAAACAATCAGGAAGAGTGTGTTGTTATCGGAGGCGGCCCTTCCCGATCCGTCATAATTTGAATGGGAGCCGTTAAATTTGTTATAGATTGTGTAGTGAAGCGAAATCTTTCCTGCTTTCCAGGGCAAGTAGTCTGCCTCAAGAAGGAAACCATCGCTGTCTGGTTTCCCCGTTCTATTTCCGCCAATAGGGTCAGGAGCATATAGCAAATCATCTTTATCGCCTGTTGTAGAAAAATAGCCGACAGTTCCTCCGATATCGCCGAGATGACTTCTGTAATAGTAATTTGCATTAATTCGAAAGGTATTCAAGCTATCAGATTTATTGGCCGTATTACCCAGTGCAAAACTGGCATCCCGGTCCTGGTGTTCATGAATCCAGGTCGTCTGGGTTGAGAAGATATGATCTTTGATAATATATTGATACTGAGCATCGAAGGCAATGTCGGTAAACTTATCGGATGGTCCGCTACTGTTGCCGCCCGGGAAAATATTCGCAACCATTCCATAAGTGCCGACAGATAGCGAGTGGTTTTTTCCCCAATGCTGCTGCAATACCAGTCGCCAATAGGGCGCAACATCGTCGACTACCATGTCGGTATGTGTCCCGGCTCCTAACGGTCTTGTAATTCCGTTACGGGTGGTCCTGTATAGGGTCGCTTCAGCATAAATCAGGTTATTCCATAGTGCGTATAGACCTATACCGCCTACTTGTTGGCCTAATGTTCCATCAATGACTGCCGCGGCGGTAGGAGTTGGAGCGATACCGGATGTTGCGGATGGGAAACCCCATGCAGGGGTGCTGTTCCAGACATCTTGTACGGTGGGATTGTTATTGACGGTAATACCGTAAATTAGTTTTCTCCCGAACATGGTGCCATTATTTGCAAAACGGATGTCGGCATTGTCCAGAAAAGATTGATCAGCGTTACCATCATATGTTCCCTGCACAAAAGCTCCTATGTTATAAACAAGTCTGCCGCCATAAAATACGCTCAATTGTTGCGGTATACTTATAACATTGTTACCTTTGGAAGTGACACGGGTTGCCCAATTATCTTCGAAAGCTCCTTTGGGCTGTGACCGGTCAGTATGCGTGTAGGATATCTGAGCCATGCCTGCCAGAGGTGGAGGGAACTCATAGGGTTTCTCGGTGGCACTCATTAAATAGCCACCCAGCTTAAAGGATCTTCCCAGCGGAGTCAACTCAGGGAATACCGTATGGCAGGCCTTGCAATCCATACCTGACTGCCGTGCAAAACTTGGCACCGCAGAGGCATCATTAAAAGATAGCAATATTGACACTATGACAATACTTATCGCTATGGCAAAATTATTGAGTATTTCTCTGGCCATATACCCTTCCTTATTTAGTTTGCGGTTTGAATGAATTGGTTATGTAATCGATAAGGGCCTTCATCTCCTCGGGCTTCAAGTTAAATGCCGGCATTTCGCCCTTGCCGTTTTCAATTGCCTCCGCCATCTTCTTGTCGTCCTCTTTCTCCCAGAACTTCGGATCGGTGAAATCAGCAGGTTTGGAATTGAGAAACGCAGCGGCATGACTTTTGCCATCTCCCCTGACACCATGACAAAGCTGGCATTTATTTGTATAAAGTTGTTTCCCTTTATCGATTCCTCCCATAGATATTCCGCTCCATAGAATAGCGATTACTGTAAACATTACGACTACGGCACACATAGGAATTTTTGTCATAATATAGCCCTCCTCATATTAGTGATTATTCTTCGCTCTGTCGCAGCAGCCTTAACGAAGAATTACAGTCAAATCTGCCGCCTGACGCCCAATAAAGCTTTCGAACAGATCTTATTCTTAGGTTTCTGTGATCTCAGGTACTTCTTGTGATTCTGATATCACAAAATACTGTAACTGTCAAGTTATACAGGAGACCCCCTCATTTATTATGATTTGAATCTGCATCTCGGTGAATGTTTCTTATCTAATTGTTTTAGAAATCAGCAAAGCGGAGAATTGTCGAAAATTCTCACTTTCCATGTCATAGAGGTAGAAAACTCATCTCACTTTCGGGACGAAATATAGTATCGGAAACTTGAAATTCTCACCGAAAAACAGGGTTCAACAAAAGGCCTGTAAATACCTCACAAAGCCTTGTAATTGAAGGCTTTGAGCCGCAATAATAGTTTTCTCTCTTTTTATATTTTTTGGCGACTTTTATTATAAATTTATGACGATTTATGACACTCCATGGTATAATACGACGCAAGTTATTGATTTGCGGGCGTAACTCAGTGGTAGAGTGTTAGCTTCCCAATTGGAAAAGGGGATTCAGCTAAGGGCCTGTAAATACTACATAAAGCCTTATCAGTGCTGGATTTGAACCACTTTGAAAGTTTTATCTCTTTTTACCTATTTTTATCTCTTTTAGTATAGTTTTATGACGTTTTTATGACAGTCAATTAAAGCGTTCAATAGTTGTGAAACAGAATAACCTGGACTCCCTGGATGGGCTCGATTCAGATTCGGATTTTTCACCCCCCTTCCCTTTCCGATACGTTCACTTCACGTTAACTTCACCGTACCTGTCGATGTTTGGTAAGTGTCATTTAGATGATTAATCTTTTAGCCTGTTGTTATACGCCGTTGGTCACCGCCACTATCAAGCTTCAGCAAAATCAAAAACAGGAACCTCCCGCTTTCTAACTGGCTTAAATTTGTCTTTAGCAAATTTCAATAATTCGTCAGTAACATTTGGAGAATAGGTCTTTTCACCACAACGGTCACAAACTTCAGCGGGGACATGCTCAACAAGAAAATACCTGTTTTCCTCTTCATAACTGAAGGTAACCAGCATTTTTTTTGTTTCACCGCCACAAAAAACACATTTCATTCCTTTTTCCTCCTAACTCTAAAATCTATCCATTCGGTCTCATCCGGGTCATATGCCGTAATAATAACAACTGTCGGTGGAAGCGAAAGTTGAACATGAAGATGTCTTCCAGATTTTGACCTCCCATAAATAAGACAGCTCGGAGAATACTTGTCATCAGGATATTCCTCGATAATCTCTCCCGTTAATACTGCATCTTCAATCTCAACGCGATCAATCAACCTTCTGATCATTCTTTTTACAGCATGATCGGAAAAGCGATATTCTCCTATACCTATTTTATCCCTAATTCCCTCTATTTTCATACTCTTCTCTTAACATATCACCTTGGTGACCAATCATCGGAACTTTGTCATATCCGAACTCAGGTTCTTCTATATCCCAAATCTGGCACAAAAAAGAATAAACTTCTTTGGGTATTATATCGGCAATAAATAAACAAATAAAGCGGTTTTCTTTTATGACAATTTTATGACACAAATCCCTTAATTAAAGTGTTCAACCGCTGTGAAACCGAATGCCCTGGACTCCCTGGATGTTTCCGATGCAGATTTGGCTTTTTCACCCCCCTCCCCTCTCCGATATTTTTACTTCATGTTTTCTTCACGGTATCTGCCTCGACCTTAAGACCTCACCTTTTTATTCATACAGGCGTCAAATGGAGGATAGGCTGATATGCAACTAATTATAGTTGCAATTCGTATTGATTGCTGATAAAATAGCCTTATAAGTTTATGGTAACGTCTTGAAGGGGGATATCCCTGAGTAAGCATAAGAAGATTATCAATCGTTTCCTGTCGAGGCCCAGTGACTTTACCTGGCAAGAACTTGTTAGCCTGTTGAACGGATTTGGATACACATTAGCAAAGTCTGGGAAGACCGGAGGATCAAGGGTTAAGTTCATACACGAAACGCTGCCTCCGATAATCCTTCATAAACCGCACCCAACACCGGTACTGAAAAAGTACCAGTTGGAGCAAATCGAAGAAACTCTAAGAGGAGAGGGATTGATATGAAAGATATGATGAGATATGAAAATTATTATGGTTCTGTCCATTACAGCGATGAGGATAAGGTGTTTTACGGAAAGGTCGAATTTATCCGTGCTCTCGTCAGTTATGAAGGCACCGACGTTAAATCACTGCGCAAATCTTTTGAGGAAGCTGTAGACGACTACCTTCAGACCTGTAAGGAACAGGGTAAAGAGCCTGAGCATCCGTTTAAGGGATCGTTTAATATCCGAGTCGGATCAAGCTTACACCAGCGTATTGCGGTAGAAGCAACAAAAAAAGGGGTTACCCTTAATAAATATATAGTCGATGTCCTCGAAAAGGAAACCGCCAAGCAGAAGACAGCTTAGAGTATAGCTGCCCTTTTTTATCAGCAGTTTCGGGAGTCTTAAATTTTTATCATGTACTTCAAGTCCACAAGGCAGATAGTTATCACAACATGTGGAGTATCAGCAACAAGCAAACAACAAAGATTTACAAAGAGGTGCAGATCTTCTCCTGGTAGTCCGGAAAATCTTCGAAGGTTAGCGGTTTCTTACAGGTCAGAATCAATTTTTAACGCTGAAAGGTCAAATGTCTGATTCCTTTAAGACCCTCCTTCTCATCATTATGGATGGATCTTCTTAATCGTAACATGTCGAAAGTGTACTGCTTTCCAATGAAAGTACTCGGGACACAGCACTTCATCTACTGCGCACACCGGCACCTGTCTCTTCGCCCGTCGGAATCCAAACGGAAAAGGTTGAACCTCGTCCGACTTTACTCTCGACATTGATTGTCCCACCCAGAAGTTCCAGCAGTCGCTTTACGATATAGAGCCCTAGTCCTATGCCTCCATGTTGACGGGTGAGGGGATTCTCTACCTGACGAAATGGTTCAAAAATAAGCAGTTGTGCTTCTGAATCAATTCCAGTTCCCGTATCAGTTACACTTATCTCAACCCCCTTGTCATGCCTGCGGACATCCAATGTGACACTCCCTTTTTCTGTAAATTTTACCGCATTGCCGATTAGATTCTTGAGCACTATCTTTAATTTTGATTGATCCGTTCGGATAGATTGCAACCCGGGATAAATTTTCCAGACAAAATCGAGACCTGAGCTTTCTATCAAACTTTTATTTTCATTTTTAATCTCTTCGATAAGTTTAGATACGTTGACGTCTATTATTTCTAAGGATTTTGCTTCAAGGTGGCTGAGGTCAAGCATAGCAGTGATGAGTTCAAGTAATCTCTTTGAATTCTTATCGATCTTTTTCAGCGCGTCAACCTGCTCTTCATTCAGGCTTCCGGCAACTCCATCTAAAAGCAGATCATTGTATCCGATAATGCTGATCAATGGGGTGCGCAGCTCGTGGGATACGATAGAGAGGAAATCGGACTTGAGGCGTTTCGCGCTCTCCGCCTGCTCCCTTGCCATGTGCTCTGCTTCGAGCCTTTTCTTTTCTTCATTTCTCTGCTGGTCAGAGAGAAATCCCAAACCTGCGGCAACGACGTTGAAGAGCAGCGTCTCCAACAAGCGGTCAAAATCTCCGGTAGAGAACCCCTGCCAGTAAATAAGCACAAAAGGGAAATAGAGTGCGGATATTCCGAGAGAAGTTGCTAACCCACCGCGCAGACCGAACCAGAATCCGGCCAGTATGAGAGGTAGAAAATAAAGTTCCCTGTAAAAGATATGATAATAGACCTCCTGCATCCTGGTGATATAATGAAGAAAACTGATAACTATCACTAGAATTGCTACAAGGATTATCTTTGGTTGGCTGTATTTTTGTGACATTCAGTATACGATTTAAATCTGTAATTATGAGACATCAGGCCTTCATTAGGTCATCTCTTATCTTCTCAAATTCTTCTTTACTTATCTCCCCCTTGGCATATCTTTTTTTGAGGATGTCAATGGCAGTCTCTGCCTTCTCTTCTTTTTTTGTACTTCCTGCAATTAGCTTAACGAGATAAACAATTCCCAAGATGAGTAGTGCCCAAAAGAGAATCATTAAAAACCAGCCGAATCCAAATCCCATTCCCCATCCATAATCCCAATGCATCATTTTTCCTCCTGTTTAACTCGAATAATGCCCCATCATCTAATAAACCTTAAAACATAAGCCAAAGAAGCACGTAGAGTGTGTTGTTGTCAGAGGCATTCCTGCCGGAACCATCATAGTTTGAATGGGCACCGTTGAACTTGTCATAGATTATATATTGCAGGGATAGCCTAATTTTTTCCCACGGCAGATAATCTGCCTCCAGAATAAAACCATCACTATCCGGTCTGCCGGTTCTGCTCCCATTGACCTGTTCAGGTGAGTATAGCAAGGTATCTTTATCTCCGGTTGTAGAAAAATAACCCAGAGATCCGCCTAAAATGCCAAAACTACCTCTATAGTCGTAATGGAAATGTATCATAAAGGTATCAAGGGAATCAGACCTGTTAGACACATTACCAATGGCAAAACTGGCATCTCTGTCCTGGTCTTCATGAATCCATGTGGTATGGGCTGTAAAAATATGCTTCTGACCGATGTACTCGTATTGAGCATCAAAAGCTGTATCAGTAAACCTGTCAGTCTGTCCGCTGCTTTTTCCCCCGGGAAAGATCCTGGCTGTCATGCCATAGGTACCGACAGATAAGGAATGTTCATCCCATTGACGCTGCAGGACTAAACGCCAGTAGGGTACAGCATCGTCCACGATCATATCAGTCCGGGTACCAGCGCCTAAAGGTTTGGTAATACCATCCTTTGTTGTGCGGTAAACAGCCACCTCACCATATATCAGATTATTCCAGTAAGCGTAGGCACCGATACCGCCTACTTGCTGGTTTAAGGCCCCGCCAATTATCGTGGCTGCCGCAGGTGAGGGAGCAACACTCGATACAGCAAAGGGAAAACTGAATACAGGTGTACTGTTCCAGACATCCTGCAATGTCGGACTATTGTTTAGTGTTAAGCCATAGATAATATTTTTTCCTGCTAAAGTTCCATTGTTTGCATAGCGTATATCAGCCATATCCAGGACGAATTTGTTCTCTGCGCCGTCAAAGGTACCCTGTACAAAAGCCCCGATCTTATCGATAATTCGGCCGCCGTAGAACAGGCTGAACATCTGGGGTAAACTTATGATATTATTGTCTGAGGAAGTAAAATGGGTTGCCCAGTTATCATTAACAAAATCAGAAGGCAACGCCTTTTCAATATGAGTAAAAGATATTTGTGCTCCTGCTGCTATCGGAGGAGGAAACTCATATGACTTACTGCTCCTGCTAAATACATAGCCACCCAGTTTAAATGCCCGTCCAAATGAGGTCAATTCAGGCCAGACCGTATGACAGGCTGTGCATTGCATACCCGTCTGGCGTGCAAAACTTGGAACTGCACTGGCATTTCTTACTGATAAGGATAACAATAACCCAACCACTTCGACTATTAGAACTATTTTTATGAAGGGGCGCTTGGTCATCTCCTATCCACCTGGTTTGAAGGCATGGGATATATAATCTATAATAGCTTTGGTTTCATCGGCTGTCAGATCAAAGGCAGGCATTGGTTTTTTACCATTCTTGATTGCATCAGTAATTTTCTTATCAACCGCATTCTGCCAAAACTTTGGACTTGTGAAATCAGTCGGTCTGGGACTGAAAATAGCAGCTGCTGATCCATTACCATCTCCTTTTATTCCATGACATAACTGGCACTTATTATTATAGAGATTTTTCCCCTGTTCATATTTTCCCACCTCAGAGCTGTCAGCAAACAAAGAGCCGGTTCCAAAAACCACCCCAGCTATCACAAACGCAAGGATCTTTTTCACAAGATAATCCTCCTTTTATATTCATACCTTCTTCTTTATGATACCTTTTAAATTAATGCCCGTGTGGATCGCCTTTTGAGGTCTTTTTCTTTTCCGGCTCTTTACTCATGGGTTCTTTTGATTGAGAACCGCACATCCCGGAACCGGCGCCGGTAATACAATCGTAGGCCTTTTTCATCTGTTCCATCATTTCCATTTGTGAGGCTTCAGTTGCCGTTTTTGGGTCTTTCAGGTGTACATCGTGCAAATCTATAGCTTTTTTGAGCCATTGTTCCGCACAATTCATTCTACACGAGGAGTCAGCCGTTGATTTTCCCATCATTCCGCTCGTCATGCCGCACATAGACATCATGTTCTGCATCTTTCCTTTCATCTGCGTCATATCTTTCATCATCTTCTTTTTCTCTTCAGCCTTAGCACCCTTCATCATCTTTTCCTGCATGTTCATCATGTCCATCATCATCTGCATCATATCCTGTCCCATCATTGGGCACATGGGTTGTTGTTTTCCTTCTTCCATCATCATGCCCTGTCCCATTTGTCCTTGCCGGCTTTCCATCATGCCTGTCTGCGCATATGCTGAGATGCTAAAAACGCATAAAATCATAGAAATAATTATTAACCTTTTCATGTTCTTCTCCTTAAGCTGGTTCAATTTGTTAAATAAAACTTCTCTTCATAGTTCCTTGTGTGTTTTTATAGAATTCTCATACCCGATTCATCACCGCCCTTCCATTATATATCCTTTCTACCCTGATTGAAAGCAATTACAAAGAAGCTGTCGAACACGGCTCAACTCCTCATTTCTTAACTTTTTCTATTTCTTTTTTGGCATTTGATACCTCTCGCTCCGTATCCCTGTAAATAAACCATATAACAGCGGCAACCGCCGGACAGACTATTACAAGAATCAGATAAACCCAGGATTGAAAGAAAAACCCAAACAGTGCAAGTATAATTACTACAAATAAGGGCACCAAAGGGGATAGAAAAAGCGACCTGTTTTGTTATCATATTTTTACCCTTTTGAGTAATGCTGAATTACTCACAACAGACAACGAACTTATGGCCATTGCAGCTGCAGCGATAATAGGGTTCAGCAATCCAAATGCAGCAATTGGGATTGCGGCGGTGTTATAGAAGAATGCCCAGAAGAGGTTCTGTTTTATCTTACGCATGGTCGCTCTTGAAAGCTTTATGCTCCTTATTACATCTCTGAGGTCGTCTTTAACCAGAATGATGCCTCCGGTCTCTTTTGCAACATCAGAACCGCTGCCGATGGCTATGCCTATATCCGACTGGGCAAGGGCAGGAGAATCGTTTATCCCGTCCCCTACCATTGCAACAACCTTTCCCTCTGCCTGAAGCTCCTTAATAACCTTCGCCTTATCTCCGGGAAGTACATTGGCGATAATTCTGTCAATGCCCACCTTCGAGCCGATTGCCTTTGCAGTGCGTTCATTATCACCGGTAAGCATTACAACTTGTACCCCCTCAGCTTTAAGCCCTTTTACAACGTCTTCCGCGTATTCCTTCAGGGTGTCGGCAACAGCAATCAACCCCTTCAGTTTATTGTTTTCTGTTACAATCATAACGGTGTTTCCCTTTTCTTCAAGACCCGATATGATAGTTTCTTTATCATTGAGAGTAATGCCCGCATCCAGCATT
>CAVZMO010000049.1:0-14090 GCA_963776195.1 Thermodesulfovibrionales bacterium
GAGGACGTATGCAATGTGCTATCATTAACCATGATTTCTTATTCTCCGCATTCGCTAAAGAAAACCATTCTTAAAGACAAATATATTGACACTGTCTTCGCAAAGGGAAGGGGACGGGAAATATATCTCGTTGGGGGGTATGTCAGAGATACCCTGAGGAGGTTAGTTTCCTCTGACAGGGATTTCGTGGTGAGCGGAGACTTGAAATCATTTGTTGATGAAATTAGAAACATTATTGGAGGCACCGTCGTCCAATTCAAGAAAGACAATATGATAAGGATTGCTTTACATGAGGGTCTTACCTTTGATTTCTCCAGACCTGCAGGTACGCTCAGAGAAGACCTCTCGAAACGGGACTTTACCGTTAACGCGATCGCATGGTCACCGGATAGCGGAATTGTAGACTATTTTCACGGATTGGATGATCTGTCAAGGAAGAGAATACGCGCTATTTCTGAGGAAAACATAATCTCCGACCCGTTGCGGATGATCAGGGCTTACAGATTTGCGGCTGAACTCAGCGGATCAATTGAAGATAGAACGCGCAAGATTATAAAAAGCTTACACGGCAGAATAAAGAAACTATCACCTGAAAGAATAACTTTAGAACTTTTTACTTTGTTAAACTCAAGAAATTCGTCAAAGTACCTGAAAATGGGGCTTGACGACGGAATCCTGAACCGGGTTTTATTATTACCTTTCAAAAAGTTGGAGAATAATATTAGAGAGATTTATAAACTCGAAAAGGTGCTTTCTACGCATCCCTCTCATGGAATTAAAGTTATGCTTAATGAAATATACGCTCAAAACCTTACCAACAAGGGTTTATTATGTCTCGAAACTCTGCTTCAAAATAGACATGCCGACCCTAAAACGATAAAGAACCTCAGGTTGAGCAACAGAATACTTAAACACATTGACTCCGCTTTTCAAGGGATGAAACTTCTGGGGGGAAAAAGGACCGCATCAGATGGTGCACTGTTCGATTTGTTTATGAAGTCTAAGGAAGCGTCAAGGGACATATTGATAATAAAAAACAGATCCGACCTTTTCAGACAATTTGAGAAATTTAAAAGAATCTGGAAGGGCGGACTCTTAACCTCCGAAGAAATAATTCATATTTTGAATCTGGAGGCAGATCCAAGGATTGGGAAAATTATAGAAAAAGTCAAGAAGGCTCAATTTGAAGGAAAAATAAAGACCAAGAAGGAGGCGGTGGATTTCATAAGAGAAATAGATTATCCAACCCGCCGGATTCGCCGGGGCGAATGAGACCCTGAAACAAGTTCAGGGGAGAGAAAGGACTTTTTGCAAGTCCGTCTTATTTAAGTTCAAAGTGCTGGAGCTTACAAACCTCTTCAGAAATTGATAAAAAACTATATTTTACTTTATATAACAGCTGAATATCCTTGATATTGCAGGTTAAATAACAGCGGGATGTTATCGAACTATCATTAACCATGGTTTCTTATTCTCCGCATTCGCTAAAGAAAACCATTCTTAAAGACAAATATATTGACACTGTCTTCGAAAAGGGAAGGGGACGGGAAATATATCTCGTTGGGGGGTATGTCAGAGATACCCTGAGGAGGTTAGTTTCCTCTGACAGGGATTTCGTGGTGAGCGGAGACTTGAAATCATTTGTTGATGAAATTAGAAACATTATTGGAGGCACCGTCGTCCAATTCAAGAAAGACAATATGATAAGGATTGCTTTACATGAGGGTCTTACCTTTGATTTCTCCAGACCTGCAGGTACGCTCAGAGAAGACCTCTCGAAACGGGACTTTACCGTTAACGCAATCGCATGGGCACCGGATAGCGGAATTGTAGACTATTTTCACGGATTGGATGATCTGTCAAAGAAGAGAATACGCGCTATTTCTGAGGAAAACATAATCTCCGATCCATTGCGGATGATCAGGGCTTACAGATTTGCGGCTGAACTCAGCGGATCAATTGAAGATAGAACGCGCAAGATTATAAAAAGCTTACACGGCAGAATAAAGAAACTATCACCTGAAAGAATAACTTTAGAACTTTTTACTTTGTTAAACTCAAGAAATTCGTCAAAGTACCTGAAAATGGGGCTTGACGACGGAATCCTGAGCCGGATTTTATTATTACCTTTCAAAAAGTTGGAGAATAATATTAGAGAGATTTATAAACTCGAAAAGGTGCTTTCTACGCATCCCTCTCATAGAATTAAAGTTATGCTTAATGAAATATACGCTCAAAACCTTACCAACAAGGGTTTATTATGTCTCGAAACTCTGCTTCAAGATGGACATGCCGACCCTAAAACGATAAAAAACCTGAGGTTGAGCAACAGAATACTTAAACGCATTGACTCCGCTTTTCAAGGGATGAAACTTCTGGGGGAAAAAGGACCGCATCAGATGGTGCACTGTTCGATTTGTTTATGAAGTCTAAGGAAGCGTCAAGGGACATATTGATAATAAAAAACAGATCCGACCTTTTCAGACAATATGAGAAATTTAAAAGAATCTGGAAGGGCGGACTCTTAACCTCCGAAGAAATAATTCATATTTCGAATCTGAAGGCAGATCCAAGGATTGGGAAAATTATAGAAAAAGTCAAAAAAGCTCAATTTGAAGGAAAAATAAAGACCAGGAAAGAGGCGGTGGATTTCATAAGAGAAATAGATTATCCAACCCGCCGGATTCGCGGAGGCGAATGAGACCCTGAAACAAGTTCAGGGGAGAGAAAGGACTTTTTGCAAGTCCGTCTTGTTTAAGTTCAAAGTGCCGGAGCTTACAAACCCCTTGAGAAATCGATAAAAAAGTATATTTTACTTTATATAACAGCTGAATATACTTGATATTGCAGGATAAATTACAGCTGGACGTTATCGAACATCGCCTTTTACGGTACTGTCGCTACTTTACATAATATATCTTATCGGACATTGCGGTTTAACAAGCTTTGTTAGTAACCTGTTATTAAATATGTTTAAAAAGGGGGTTCCCAGCTAGAGGATTATAGGGTCAAACGTCTTTGACCATGATTTAGGCAGGCAAGAATTTAAGTGATATTAGACGGTTACAGCTTCTCAATAGGAAACGCATTTATAAAATTCCCTTCTATCCCCGTAGTCCTTACATAGACAAGGGATTTCTTCGGATAAGCGTTTGAGCACACCCTTATCTTCAGGTAATTACCCGATGTCCCGATCGCGGTTTGATCATTACGAGCTTCCTCTACGACAACGTCAAGGACCTTGTTTATCTGGGATGACCTATACGCAGACTTTTTGATGTTATTTAAGGTATTGAGCTTCCCGCATCTCTCTTTCTTTATGGCACATGGAATTTGATTTTCCATTGCAGATGCCGCAGTGTCAGGCCTCGCCGAAAAAGGGAATATATGTATGTAGGACAATGGCAGGGAATCGAGCAAATTTCTGCTGTTCAGGAATTCCTTTTCGCCTTCACCCGGAAACCCGACGATGATATCCGTTCCTATTGCGATATCAGGTAAGACGCTTACGATAGATTCGATAACGCGGACATAATCCCTTGCGGTATACAGCCTATTCATGCGCCTCAATACAGTATCATCACCGCTCTGCAAGGGAACATGGAGATGTTTGCAAATACGTTCTTCTTTCAATAAATCTACAAGTTCTCCGTCTATTTCATTCAGCTCAATCGAGCTCAATCTTATCCTGCGAAAGTTTGTTTTTTGTAAGAGGGCTTTGAGAAGATCAGAAAGCTTTAATTGAGGTCGTATGTCTCTTCCATAAGATCCGAGATGGATACCGGTAAGGACGATCTCGTTGTATCCGCAGGACTCAAGCTGCGACGCCTCATGAAGGACCTCCGTAACCGCCAGGCTCCGGGATTTCCCCCTCGCCTTTGGAACTGTGCAGTAGGAGCAGGCAAAGTTGCATCCATCCTGTATCTTTAAATATGGCCGAGCCCTGCCGGAATAACCTAAATAAGCACTTTTTGACTTATTTGATAATATATTGATGATTTGCAGTTTATCTCTGTTTTCAACGATATCGATATGCCCTTCAATCTTTTTTATTTCTTCGGATCTCAACTGAGAATAACACCCCGTCACCACTACCTTCGCTCCCGCCCGGACCGCTCTCCTGATGAGCTGTCGCGACTGGTAATCACTCTTCGCCGTTACCGAACAGGTATTTATGATGCAGTAATCGGGATGGTCCGATAGCTGTACGATAGAGCATCCAAGATCCATAAGATTTCCTTCGATAAAGGCGCTCTCTGCCTGGTTAACTTTACAACCCAAGGTAAGGATCGTAACTTTCATCGTCCGACGGGTAGTCCCTCCAGAGAGTGTTTTCTCGCTCTTGTGATCGCGATATTAATGATGGCCCCTTTTGCGGCACCGGCTTCTTTTGTATTCACTATTTTATTAGATCGTGTTCTTCCCGAGATCTTTTCTTTATCGGCGCCACTCTCCCCTTCTACAAGAATCTCCTGGACTGTACCTTCGAGCGATTTGTTTTTTCTGATCGTTATGTCGTCCTGGAACCTTAGAATTTCGTCGAGGCGCTCCGACTTCATATCTTCGGGGATCTGTTTCTGCATTTCGGCAGCCCTGGTCAATGGCCTCTTTGAAAACTTAAAGGCAAAAATTCCGTCAAATTCTATTTCTTTCAAGGCCTTGATGGTATCCAGATGGTCATCGTCGGTCTCCCCGGGAAAGCCGGCTATGATATCGGAGGTTATCGAAATACCCGGGATCCTTTTTCTCAATTCGGAAACTTTCATTTTATAATCATTATAGGTATACCCTCTGTTCATACGTTTCAGGATATTATTTGATCCCGACTGCAGGGGAAGATGGATGTGTTCACATACCTTGGATGATTCGGCCATTGTTGTAATAAGCTCGCGGGAAAGATCCTTCGGATGAGACGTAACAAACCTGATTCTCTCAAGTCCCCCTATCCCGTTTAATTTTCTCAGAAGCCCGGGGAAATCGATATCACTCCTATAGGAATTGACATTTTGGCCGAGAAGGGTCACTTCCTTATAGCCCCTCTCCGCAAGGTCAGAAACCTCTCCATAAATATTTTCACTCGGCCTTGACCTTTCCCTGCCACGGGTATATGGGACCAGGCAATAGCTGCAGAAATTATTGCATCCGTACATAATGGCAACCCACGCCCTTATTCCGTCATCTCTGTCGACCGGAAGATCATTCTCTGCCAAGACAGGGTTATCTTCCACCCAGATACTTGAAGATCCGAAGTTGTTGATATCCTGAAGCATATGCAAGTTCTGCGGACCGAACACGAAGTCCACATGGGGGGCTTTCTTAAAAAGATTCTTTCCCTCCTGCTGGGCTATACACCCGGCAACGGCTATCTTAAGCCCCGGCTTCTCTTTCCTGAGGCCGTTGATCCTTCCCAGTTCGCTGTAAAATTTTTGCTCCGCTTTTTGTCTGATGCTACAGGTATTGAAGATAATCAAATCGGCTTCGGACAGATTATCAGTCTCCGAATAGCCCTCTTTTTTCAGGATCCCGAGCATCTTCTCGGAGTCATGGACATTCATCTGACAGCCAAATGTGTGGATATAAACGTTTTTTGCCATGCATAAAAATTTAACAAGTACAGCGCGAATCTGACAAGGTCACGCAGGATTTCATGCGCACCTTGAATCCCTCAAATCACTGTGATTTCCATCACTTTCTTGAAATATTACTATCTGTAATCTATTATATACATTATGATCGGAACATTATTGAGCAAAGTTTTTGGTACGAAGAATGAGCGCGAGCTTAAAAGACTATGGCCGCTCGTTGAAAAGATCAATTCCGTGGAGGCACAGGTAGCCGGCCTTTCGGATGCACACCTAACAGACATGACAGGGGAATTCAAAAGAAGGCTTGAGGCGGGCGAAACCCTCGATGATATTCTCCCTGAGGCGTTTTCGGTAGTGCGCGAAGTATCCAGCGCAAGCTGAACATGCGGCACTTTGATGTACAGATGCTTGGAGGCGTCGTACTCCATGAGGGCAAGATTGCAGAGATGAAGACCGGTGAGGGTAAGACTCTGGTGGCCACCCTACCCGTATATCTCAATGCAATCGATGGAAGGGGTGTCCATGTTGTTACCGTTAATGACTACCTTGCGAAGAGGGACACCCAATGGATGGGCCCGATATATAACTTCCTCGGACTGTCGGTGGGCGCCATACAGCATGATGTGTCATTCCTGTACGATCCGTCGTATCGCTCTACGGACAAAAGATTGGATTTCCTCAGACCCTGTTCAAGACAGGATGCTTATTTAGCGGATATAACGTACGGCACAAACAACGAATACGGATTTGATTATCTCAGGGATAATATGAAATATGAACTTTCCGATTACTGTCAGAGGGAATTGAACTATGCGATCGTGGACGAGGTGGACAGTATCCTCATAGACGAGGCAAGGACACCACTCATCATATCGGGTCCCTCGGAGGAATCGACCGACAAGTATTACAAGATAGACAAGATCATCCCGAAACTTCAGAAAGATACCGATTACACGATCGATGAAAAAGCAAAAACCGCTATCCTCACCGAGGAAGGCAATATTAGGGTAGAAAGACTTCTCGGCGCGGGCAACCTTTATGACCCGGAGAATATCGAACTGGTACATCACGTTCTGCAGGCGCTCAAGGCATACACCCTTTTCAAAAAGGATGTTGATTATGTTGTCAAAGAAGGAGAGGTGCTCATCGTTGATGAATTTACCGGCCGGCTTATGCCCGGCAGACGCTGGTCGGACGGACTCCATCAAGCGGTGGAAGCAAAAGAAGGAGTAAAGATTGAGAGCGAGAACCAGACCCTCGCGACGATAACCTTTCAGAACTACTTCAGGATGTACAAGAAACTCGCGGGCATGACCGGTACGGCCGATACAGAGGCGGAAGAGTTCGCAAAAATCTATAACCTCGAGGTGATGGTAATACCCACAAATCAACCTATGGTAAGGAGCGATTATCCTGACACGGTATATAAATCTGAAAAAGGGAAATTTAATGCCGTAATTACAGAAATAGAAGATCTTCATAAAAAGGGTCAGCCGATCCTCGTCGGCACGATCTCGATAGAAAAGTCCGAAACATTGAGTCTTCTCTTAAAGAAAAAGGGCATTCCTCACTCTGTTTTGAATGCGAAGTATCATGAGAAAGAAGCGGAGATTATTTCCCAGGCCGGGCGGAGCGGCGCCGTTACCATAGCCACCAATATGGCGGGAAGAGGAACAGACATAGTTCTCGGGGGCAATCCCGAGGGCCTCGGGCGGGAAATTTTGAGGGATAAAACGGACTATACCGATGAAGAGTGGAAACATGCCCTTATGAAGGCAGAGGATGTTTGCAAGATTGACAGGGAGAAGGTCTTATCTGCAGGAGGTTTTCATATCCTCGGCACGGAAAGACACGAGGCGAGAAGGATCGATAATCAGCTGAGAGGCCGCTCCGGAAGGCAGGGGGACCCCGGCTCATCGAGATTTTATCTCTCCCTCGAAGACGATCTCATGAGAATCTTCGGTTCAGACAGAATTTCAGGACTCATGGATAAGCTCGGCATGGATGAAGATATGCCTATAGAAAATAAAATGGTGACCAAGGCCATCGAAAACGCGCAGAAACGTGTGGAAGCTCATAACTTCGATATAAGAAAACACCTGCTTGAGTATGACGATGTTATGAACAAGCAAAGGACGGAAATCTATTCTTTCAGGAAAGAGATTCTCCAGGGTGAGAGTCTTAAGGAACGGATCTTTGGTATGGTCGATGAGGTGGTCGACGAACTGCTCCTGATATATTGCCCTGAAGAAAAGCACCGCGAAGAATGGGATATCAAGGGACTCAAGGATTCGCTTTATGGAATATTTTCTCTTGCACCGGATACATCGTCTGTGAATCAGGATTCGTTGAGGGACACCCTCTCTTCAGAAATAAATAAGGCATATGAACAGAAGGAGTCGGAAGTCGGCAGCGACGTCGTAAGATATCTCGAAAAAGTCATCATGCTTCAGGTTATCGATGCCCAGTGGAAAGATCATCTGCTCGCCATGGACCATCTGAAAGAGGGCATAGGTCTCAGAGGTTATGGACAGAAAGATCCGCTCGTCGAATACAAAAAGGAGGCCTTTGACATATTTGCGGAAATGACATCGCGAATATCGATAGAGGTTGTCAGCAGGCTTTTCAAAATACAGGTACAGAAGAAGGAAACCGTCAAAAAAGAGCCTGCGAAACAGACGCGCTTAAACTACAATAGGGGCGAAGGTTCGGTCGCTCAAACAGTGAGACGCGAAAAAAAGGTGGGCAGGAATGACCCTTGCCCGTGTGGAAGCGGAAAGAAATACAAGAAATGTTGTGGTGTAAATGCTTGACGCGGTATAAATGTCAAAAATTTTTCTTATAGGCCGCAATGCAGCAAGGAATGATTATGAAGATTCCCTTGTATCACTGGGCTATAGCACCAGCAAATTTGATTCCCTCGATAAGGTCCTTCAAAATTTAAACGAAAAAGTTGGTCTTATTATTGCAGACAAGAAACTTGCCGGCGAACCGTCTTTTGAGGAATTTCTTAAGTCCTCAAGAAGCATTCCGAAGATTATCATCTCAGACACCCGTTCCTTCACGGGAATTACTCCGTGGACCAAAGGGTCTGTTGTCTATCCGCTTTACACACCCAGTGTAAAAGAGCTTACTTTTTTTATTAAGAGATTGATCAAAGAAAATGAGATATCGTCTGAACATGCCAGATTGAAATGCGACTTATCTGTGGCAAGGCGTGAACTCGGCTTCTTTGAAGAGGTGAGCAAGGTGCTCACCTCTTCGTTGGAGTTGAGCGCTATCCTCTCAAAAATAATGCAAAAAGTAAAGGAAATGACTAAAGCCGAAGCTTGGTCTGTTCTCCTGGTTGATCGCGAGACAGGTGAACTGGTATTCGAGAAAACAACCGCAAAAAAGAAGAAGGAGATACAAAAAATCCGGTTGAAGATCGGTGAAGGGATAGCCGGATGGGTCGCCCGTGAAGGTATCCCGGTCGTTGTCCCGGATGTCTCCAAAGATGAGCGGTTCCTGGGCAAGATAGATAAAGCTATTCACTTTAAAACAAAATCTCTTATGTGTGTTCCTATCAAAATCAACGAAGAGATCCTCGGGGTACTTGAGCTGGTAAATAAGACCACGGGAGAACCTTTTAAGAAGGAAGACCTTGATCTTTTGATGAAGCTTGTCGACCTTGCAGCGATAGCTATCGAAAGGACATCTCTCTATCAAAAGATGACGGAATTCGCCATTACGGATGACCTCACGAAGCTCTTCAATACACGATATCTTAACAGAACAATCGAGATCGAGATCCAACGTTCCACCCGATATAATTCCTCTGTTTCGCTGATATTTATGGATATTGATTACTTCAAACATGTCAATGACCGTTACGGCCACATCATCGGCAGTAAGGTGCTGGTCGAAATGGGCCAGCTTCTCCTCAAAAGCCTCAGGTCGGTCGATATCGTTGCGCGTTATGGCGGAGATGAGTTTGTCATCGTGCTTCCCCAGACACCTCCGGCTTCAGCGGCACAGATTGCCGAAAGGATGCGGAAGTCAGTCGAACTGAATTCGTTTCTTAAGAAAGAGGGCTATTCTTTGAAATTGACTGCGAGCTTCGGTGTTGCCTCCTATCCGGAAAGCGCAAAATCCAAGGAGGATCTCATCAGGCTTGCCGACGACGCAATGTACAGGGTTAAGTATCAAACTCGAAATGCCGTTTATGCTATAGTATAATTTATGGCCCTCTTTAATTATGCGACGAAAGAGATTACTATCAAGATCGTTTACTACGGCGCGGGACTGAGCGGTAAAACCACGAATCTTCAGTACCTCCATTCGGTTTTTGAGCCTGCAAAAAAGGGAAAGTTACTGTCCCTTGCCACCGAAGCTGACAGGACTCTCTTCTTTGATTTTCTCCCCATTCAACTGGGAAAGATAAGCGATTTTTCTATACGGTTTCAGCTCTATACCGTGCCGGGACAGGTCAGGTATAACGCAACACGGAAACTCGTTCTCAAGGGCGCCGACGCCATCGTATTTGTTGCAGACTCGCAGCGCGAGATGAGGGAGCAGAACATAGAGAGCCTGAAGAATATGAGTGAAAATCTGATCGCGAATAACATTAACCCTGATGAGATCCCGGTGATCCTGCAATTTAATAAAAGGGACCTCGTGAATATCTTATCCGTTGATCAGTTGAACAAGGACTTGAATGAAAACGGGAAATATGAATACAAAGAAGCAAAGGCAATAGATGGAACTGGTGTCGAGGAAACGTTTCAAGACATAACCAGGCTTGTCATAAAAGGTATTTCTGAAAAACATAAGATTGACGTGCGACCTGCCGCCGAGACTGCCGAGGCTATCGCTGAAGAAAAACCTAAGAAAGAAACGGTTGTAGAAGGCATCACTTTGCCGGAGATGGAAATAGAGCAGACTCGATATGAAATGCAGGGAAGAAAAAGCGAAAAAGCGCAAACCGCTGTTCTGGAAGAAACCTATCAGCCCAGAGGGACTATAGCTGAAGAGGCCGGGGAAATCAGGGAAGTACCTGTTATTTCAAGGGAAAAAGAGATCGAGGAAATCAAGGAAACACTTGTTGTTTCCGCAGAAAAAATGGATTTGATCGTCAATGGCATGACCGAGATATCACTGACACTAAAAGAACTGAAGAATGCGATTTCTGGTATTCAAACCGAGATAAGGGACATGAAGAAAGAAGAGAAAGAGGTCGGAACCCATCTCAGGGAAATAGCAGACATCTTAGACAATTTAAAAACAAGGAGAAGGTGGTTCAGGTTCTGGTAATTCTTTTCAGTTAAACCATCCCCAGAGTCCTTATCAATGCTTCCGCCTTTTTCAGGGTTTCAAGATATTCTCTCGCCGGATCTGAGTCTGCCACGATTCCGGCGCCTGCCTGCACGTAGGCAACATTGCTCTTTATAACAAACGTTCTGATTATTATATTGAGATCCATGTTCCCGGAAAAACCGATATAGCCCATTGAACCTGTATACGGCCCTCTCCTTACCGGTTCGAGTTCATCGATAATCTCCATGCATCTCACCTTTGGAACCCCTGTTATCGTGCCGCCGGGGAATGCCGCCTTTATCGCATTGAAACAGTCTTTGCCATTTGCAAGATTTCCCGTCACATTCGAAACGATATGGATTACGTGGGAGCAATCTTCGGTGATCATAAGCTCATCGACCCTCACGGTACCGTAGTCCGAAATCCTTCCAAGGTCGTTCCTCTCAAGGTCGATCAGCATGATGTGCTCCGCCCTCTCCTTTTCATTCAAAAGAAGTTCTTCGCGCATCATTTCGTCTTCCTCGCTATCCCTTCCCCTCGGCCTCGTTCCCGCGATCGGCCTTGTTTCAACTATTCCGTCCCTTACTCTCACCAGCCTCTCAGGAGAAGAACTCACGATCTGGTAATCTCTAAAATTCATGAATGCAGCAAAGGGTGACGGATTAATGGATCTCAGTATTTTATAGAGGTTCCAGGCAGATTTATCGCCGATATTGGCGGAAACCCTTTGTGAGAGGTTTGCCTGAAAAATATCCCCCGCAGCGATATATTCCTTCGCCTTCTTAACAATGTCCATGTAATCTTTTTTTTTCATCTCATAGATGACGTCGATTTTCCCCCTTGCATTCGATATTCGGCCTTCGACATTTGCGTCTTCACTGCTGACTTTCAACCGATAACTTTTGACCCGTTTCCGTATCTTTTCAATCTCATACTCAGCCTCGTCATATTTTTCCGGCCAAGCAGCACTTCCGATCACTCCTTTTCCATCCAACGAATCTCTTGCGCCGGGACACACAATAATCCAGCTTCTTTTACATACATGGTCAAAGGCAATGCATTTATCGACCATCAAGAAATGCGCATCCGGCAAATTGAGATCATCTAAGGCATTCTCGGGTAATCTTTCAAGATATTGGACAAAATCATAACCGAGAAGACCAGCGGCGCCTCCCTGAAAAGGAGGGAGATAATCGAAGGGGATCTGCCGGTATGCCCCAATCAGTTTCTTCAGTATACTCAGCGGCTTATCCGAAACTTCAGTCTTTTTCCCTGCTGCCCCGATCTCCACAAGTCCATTTTTTGTCTTGAATATCAAATAAGGATCAAACCCTATAAAAGAGTATCGGGCAATCTTTTCCGGGCCTTTTACGCTCTCAAGGAGCAGACTGTTTGGAGATGCTACCGATTCATATATTCCACATGGAGGTGAATACGGTATCTCCCGATGAAGCGGTGGAATCCCGCCGCTCTTTATACGCTCCATGAATTCTTTTTTCGAAGGGACCACCATATATTATGGAGTATAGCCTGAACAGACTTACCATAGCAAAATATATCAACGGTTACTAATACGGTCATTAGTAAGGCGACGCTCTCATCACTTTCTGTCGTTCCGGTAGCGCTTATTGGATTGCAAGTCGGGTTATCCCGAATGGGAGATGGACAAAGGCGTCTTTTTTGTGGTATTAATCAATCGCTTACTTTTTACAGGGAATAGAAATGAACTCATCAGAAGAAAAAAGCAAGAAAGCATGTGAGAGTGCAGCAGAGACGCGCGGTGAATAGGTGAATAAGATAGACAAGGATATACTGGCAAGCGTAAAGCACTCGCTAATAACCTGTCTTGAGCAGTTAGAAAATGAACCCATAATACTTATTGATGCAAAAGGCAAACACCGGGTGAATAGTCTGGCGAGAAAAAGTATTGCTCAAAGAGGGATGTCCGTCGAAGACTTCATGGAATGAATCAAGGCCGGTTCATCTCACCTGCAAGATATCTCGTGCCGTGATGTCCGCGTCCATATGTGCAGGTTGCGCAATAAAGAAGTGTTTGCGTTTCTCAAGCTTGAGAGTGAAGACCCCCGTACTATGAAAGAGGTCAATCTTACCGAGAAACAGAAAGAAATTTTACGTTACGTTGTAAAGGGCCTTTCGAACAAGGAGATAGCGGATAAGATGCTCATACGTCCGGGAACTGTTAATACCCACCTCGATATCATTTACTTGAAGCTTGGCTGCTCAAGCCGCCTTGAAGCTTCGCTTATTGCCCTTAAGAACGGCCTTTTTCTCCGCTCGCCGGAAGTCCCATCAAAAAAAAGAGATAAATGATAAATACAAAGGAATGAGCCTGTACCTGTATAGGATCCGACATGAAAGATGAAAACAAAACAAAAAAGCAACTTATAAATGAACTAACCGAATTACGCGGCGAAATGTTGAACTGGAACAACATTCTAAAGATACGGATAAACAATTCGAAGAGTCCGAGAAGGCCTTTACAGATGTGGAGAAAGAATTGAAAGGTGTCGGCATGGAACTGGTGATAGGCCTGTCAGAGGTCTTCGAGGCATTAAAAAAAGTAGCCTCTGGAGATCCCGATGTAAGGATATAGGAAAAGATCAGAAGTTGAGTTAATTTCACAATTAAAACACATAGTCAATTTGACAGCGATGAACATCGGAGAAATGGTTGATCAATGTCATGAGTTTGCCATAAGTCTCTGTGAGCATTTTGATGTTGTTGAAGAGGGTCTCAAAAGGAGACCTTGATGCAAGAGTTTCAGGGGTATCCCAGGTAGAACTATTGGAAGTTTTGAAGGAGTGACGAACGAGACAATTGAGGAGAGTATTGACAGAGAAATCACCGAGCGGAAGCGATATGAGAAGGATATAGAAAGGCTCCGTCGTCACCACGAAGTGATTTTGAATTCGGCAGGAGAAGGGATTTTAGGGACATCACCGAGCACAAAAGTGCGGATGTGGCGTTAAGAGCTTCGGAGGAAAAATATCGAAGCCTTGTAGAGAACGCCCTTGTAGGAATATACAAAACCAATCTGCAGGGAGATTTTCTTTATGTCAATGAAGCCTTGTTGAAGATATATGAATTTGGGTCACTTGAAGAGATGATGTCAACCGGCGATATCGCAAGATACAAAAACCGTCATCATCCGATGTTTGTGTACGAGATGCTTTCGGAAATTACCAGAGG
>CAVZMO010000050.1:0-33411 GCA_963776195.1 Thermodesulfovibrionales bacterium
CTGAGATATCCGGTTGAAAGTGTTGATTTTTTAGAACAACCGAAAAATCATTGAAGTCTACGGGAAGCTCCTCAGCGTGGAAGAAGACAAGGAAGCCCTGAAAGACCGAAGGGTCAGGATAATATTCGATGACGGGCGGAGATTTATAAAAGGAGTGAAACAACCGGGATATGACTTGGTCGTCCTGAATCTTCCCCAGCCGTCGACCGCAAGCATCAACAGATTTTATACTACTGAATTTTTCGGTGAAGTGAAGAAAGTGCTCAAAAAGCATGGCATACTGTCAATATCCATTGCACAATCGGCAGGGTATATGGGAAGGAGCATGCAGAGAGCAAACGGTTCTATCTATAATTCACTTGAATCTGTGTTCGGGCATGTTGAGGTAACAGCGCAGGAATACGGCAGCCTCTTTGCATCGGATACCGGGATTGAGATAAATCCGGCAGTCCTTGAAGAAAGATTCGCCCAAAGGGCAATAACCACAAAATACTCAGCCCTTACATATTCAGGGATGCCTTTTCTTTGTTGAATGTGGGATATGTGAGGGCGAGACTCGCGGAAATACGAGTCAGCAATCAGGACCTTCAGCCGTCTGCGTATCTTTATAACCTCATGCTGTGGGCGGAGGTGCATGGCGGAAAGGTGCTGCATAACCTTATCGGGGTCGGGAGATGGCAGGTTTTCCTGACCTTGTTCATTATCCTTGTGTTCGTCTCGCCTTTCATATTCGGACAAAGGGGGCCTTCTATCTATTGTTCCGTCTTTACTACCGGTTTTTCCGGCATGTCTTTCATGCTTTCCGGAATCCTCGCGTACCAGGCGCTGTACGGCTATGTATATGAGATGATAGGAATACTGTCGGCAGCATTTATGATCGGACTCTGGACAGGTACGGTCCTGATAAAGCGCGTCCAGAAGGCGTTGAAGATGCTCTTCTATCTGGAGTTGATCACGATTGCTCTCTCTATGGCAGCGCCATTATTTTTTAAAGCGGAATTTCTCTTCTACGTTTTGATCCTCCTGGCGGGGGTGTTAACGGGAAGTTTGTTCGGTACGGCGAATCTGTCGATAGGTGACACCGAAGCAGCGGGAAAACTTTACGGACTGGATCTCGTCGGTTCATTCCTTGGCTCATTTATACCATCGATGGTCATCATCCCTCTGTTCGGGGTATCTCAAGCGTTCTTTTTTACAGCCCTTATAAAGACATTTTCTGCAGTGATGGTGTTGAGTGTTTTCCCATCTGATACTCGCAGGCTGAAGCCCGCGGCTACCCACAAAGATATCTGAATAATCATTATTTGAGTAATACCCATACACCCCCTTTTATAAAAGGGGAATAAAATATGCGTAACGTTTTATAATAAATCATGGCGAAGACGGTCCGGTGCGAGATGTGTCCGAATGAATGCGTGCTGGAGAACGGCCAGCACAGCAGGTGCCGGGCAAGGATGAACAAAGACGGCACGCTTTACAGCCTTGTATATGGAAAACCCTGCGCGGTACATGTCGATCCGATCGAAAAAAAGCCGTTCTTCCACTTCCTGCCCGGGACAACCGCTTTTTCGATAGCCACTGCCGGATGCGTCCTGAGCTGCAAATTCTGCCAGAACTGGCAGATATCCCAGGCGAAGCCTGAAGATACCGATACCTATGATCTCCCGCCGGAAAGGGTTGTGAGCCAGGCGATATCCTATAAATGCGAAACTGTTACGTACACCTATACGGAACCTACAGTCTTTTACGAATATATGTATGATACGGCAGTCATCGCAAGGAAACGGGGCATAAAAAACACAATGCACTCATGCGGATATATCAAAGAAAAGCCTCTCAGGACTTTGTGCAAATATATGGATGCAGCAGATATTGATCTGAAGGCATTTACGGAAGATTTTTACGCAAAGGTCTGCGGCGGCAGTCTCAAGCCGGTTCTCAAATCTCTGGTCGTATTAAGGGAAGAAGGTGTGTGGCTTGAGATTACAAATCTTGTGATCCCGACACTGAATGACGATATGAAGAATATCAGAGAAATGAGCCGGTGGATGGTAAAGAACCTCGGAGCAGATGTGCCGTTGCATTTTTCGAGGTTCTTCCCTAATTATAAATTAGCGAACCTCCCTCCCACACCGCTGGAGACACTGACAGAAGCCAGGAAGACCGCAATGGAAGCGGGACTGAAATTCGTATATATCGGGAATATGAGACATGAAGGGGAGAATACTTTCTGTCCTAAATGCAAAAAACTGCTTATCGAAAGAGTAGGTTATGTTGTAAAGCAGAATAATGTGTCGAACGGCAGGTGCAGATTCTGCAGCACTTCTTTGCCGGGGATATGGAGTTGAAGAGCCATGCCTGCATCGCACCAATTCTTTTGGAGTTAACACGATGAAGAGAAGAGATTTCCTGAAGATATTTTTAGCGGCCATTGTCAGTCTTTTTGGCAATAAGGTTAAGGCCGAGAAACGGCCTGAACCGGAATTAAAAGAAGCTATGTTCTGGAGAAAATTAGATTGATTTTAAAGAGAATATTTTTTCTTATTGTTTACGGCATACTGCTTATTCCCTGCTCCGTCGGCTGTGCTGAAAATGTGAAAGACCCATCCGTGGCCGGAACATTCTATCCTGCGGATAAAAAAGAACTCAGAGAGACCGTAGAAGGTTTTCTCGCAAAGGCAGAAAAAGGTCAAAGGAACGGAAAGCTCATTGCCCTCGTCTCGCCGCATGCGGGTTATCGGTTTTCGGGACAGGTAGCAGCTTATGGATATAAGGAGATCAAAGACAGCGGTATAAAGAAAGTTATCTTAATAGGGCCAAGCCATCATTCTGCATTCAAGGGCGCTTCCGTCTATACGAAAGGAAGTTTCAGAACGCCTCTCGGCGATGTGAAAATTGATGAGACACTTACGGCAGGACTGCTGGATGAGAAGGCGGATATCAGGTTTTATCCGGAAGCATATGAAAAAGAGCACTCCATCGAAGTGCAACTGCCGTTCCTTCAGACGGTGCTGAAAGATTTCACGATTGTGCCGATACTTATCGGTTCTCCCACAAAACAGACATTTGAGCATCTCATATCAGGATTGACCGATATGCTCGATGAAAAGACCTTAATCATAGCGAGTTCGGACCTTTCGCATTATCACGATTATGCCAGGGCGAAAGAGATGGACGGAAAGATCATATCGGCCATTGAAAGACTTTCTGTTATGGATGTGGCACAGCTTCTGCAGAACGGCGAGGCTGAGTTGTGCGGCAGTTTCCCGGTAGTGATTGCAATGGAAGCGGCAAAGAGGTACGGAGCCACGGTCGGGATAGTTTTTAACTCCGCGAATTCCGGGGATGTCACAGGCGAAAAAGATAAGGTAGTGGGATATGCCTCATTAGGCCTCTTCAAAAGTCTTTATACCGAAGAAGAAAAAAGAGAATTACTTTCTCTTGCAAGAAGTGCGATCACCGAATATGTAAAAAATGGAAAAGCGCAGGAAGTGGAAATGAAAAACTGGAAACTCAGGGCAGACGGCGCGGTTTTTGTCACCATAAAGGAAAAAGGTTCCTTAAGGGGCTGCATCGGACATGTCCAGGCAATAATGCCTCTTTATCAGTCGGTCATAAAAAATGCCGTAGCAGCGTGTTCGGTTGATCCGAGATTCCCCCCGATGAATAAAGAGGAGCTGAAGGATATGGAGATAGAGGTTTCGGTCCTTTCTCCGTTAATACCGGTGAAAGATGTCAAAGATATCCGGGTCGGAAAACACGGCCTGTTAATACGAAAAGGTCAACAGAGCGGCCTTCTCCTTCCGCAGGTCCCAACAGAATTCGGATGGGACAGAGAGACCTTCCTCGAACAGTTATGCGCCAAGGCAGGGTTGCCGAAAGGGTCCTGGAAGGATGCCGAGTTATATTCCTTTACCGCTGAAATAATAAAATAAAGCTGAATTTATTAACGGTTAATGAAGAACCCTGCGGCAGAGACCGCAGGGTATCTTAACGTAAGGAATTGTTTTTTATATTCGCTCACTAACCCCGCGGCAAGCCAACGGGGAATGCGCTCGCTATCCGTTTCAACATCCATTTCACTGGAAAAATCCTTTTAAATCAATCTATTAAAATAATTTCACTTTTCTCTTGACATGCACAAGATATTGTGGTTAAATGTCATGAAAATTAAATTATATACAATGTATTGATAAGCTGAAATATAGAGAATAGAGAAAAGGAGACAAGCAATTTTATGCACGGGTTTAAAAAAGGGGGAGACATGGAAGTAATGAGCAGTTTTAGTCTATCACCAAATGCCTTAAAGGTACTCGAAAAGAGGTATCTGAAAAAGGATGAAGAGGGTAAGGTAGTTGAGACTCCCGAGGATCTCTTCAAGAGGGTAGCAGGAAGCATCGCCTCTGCGGATCTGCAATATGGCAAGTCCTCTGAAGAAGTCGGTAAGGTGGAGAAGGACTTTCATCGGATGCTGACCTCACTGGCATTTCTTCCTAATAGTCCTACCATTATGAATGCGGGAAGGAGGCTCGGCCAATTGAGCGCCTGTTTCGTCCTTCCGGTCGAGGACTCCATGGAGTCCATATTCGATGCGGTAAAATATACCGCGATTATCCATAAATCGGGCGGTGGGACCGGTTTCAGCTTTTCGAGGCTGAGACCGAACGGAGATATCGTCGGCTCGACGAAAGGCATATCCTCGGGTCCCGTCTCTTTCATGACCGTTTTTGATACAGCCACAGAGGCCGTCAAACAGGGAGGGACGAGAAGGGGCGCCAACATGGGAATGCTGAGGGTAGACCACCCTGACATACTCAGCTTCATTACCTGCAAGGACGATAATACAAAGTTCAACAACTTCAATATCTCCGTGGCGCTTACCGACGAATTCATGCAGGCGGTCGAAGAAGACAAGTCCTATGACCTTCTTAACCCGAGGACGAAGAAGGTAACGCAATCCATCAAGGCAAAAGACGTCTTTCATCTTATTGTGGAACATGCATGGAAAAACGGTGAGCCCGGCATTGTCTTTATCGACAGGGTAAATGCCTCAAACCCCACCCCCAAAATCGGTAAGATAGAGTCAACCAATCCCTGCGGTGAACAACCCCTTCTGCCTTATGAATCCTGCAACCTCGGGTCTATCAATCTCGCAAAGATGGTGAAGGCGGAGACAAAAGAAGTTGACTGGGAAAGGCTCAAGGACACGACACTGAAAGCGGTGCATTTCCTTGATAACGTCATAGACGTCAACAAATATCCTCTCCCGAAGATAGGTGAGACGACAAAGGCGAACAGAAAGATCGGCCTCGGCGTGATGGGATGGGCGGACATGCTCATACAGCTCGACATCCCTTACAATTCCGACAAGGCAGTAAGCCTTGCAGAGAATGTGATGGAGTTTATCCAAAGGGAGGGAAAGAATGCATCTGCAGCACTCGCCGGGGAACGCGGTGTCTTTCAGAATTATGCAGGGAGCATCTATGACGGGAAGATTCCTGTGCGGAATGCAACCGTCACGACTATCGCGCCTACAGGCACTCTCTCGATAATCGCAGGCTGTTCCTCAGGGATAGAGCCCCTCTTTGCGGTTTCTTTCGTAAGGACCGTCATGGAAGGTACAAAGCTTATCGAGACTAACCCCTATTTTGAAAAGGTCGCGAAAGAGCGCGGATTCTGGTCCAGGGAACTCATGGAGAGTATTGCGGACAGAGGGTCGATACAGGAGTTCGATGAGATCCCGGCCGATGTCAAGGCTGTATTTGTGACGGCACATGACATTGCCCCCGGGGAGCACATAACCATGCAGGCGGCATTCCAGAAATTCGTTGATAATGCAGTATCGAAGACCGTAAATTTCCCTCACAGGGCCACGCCGAAAGACGTAGAGGATGTCTATCTCCTTGCATACAAACTCAAGTGCAAGGGAGTTACGGTTTACCGGGACGGTTCGAGGGAACAGCAGGTCCTTACGAGAGGAAGGAAGACCGAGAAACAACAGTCTCCGGATGCGAGGCAGAAGATCGTACCCAGGAAAAGACCGGATGCCATAAAAGGGACGACGAGACTTATCATAACCGGCTGCGGCAGGCTCTACGTCACGATCAATGAGGATGAAGAAGGACATCTGTTTG
The DNA here is from genome assembly GCA_963776195.1 of Thermodesulfovibrionales bacterium. Classification (GTDB taxonomy): domain Bacteria; phylum Nitrospirota; class Thermodesulfovibrionia; order Thermodesulfovibrionales; family SM23-35; genus CAVZMO01. The sequence continues at coordinate 6,135 of CAVZMO010000050.1, forward strand.
AGCTCTTTACTTCCATGGGGAAGGCGGGCGGGTGCGCGGCAAGCCAGTCCGAGGCGATCGGAAGGCTCGTCTCGCTCGCATTCAGGTCTAATATCGAGCCCGATGAAGTTATAAAACAACTGAAGGGTATTTCATGCCACTCACCGATATGGCATGAGGGTGGAAGGATTCTCTCCTGCTCCGATGCCATTGCGAGAGCGCTCGAAAAATATCACACGAAAGGCACTAAGGGTAATGGAGACAGCCATAAAGTAACCATGATCATGGGCGCATGCCCCGAATGCGGCGGCGCAATCGAACAGGAAGGCGGATGCGCAGTCTGCCATAACTGTGGGTTTACGAGGTGCGGATAAGTATTGAATGCCGGAAAGGACATAGAGCGGATAATTCATTATTTTAAAGGCAGAGACGAGGTCTCTGCCCTCTATCTTTTTGGAAGTTCCGCAAAAGGAAAAAGGACAAAAGAAAGCGACATAGATATCGCCGTGCTTATAGATGAGTCAAGGCTGAAGCAAAAAAACATCGAGCGTTTCAGGAAAGAATACTACGATGCATCACCTGGCTTCTCGCTTTTTCCCGTCGATATCGTAATCCTGAATACCGCCCTGACTTTTCTGAAATATCAGGTGATAAAAACGGGGAAGCTTCTTTTTGACAGGAACAGAAAGCTCAGGGTTGGATTTACCGAAAGGACGATCACCGAGTATCTCGATTTCAAGCCCATCCAGGACATCTGTCTCAACGCTGTCGCGCGGCGCTTCAGGGAGAAGACAGTTGGTAGATAAAGCTCTCATTTTAAGGAAGATTGAGAGGATAGAGACATACTTGAAACAGGTCCGGCAAAAAAAAGACCCCGGATTTGAAGTATTCAGGAAAGATAAAGATCTTCAGAGTGTAGTCTTATTTAATCTTATTCAGTCTATACAGGCATGTATCGATATCGGATCCCATGTCATAAGCGATTCCGAATGGGAAACGCCGGGGTCACAGGCGGATATCTTTGAGATATTGGCACAGCATAAGATTATCACGAAACCGCTTTCTCAAAGGATGATCAAAATGATCGGCTTCAGGAACAGGATCGTGCACGAGTACGAAAAGATAGACCTCCGGATCGCATATGAGGTCTGGAGAAAGAATAGCAAAGATATTGAGCAATACTGTAAGAGCGTTGTTATGAAATATAAACTCTGAACTTTTTTATTCTATTTCCAATTGTCCATGCGACTGATGAAACGACATGAGTGGTGGCGGAAGAATTACAGAGATGCGAGAGACCTCGATCATCTCTCTCCCGAACAACTCTCTGAGCGCTTATCCGATTTAATGAATAACAGCAGCGTCAGGACAGAGCGCGGCAAGATAGGACTATTGCCCCACGATCAAGGTGGCCAGCGGTGGTTGGTTTGGATTACAGAATTGTTCGAAGAGTGCGTCCTCCGTGGGTATGAATATCCGGGGCCGATAAATATATCGTCATTTCGCACAGACGCCCGCCTTTTAGAGCCAATCCCAAACATGGCAGATGTGATCACAAAATATGATCTTTCGCCGAAAAAAGCGTACCTTCTGAAGATCGGCGATCCTTTTTGGCTCCGGCAGTCGCTGGAGAAGGGAACCTTTCGCGTCGCATCTGCATCGTTTTACGACTCGAACATACACAACCATGCACGTCGGGACTCCGAATTGAAGCGACAACTCACACCAAGCCCTCGCAATGCTCGCGTTTTGGAGTTTATGGCAAGCCGAGGCGGTCAGCCGCCATCGGGCAAAGTTCTCTCGCAACTCTCCATTGAAGCCCCAACAGACTATTATCTATTTTCGTTGTCGGCCGCGTACAGCTCTCGTTTGTTCGGAGATTTTCACTCAACTGGCTGCCTAGTAATTTATAATCCGCTTGTGTTTCTGAACCGTATTGCAGCGGCCATAAAGCCGCATTTATCAGGGTACAAGTACGAAATCGGCATTGTTACCTACTTTGACCCAGTTCGTGCTGATCCGAAGTTCATAGATCAAAACCTTCGCTGCTGTAAATCATTTCGTTATGCTTACCAAGCAGAGATGCGGCTAACGTGGACACCACCAGAAATAGTCAATCGTCTTGAGCCGTTTCACATCGAAGTAGGCTCGTTGCACGACTGCGCTGAACTGGTGGACATCGAAAGCTACCCCCCAGTTGACGAACCGCCTGATCCTAACGATGCTCCCATAATAACGTATGGTCTATATAAGGAGGACTCTTTAATGATCAACAAGCTGCCTGATGTTGCTCAGATGCAGGGAATGCTTCTCTGTCGGGAAGCACCTAATCCGCATGATTGGTTCTTCAAAATTCAATATACCGATGCGGACGAAGTATGGCATGAGGTCAAAGTGCCTATGCTTGATGGCCTGTACCTCTTGAATATGCTGCGCGAAGCCGAGAAAAATCAGCATCTCGATCTCTGGAATCGTCAGTAAAAGGACAGCAAAAACATAATTTGTTATGCAAAATGCGTAATATTCTCCTATAATCATTGAGCGTAGACAGAGCAAAAAATTTAATTTAAAAGAATGACGGACGTGAAAATTTCAGGACAACCACTGGCAGAAGTCTTTGGACATTTAACAACCGACCACACGGAAAAAGCCGAAAGATACCGTTCACATCGCTTATGTCCTTTCAACAATAAGGTCCCTAACTAGTACGAAAGACAAAGCGAAAGACCCTCTGGGTGTTTGCAGCATTTACCATGAAGGCCATCCGGTAATCACTTGTCCCATTAGATTTCGCGAGGAGTGGCTTATCACCGATGATGCCGCTTCCTTCTTTTTTCCGAAAGACGCGAATTGGAGTTCATTGACGGAAGTTCGTTTGAGCGACTCGCAAGGGAAGTCTGCTGGAAATATAGACGTTGTGCTGGTTGCTTATGACGACAAGGGAAAGGTATATGATTTCGGAGCACTCGAAATTCAGGCGGTGTACATTTCGGGGAATGTGCGCGAACCTTTCCAATATTTTATGCAGGACCCAAAAGGCCGAGCCTCAATGGATTGGTCGAAAGAACCAAACTATCCGCGGCCTGATTATCTTTCATCTTCTCGTAAAAGACTTGCTCCTCAGCTTCTTTTTAAGGGCGGAATCCTTCACAATTGGCAAAAGAAAATCGCCGTTGCGCTGAATAAGAGTTTCTTTTCCACGCTACCCAAATTAAAGAAAGTCTCCAAAGCCAAAGCAGATATTGCATGGTTCATCTATGATTTGGAACTCATTAAAGAAAAAGGCCATGATGCGGGCAGATATTCACTCAAAAAGGTGGATGAAGTCTTCACCGAGTTTGAGCCTGCCCTTTTTTCAATCACCACGGCATCACCTGGAAAAGTTGAAGATTTTATGAAATTGCTTCAGGAGAAGCTGGACGAACAGATTGAAACTCCACCGGTTAACAAAACAATTGAAAGACCATTTTGAAATGACTACATACAAACAAGCTCTATTATTTCCAGAAGTACAAGACAGATTTGAAATGCCTAAACCAGTGAACGTTGCCTCTGTCCCGCAACGAAGTCCTTTTCGCTATCCCGGTGGGAAAACATGGTTTGTTCCGACATTCAGGCATTGGATTTCAACCATGTATCCAAAACCCACTATACTTGTTGAACCTTTTGCGGGGGGTGGAATTATTAGTCTGACTGCTCTATTCGAGAATTTGGTTAAAACGGCAGTTATGGTTGAACTTGACGATAAGATTGCAGCAGTTTGGAAATCTATAGTTAAAGGTGATGCTGAATGGCTGGCCAATCGTATCCTTACTTTTGAATTATCCAGGGAAGCGGTCATAAATGAAATCAAAAAACCTCCGCACACCCTAAAAGAAAAGGCATTTCAGACAATTCTTAAGAATCGAACATTTCATGGAGGCATTCTTGCGGAAGGCTCAGGTTTTCTCAAATACGGCGAGAATGGGAAAGGTATTCATTCCCGTTGGTATCCTACAACCATCGCAAAAAGAATTCTAAATCTAAATAACATTGCTGACAAAATCGATTTCCGTTCGGATGACGGTTTGAAGGTAATGCAGGATTTCTCCGATAGGCATGATACGATTTACTTTATAGATCCGCCGTATACTGCTGGCGGGAAAAAAGCTGGCAAGCGTTTATATAACCATTATGACCTCGATCATGAACGATTATTTGCCATATGTGAGACATTAAAGGGCGATTTTTTGATGACGTATGATAATGCGGAAGAAGTTAAGAAAAAAGCACGAAGCCATGGATTTCAAATGCGCTTAATACCAATGACCAACACACATCATGCGAAAATGGAGGAGTTGGTAATCGGCAGAGATTTATCATGGATGGACGGTTTCCCAGCAGTACATGAACCTGGCGCCGAATATACAGTGCGGAAAATAAGGAAAAGACGAGCTAACAAAGCACTCCCTTCAAAGTGAGGTAATATATTATGACAACAGAAACAATCAAACTAATTTCAACAGTCGAATCTTTGCCTATAGACACTAAAACTGCACTCATTGAAAAACTTCTTAATAGCCTGCATCCTTCTCAGAAAGAAATAGACAAATTATGGGCGAAGGAAGGTGAAAGACGGCTCAGTGAGATCAAAGCAGGCAAAGTCAAAACTATCCCCGGAGATGAAGTATTTAAGGAAATTCATAAGAAGTACCACAAATGAATTACTCTTTCCATCCTGAAGCAAAGGAAGAGTTATCTAAAAAATAAGTTATTTTGAAGAATGCCAAAAAGGACTTGGTCTGTCATTCTCCAAAGAAGTCTTTTCAACAATTCAGCGAATAATCCATTTCTCCTCAGCCTGACCTTCGGGAAAAATGAGCGCGGAAATGAATATATTCGTGTCAAAAACAACTCTCACTTTTTCAGGTATCTCTCAAGGTCGGCCTCTGTAAGAATGCCTTTTTCTTTTGCCTTGTGGCTCCAGTAATCCTGCATTTCACGGAATTCTTTCCTCAGCCTTTTCCTCCGCGACAGCCTCAGGGCATCCTGTATTACTGCGCTCAGGGTCTTCCCTTCTTCCCTAGCAATGCTTTCAGCTTCTTCTGCAAGTTCAGGAGGAAGAGATATGGTTTTTTTCACTGCTGTTACCATACCTTCACCTCATTATCTGTGGTATGAATGAATACTGCCAATCTTGACAGTGAGAGCAAACGAACGACTCGTGACAGGCATAATTTCTAAGCCTCTTTATCCGCGTTATCTCCGGGCAGTTTTACGACCGAAAACCAGAAATCCTCAATGGTCCGCATTATTTTCAAAAGCATATCAAACTCCGCCGGTTTGACAATGTAACAATTAGCGCGGTGGTCATAAGCTTTAACGATGTCCGATCTTTCCTTCGACGTTGTCAGTACTATTACCGGGATATGCTTTAGCTTAGCGTCTTTCTTGATCTCCGATAATACTTCGAACCCGCTTTTTTTCGGGAGATTAAGGTCGAGCAGTATGATGTCGGGATGAATTGCATCACGGTACCGTTCCTCGTGCCTGAGATAGGCGATGGCCTCTGACCCGTCATTGACCACATTCAGGGTACACGTGATTTTGCAGTTTTTCAACGCCTCCTTGGTCAGCAATGCGTCACTTGCGCTGTTTTCAACGAGAAGGACATTCATCGGTCCGCCGGCTCCTAAAAATTGACTGGTCATCGTTCTCCCGCATCACGGTTGACTAGACCCAAGAAAGGAGTACCTACCCGTAAAATTCGCCGTAGCAAGTGTCGAGCATTACAAAAATTCATGAGCTGATATCTATGAGCAAGCTCTATGCCGATTGTAACTTATTGATTTGTATGGGTTTGCTTGCAAATTCATCGGGCAATTTGCCTCCCCGGGAGACAAATTGCCCGAATTTCTATCTGATCCTTAAGAAGGATTTGTCACCCTCGAAGGGCATCATCTCCATTTGCGGACTCTGTCTTATGTAAACGATCACTTTGTCATCGGTCTTTTTATAGTACACATCGAGAATATCAGATTCACCGAAGTTCAAGGGATAATAGAGCGGTCTTGCTTCATAGCCGATGACTTCTCCATTGGTGTCGATAATTTTTCTCCATTGCACTTTCCAGAAGGCATGATGAAAACTGACGTATTTCCCTGCCCTTACCAGGGCTTCCGGAGCAGGTACCCCCTTTATTATGTGGTAGTCAAAATCGGGTGCGAACACATCAAAAGCGTATCGTGTACCTTCCTTCGCAAGGATGGCAAGTGTCTTAGTATCATCTACGTAATATCCCCCATAAAGGATAAGTGTATACGTACCCTTTATGTCCTCTGTAGTTGCACTCTCAGTCCTCAAATATCTTCCGGAACAAGAGCAAAGCAAAACGGAGAAAAGAACGACCGCAAGCACCCCGAATGTTGTACGCAGAATCTTTTTCCCCCGGTTATCATAAACTCCCTTTGTGTTCATCGGAACCTCCTATCGGTAAGTACTTTTAAAGGGGAATGCCGGCATACGGCCGTGCCCTGCGCGCCCATTCACTCTGGAGATACTTCGCTGTTAATGTATCGTATATTCTCCGCAAGGCTTTGGCGTCATGGGTCTTCCGGTACTCGGCCACCCCGAGCAAAAAGACCGCTTCAGGGGTCACCCCCGCATTCGGGTGCTCTTCAATAACAGCCTTGAACCGTGTAATTGCTTCGGCATAACGGTCCCGGTCAAAAAAGACTTTTCCCTGGCCGAGTCCCAGGTGCGCTAAAAAGTCATCGACAGGAACATATCCCATGAACCTGTAGTGTTCATTCCCGTGAGAGTCATGAATCAGAAACGTAGGTGTCCACTTTATAAGAAACTTCTTCATCAGTTCGGTCTGCTTGTCCCAAAAACACTGGCTCTTAAGCGGAATGAACTCCGCTTCTATGTACCTTTGGACTTTCTCATCTGAATACGGACCCGCATTCATCGCAGCGCAGCCCAGTCAGCCGTCAAACCAGAAATCATGAAAGATCGGTTTTTTGGTGTCCGCGGCTTTGGCCAGAGCTTTTTCGAAGTCTCTTCCCATCTAATCTCACCCATCGCATAGCCTCCTTGCCGTTCATTCTTTTCCCGTCCGTCAATATTATAGAGAGACACGCCGTTCGGGATATGATAAGTTGAGCAAAAGGAATGCCAAATGGGAACATATTGATTTCGATGGGAATTCTGAAGAAATATGATGAATGCCATCAGGCAATTTGCCTTGCTGTTCGGCATATCGCCCGAAGAGGCGGAAAATAAGATTCCCCGGTCGAAATGACAAAGCGGTAAAGGTCATTTAAATAGCGCTACACTAACCCTAACAGTCTGCCCGGATCCAGGTGGTCGTACGGCCAGCGCTATACTGTTTCGCGTTTTTGAAAAACGCAGAACGGGACAATTTGTTGTGGAATATTTTAAAATTGATAGGATGAGTGATTTCGACAACATCTTAAATGCTGCCCAGTTAAGGGCTGTGACAACAGTAGACGGCCCTGTTCTCGTTATCGCGGGTGCGGGATCGGGAAAGACGCGGGTTATCGAATACCGCGTGTTAAACCTCATCCGGAATAAAGTCAGTCCAAACTCGATACTCCTTCTTACCTTCACACGGAAGGCGGCCCGTGAAATGCTTTCGAGGGCCTCAAAGCACGACCCTCAATGCAAGAATGTGGAAGGGGGCCTCCCATGAAAACATCATGGAGTTTCCGAAAAAGTTCCCCGGATGCGAGGTCATTAAGCTGGAAGAGAATTACCGCAGTTCGCAGTCTATCCTGGATGTGGCGAATGCGGTTTTGGAAAATATGAAAAACAAGTATGCAAAATGTCTCGTTTCAGCGAACAAACAGACCGGAGAGAAGCCCCAGCTTCTCTTTTTCAAAGACGCTTATGAAGAGGCTGAATGGGTGGCGGATTTAATCAAGCAGAACCTGGACGAAGGTGTATCGCTGGGACAGCAGTGCGTTCTGTTCCGGTCGATGTTCCTTTCGATCCCCCTTCAGTCCGAGCTGAGCAAAAGGAATATCCCCTATGATACTTATGGGGGGATCAAGTTCTATGAGACTGCCCACGTAAAAGATGTCCTGGCCCATCTCAAGGTGCTCGTGAATCCAAAGGATGAGCTCGCATGGAACAGAATTTTGATGCTCATCGAAAGGATAGGGCCGAAGACCGCGGGCATGATTACGGACGAAGCAACCGGATGTCCCTCGTTCAAAGAGCTTCTGGAGAGAATATTCCCAAAATATGCAAAGGGTTATTCCTATTCGGAAGGACTGGGAAATCTGGAAAAAGCACTCAGGGCCGTGTCCGATGAAAAAATCAACGCCGGAGAACGGTACGAAGTCGTTCTTGAATACTATATCCCCCTCATGAAAAATAATTATGATGACTGGCATCTGCGAGTGAATGATTTAGAGGCCCTCAGGCAGATAGCCATGAGATATGAGTCATTGGAAGACCTTTTAGAGGACTTTGCTGTTGAGCCGCCTGAAAGAGGGGTATGGGGCGTAGAACCGGAGACGAAAGAAGAAGAGAAGCCGCTGGTGCTTTCCACAATACACTCGGCAAAAGGGTTGGAATGGGACTCCGTAGTTATTATGGGTCTTATGGACGGCGTTCTCCCCGTGACCTTTGCACTGGACAATGAGGAAGAAATCGAAGAAGAACAAAGGTTGTTCTATGTTGCGCTCACAAGGGCAAAAAGGAAATGTTTCCTCACACTCCATCACGAGGGCATCAGGGGGGGTATCAGCCAATTCAATAAGATCTCAAGGTTTGTCGATATGCCTAATGTTCGCGGGAAATTGGAACTCAGAGATACCGCCGGCCCCGGGATACGAGGATCAACCGGAAAAGAGACACCCGAAGATCTTTCTCTTTACGACAAAAAACATCTCATCGAGAGAATACTTAATTTTTACAAATAAAAAACGTTACGGAGAGGGCGGATGAGGTACAAATGAAAGATCAATACAAGACGAAAGCAGAGCTCATAGACGAATTGGCTGAGTTACGCAAAAAGGTTGTCGGATCTGAAAAGCCGGGGAACAAAAGGAAAGGAAAAGCGGGAGGTACGAAGGAGACCGACAGCCGTGGTGAAATGAACAGCGCGGATCTGGAATGGGCACTCAGCCTGTCTGAGGTGATCGATGCGTTGAAAAGGATTTCATCCGGAGATCCCACCGTCAGAATCGATATAGCATCAAATGATGAGATGATATCTGCCTTGAGACATATGATCAATCTGACGGCCGGGGACATCGGAGAAATAGTTGATCTCTCTCACGAATTTGCCATGGGTCTCGCAGAGCATTTTGACGTCCTTCACAAAGTCTCAAGGGGAGACCTGGATGCGAGGGTCTCGGGGTCTTCGCCGGTAGAACTTCTGGAATCCCTGAAAAAAGTGACGAACCAGATGATAGACAGCATAGAGATCAAGAATAGGGAGCGTGACAGGGCCGAAAGAATGTTGAGGGACATGGAGGCTCTCGAGTCATCTATTCTGAGTGCAATCCCTCATGCCGTTATAGGACTGCGTGAGCGAAGGATTATCTTTGCCAATGAATCCGTTAAGGCGGTTTTTGGCTGGGAGCCTCATGAATTGATCGGCAGAGATACAAGGATTTTATACAGGTCTGACGAAGAATTTGAGAAAATAGGCCGGCTCTTTTATCCGGTCCTCGAAAAACAGCGGACCTTTACTCATGAATTCATGTGCCGGCATAAGGAGGAAAGAGATATTTTTTGTCGGGTGAGCGCCTCCGTTATAGGCGAAAAATTGCAGGAAAAGAGAATTGTCGTCATGTATGAAGATAAGACCCGGAGCAGGAATGCCGAGGAAGCGCTTCAGGAGAGCGAGCGGAAGATCAGGAATATCATTGAACACAGCAACGAGATCTTTTATATCCATGACCTTCATCACAAGTTTACCTATATGAGCCCTCAATCTCTTCAGATCCTTGGCTATTCCCCTGATGAAATGATGATCGAATGGATGAACCTCCTCACCGAAAATCGCATGAACGAGAAAGGGCAGGAACTTACCGAAAGAGCTCTCAGGACCGGCAAGAGGCAGAAACCTTATATGATAGAAGTCTACAGAAAAGACGGGGGTAAGGTATTTCTTGAAATTGACGAATCTCCCCTCAAAGACGACGAAGGCAAGGTTATCGGAATCGTCGGTGCTGCGAGGGATGTCACCGAACTGAAAAGCGCTGAAGCGGAAAGAGAAAAGTTGCACGCTCAGCTTCTTCACTCCCAGAAGATGGAGGCGATCGGACAGCTCGCGGGAGGCATCGCACATGATTTTAACAACATTTTAACCGCAATCATAGGATACTCCCATCTCCTTAAGATGAAGGCGAAGGAGAATGATCAATTGAGGACCTATGCCGAAAATATCCTTTCATTGTCGGACAGGGCGACCAATCTGACGCAGGGCCTCCTCGCTTTAAGCAGGAAGCAGATAATCAACTTAAGGCCGGTAAGTATCAATGAAATTATCAGGAATGTGGAGAAACTTCTTTTGAGGATAATCGGCGAGGATATCGAATTGAAAACCATACTCGCCGACAGAGAAGTGACGGTCATGGCAGACGGGGGACAGATGGAGCAGGTGCTCATGAACCTCGCAACAAATGCACGGGATGCCATGACCGAAGGAGGACAACTGACCATAGAGACGGATGTGGTGGAAGTTGACGACAAATTCAAGAAAACCCACGGGTTTGGAAAGCCGGGCACGTATGTCCTCATTTCGGAGACTGATACCGGGGCCGGGATGGATGACAAAACAAAGGGGAGGATATTTGAGCCCTTTTATACGACGAAGGACGTCGGAAAAGGGACGGGGCTCGGACTTTCGATTGTATACGGAATAATCAAACAACACGATGGTTATATTAATGTTTACAGTGAACCGGGTAATGGAACAACCCTCAAGATATACCTCCCACTGATCAAGGCAGAGGCAGAAAGGGAAATGCCGAAAGTAATGCTGTCACCGGAAACAGGCAATGAGACTCTGCTTCTTGCAGAAGATGACAAAGAGGTAAGGGCCTTTACCAGGGAAATTCTTACGGAGTTCGGCTATGCGGTTGTAGAGGCATCGGATGGGGAGGATGCAATAGCCAAATTTACGGAGAATAAAGACAGGATACAGCTTCTTCTGCTCGATGTAATCATGCCCAAAAAGAACGGGAAAGAGGCATACGATGAGATTAAAAGAATAAGACCTGATATGAGGGCTTTATTTATGAGCGGGTATACCGCTGATGTGATTCATAAAAAAGGTATTGTCGATGAAGGATTTAATTTTGTCTTGAAACCTGTCTCGCCGACTGTCCTTTTGAAAAAAGTGAGAGATATGCTGGACACATAAGGGAATAAAACTATTCCTTATCATCATCTCTCAGGAAGCTGCGATCAAATTTATCGACGATTACATAGAGTCATGGTCTCTTCATATCATAAAGTTTCTCGTCGAGATTTTAACTTTTTAACCTGTGTGGTTATAGGTCAAGGTCATCGGACAAGGGTTGTCGCAAGATAACAAGAAAGCCCTACTGATCTGGAAAGGATTTTTTCATTGAGGTGCAGTTTTCTCCTCATATAAAGTGATGCGGAACAGGATAACAATTATCGTCCTTTTTGTTTTCTTATTATATTGCGGCGCATATGCTGAAAGCCCGGAATATTCTGCTACCCTTGATGGTTTGCACAAATTTGAACCGGCCGACAACCCTTCATATTCCTCGACTCGTTATGATGATTCACAATGGCAGTCGATTAAAGTACCGGGAAGTTGGCAATCTCAGCGGATAAGACCCGAAAAAGATATCGGTTGGTACAGGATTCATTTTTTTGCTCCTGCTGGTCTGAGGAAACTTATGCCTGCCGTCTTGCTCGGCAGGATAGGGGAACGTCGATGAAGTTTTCTTCAACGGTGTCAAAATCGGCGGAGAAGGTCTGATCGCCAAAAGGTTTGTCGAGGCAACAAAGGTTGAAAGGCTATACAGAATCCCGAGAAATCTTCTCCGCTATGACGGTACGAACATTCTCGCCATAAAAGTAATGAATACATATCTGAACGGAGGGATATTTGACAAAGACATAACTATCGGGGATTATAACGCCCTTTTAATAGAAAAGTTTAAGCGCACTCAGTATTCTCAACTTATAGAATTCTGCTTTTTTACCGTCTTTGCCATTTTTTTTGTAACCTGTTTCTTTTTTTATATTAGGGGCCTCAGAGATAAGGAATATATATCTTTTTGGTTGTTTATATCTATCTACGGGATTCTCTTTGTCCTTGAAAGCGTTACTTTCTATAATACGGGACTGAAAACGCCGTTTATTCAGCAGATTATTAATACACTTACCGCGATCCTTCCCGCAATGCTTGTCTTGCTTTTGATGACTGTTTATCAGGAAAAAATGAGCTTCTCTGTAAAATTATTTCTCCTGGTATTTCCCCTTCTCGCGCTGTCAATTATTCTTTTCCCCGATCATACACCGAGGGTATACCTGTATGAATTGTGGAAAATATTGTTTGTCATAGCAGCTATCTTTATAGTATTCCATACAGTAAAAGCATATTTTAAAAAGTTTCACGAATCGGGTCCGATACTGTTGGGCATCTCAGGGCTTATTATAGGTGCGATACTGGAATCTGTTGGAGGGCTGGACCTGCTGCAGATTACCGGTTTTTTTCTCTGGGACTACTCGGCTGCATTTTTCATGATCTGCGTGATGTATGCCCTGACCGCAAGATATATGAGGATTAAAGAAGAATTGAGATCAGCGTCGTTGAAAATATTCGATGCCCATGAGGATGAAAGAAAAAGACTCGCGAGAGAACTCCATGACGGAATTGGGCAGTCTTTGCTGTCTGTGAAATTGCGCCTTAAGATGCTTGCGTCAAAAGCCAAAGAAAAATTGCCCGCCGAGGAAGAATCCTTTTCTGAACTGGTATCTGACATAACGCACTCAATAGACGAAATACGGGCTGTCGCCAGGGACCTCAGGCCTTCTTTCCTTGAAAATGTAGATTTTGTTGAGGCCCTGAAATGGTATGCGGGAAAAATGCAGGAGCAATCCGGGATCCAAATAAATATCAACACGGATGGGTTGATAGAGATTAATGCAAAGGTGAAGGAGAACATATACCGGATATGTCAGGAAGCGCTCGGTAACGCGATCAAACATTCGGGCGCCAAAAATATAGATGTTGCGTTAAGAGCAAAAAACACGTCGTTATCACTCGAAATTAAGGATGATGGCGGCGGATTCGACCCTGTCCGAGTGGAAGGGAGAGGAACCGGCATAGGACTCTACACGATCAAGGAAAGGGTTCAGCTTTTGGGCGGTATCCTCAGGATCAGGAGTTCTGATAAAATGGGAACATCTCTTTCTATTGAGGTGCCCATAGCATGATAAAGGTTGTAATAGCTGACGATCATGTAATTTTCAGGCAGGGTCTTCTGAAACTGTTGCAGACTGCTGAAGATATTATGGTGGCCGGAGAGGCGGGTGATGGGCGTGAGGCTCTCCATATCATAGAGAAGGAAAGTCCCGATATTGCAATACTCGACATTTCTATGCCCGGTCTGAGCGGGCTTGATATCACAAACGAAATTCAGCTTAGGCAGATTAAAACAAGAGTCATCTTTCTGACCATGCACAACGACTCGCTTACAGCGAAAAAGGCTTTCCGGTCGGCATCAGGTTATGTATTGAAAGATAATGCTTTTGAAGATCTGCTTTATGCGATAAGGTCTGTTGCATCGGGAGGAAAATTCATCAGTCCTTCAATTTCGGAGAAACTTTTGCATTTGCGGACTATGGCAGAAAACGAGAATCGTATTCTGACTGAGCGTGAGCTGGAGATTTTGCGATTGATTGCTTCGGGATTGACAAACAAAAAAATAGCAGACAGACTCTCTATAAGTATAAAGACAGTTGAAACTCATAGAACAAGAATCTTGCAGAAACTGAATGTTCATACAGTAGCAGATCTCATAAAACAGGCCCTGAAGATGGGACTTGTCGATCTGAGTTAGTCCGGTTGGCAGTAAACATTCCATCTCGACTGAAGCCGCTCATCGAAGCCACAGGCGGCAAATCAATTTATTCTAGCTGCGTTTCGTACCTTACAGAAGTCTAAACAAATCGTGTATGCCGGTTTTTGCTTATCTGAGTCAGTATGATGTCGCGATATTCTCAAATACGGTACTGACCTTACCAAAAAATACAGTGTCGACCCGATTGTAAAAGCTGCCTTGGCCATCTATCATAACGATGTTTTGAGTATTTTGTCATATTGTTATGGCAAAAAGAAAAATGAGCATTAGAACAATATTACGAATTAAGCGATTTGTTAACAATTAAGATCCGGTGAGGACAATTATGGAATTAATAGACAGGGAAGACCATCAGAAACTTTATCTGCAACTCTACGAAATTTTGAAGAAAAAGATCGAGAGCAATGAATGGCCCCTCGGTTCTCAAATCCCTACCGAAGAAGAACTCTGCAAACTCTTTAACGTGAGCAGGGCGACCGTCAGGACCGCCGCAATTGAACTTGTCCGGCAGGGCTACCTGAAGCGCCAGCAGGGGAAAGGCACCTTCATTTTTAAGAATATTGTCTCCGAGGGTCTGACTATGCTCACCAACTTTCGGGAACTCCTTTTTGAAGAAGGTCTGCCTTTCTCCACTACCGTCCTGGCACGCACCGTCATGATGCCGATCGACGACCTGGACACAAAACTCGATATCTCCAAAGATAAACATGTTATCTATATTAAACGGCTTCGTCTTATAGACAATGAGCCTGTCCTGCTCCAGGAATCCCATATACCCCACCACATCTGCCCCCTTCTCCTCGAAGAAGATATCGAGCACCAATCGTTGTTTGAACTCTTTGAGAAGAAGTATGGCATCAAGATCACAAGAGTGAAAACGTATCTCGAAACTACCTATCTGAAGACAGACGAAGCACGGCTTATCGGACTACCCGAAAGTTCGGCGGCGATACTCCTTACTCAATATTTCTATTCGGGGGAAACGGTAATCATGTACACGCGTTCAATAAAGAGAACAGACAGGTTTAAGTTTTTTATGGAGCTCGAAAGAAAAATAGCGTAATAAAGGAGGTTAGCATGTCAGACAGCAAAGTTGTGAAGGACGTAATGACCGGCATCTTTGAGTATCCTCATGTGCCCTACTGGTTTACGATCGGTCAGGCCATAAGGATTGTGAAGGTCTCCTTCCTCAGCACCAAGAAATACCCCGACCCGATGGCGATTCTCGTGTTTGATGAGAAGTACAATCTTATGGGGACCCTGACTCTCAAGGATATTCTGAGAGGACTTGAGCCGAGGTTTTTAAAACCCAGTTCAACAGCCCAGGTTGCTGCAGAAGATGAATCAGCACTATCCCTCATCTGGGATACCCTTTTTGACAAAAGTTCAAAAGACCTCGCGGAAAAGCCGGTGAGCGAGATCATGGCGCCTGCCAAGTATTTCGTTGAACCAACAGATCCTATTACAAAAGCGGCATATCTCATGCTCCATCATGATCTGCTGCTGCTTCCGGTTTTGGAGAACAAGAAGAAGTTCGTCGGACTCGTAAGGATGATCGAGGTATTCGATGAAATATCGGATGCACTCATAAAGGAATAGGGGGCGGGAAATGGCAGACAAAGATATAAAGAGAACTGAAGGTTTACCACAGCCTCCGCCGGAAATAGTAGTAGCTGAATCCAAACCTGCATTTGACTGGAAAAGGGTTATGTTCATCCTTTTGGGGTTGGGCTTTTTCCTGTTTATTTACTTTATGCCATCATGGCCGGATGCAGTAGACCCTGTCGGCAAACATTTTGCTTTATCTGCGAAGGGTAAAGGTGCAATTGCGCTTTTTCTTTTAGCGGGCATCTGGTGGGTGTTCGAAGTAGTACCCATAGGTGTAACAGCCATTGCAATCGGAGTATTTCAAGCACTGTTTGCGATACGTTCTGCAAAAGATGCTTTTAAGGATTTTATGGACCCGTCCGTTATGTTTATCTTCGCCTCGGTCGTTGTAGGCCTTGCGTTTACAAAATCAGGTCTTACCAAACGGCTTGCCTATAAAATGCTCCAGGTTGTCGGTGAAAAAACAAATATGATTTTATTAGGTGCATTGGTAGTAACAGCGGGGCTTGCCCATGTCATGGCGCATACCGCTGCTGCAGCCACGGTATTCCCGATACTTCTCGCGGTCAATTCTCTCTATGGTGAAGGAGATAAACCGACAAAATTCGGTAAATCCCTTTTCATCGGTATGGCCTACGCTGCGGGTGCAGGTAGCGTTATCACCTTCCTGGGTTCTGCACGCGCTGCCGCCGGCGCAGGTATGTTTCAGGAGTTCACCGGCAAGATAGTTGGATTCTTCGAGCTTACCAAATTTTCTTTCCTTATAGGATGGGTTATGGTCTTCCTTATCTGGATCTATCTAATGGTCTTTCTAAAGCCTGAAAAGAGTATTATCCCCGGGCTGAAGGAGAAGGTCACCAAGCTCGCAAAGGAACTCGGTCCTATGACCAGGAATGAGAAATTCGTCATTATTACGGTATTAGGTGCAATTGTTGTTATGTCAATGCAGTCGTTTGTCCCTGCACTAAAGTCATTAGACAGGGCTGCTATCATGCTCGTATCAACGCTTTTATTTTTCTTATTCAAAGTGCTGACGGTAAAGGAATTGGAAGATATTCCCTGGAATATCATCCTTCTGTTCAGCGGGGCCATGAGCATCGGTTTCTGTCTCTGGCAGACAGGCGCAGCACAGTGGCTGGCAGTCAACTGGCTTGTCATGTTCCAGAACGCGCACTGGCTTGTGTTTATCCTGAGCATAGCAACCTTTGTCCTCATTATGACGAACTTTATCATGAACGTGGCAGCGATAGCGATTTCTCTGCCTGTCTCACTGGTTATCGCGCCATACTTGGGTGTCGCCCCTGATGTCATTTTCTATTCCTCACTCATGACCGCAGGGATGCCGTTTGTATTACTTATAGGAGCCGCTCCCAATGCTATCGCCTATGAATCAAAACAATTCAGCACAGGTGAATTTTTCAGACACGGTTTGCTCCTGAGTGTTGTTCTTGTAGCATTCATCGGGGTAGCCATACTTACAATCTGGCCGATGATGGGAATGCCGATAACGCTGAAGTAAAGAAAAAAAGGTACAGGTTTAGGTATAGATTTGCTCTCTTTGCCTGTACCTGGTCCATGGGGGGCTTATGGGATACGAAGAGATTTTAAATAAGTCTTTCGATAAGGTTTTTACCGAAGTTGATTTTGTGAAAAAGACCTACAATGCCCTGAGAAAATTCGGCTTCGATGATGACAATACCATTGCAGCCGTCTGTGTCTGCAGGGACGAGATATCCCAATCGATAAGGAGTATCATCAAACATGTATGGGGTGAGGCATTCAACCTGTCAAGCCTCGGAGCAATGTTTTTTGCGGGAAAGACCGCGTTGAAAGCAGCCATGCACCATGCACCCGAAGGGGGCGGCAAGGAACGATATGTTTACTACGCCATGCCCCACATTGCAATCGATGAAGAAGGAAGAATGGGGTTTTGCAGCAGGAAGGGTATCAAGGAGTCGCACGCCTGCGGGGCACTCTGCGGGTTTCTGGGCGAACTGCAGGAAAAGAAGATCAATGTCTCGATTGATGATGAAGACGCAGAGCAGAGTCATCTCAAAATGCGGTTGTTGAAAGAGATCCCTTACGGCCATGTGCCCGATCTCCTTGAACTCACCAGGATTGCCCAGAAGGTGATACTTTCGGATCTTGAGAAGGCAATAAATTCGGTTGTTGATATAACGAAGAGCGATTATGCGCTCATCACCGGGATCCAGGTGCACGGGCCTGAAAATAATTATGTCTGGCCTTCTATATGCTATGCGGTTATTGATGAATTACGGTATGAATTAACACAGCATTTTTAGAAAATCTCGGACTGTACAAAACGTGCAGCTTCATTTCCGACTCGGTGCCCCGGCTGTTGGGTTTGAAATTTTGTTAATAAGGAGGCTTTATGAAGGCAAAGGATTTGATGATACCTATTCAGGATTATTTAAGTCCCGATAATACTCTGAAGGAAGCTGTCAATCTTCTGAGGATTGCAAAGAAGGGGGAAGAAAAAATAGGCGTTAAGGGATTGCCGGTCCTTGACAAGGAAGGAAAGCTTATCGGCATGCTCTCAATGACGGACATTCTCAAAGCGGTTCATCCGTCGTATATGGATCTCATGAACCTGAGTAATTTCACCTGGGATGGGATGGTAGAATCTCTTGCTAAAAGTGCAGCAGATAAGAAGGTTGAGACAGTGATGTCGAAGGAAGTTTTTACGGTAAAAGAGGATGACCCTTTAATGGAGTGTGTCGATCTTATGATTAAAAACAATATAAGGAGATTGCCCGTAATTGACAAAGCAGGGAAAGTCGTCGGGATGATCTACGAAAGGGACGTCTTTTTTGCAATCGTCAAAGCGATGCTCGATGACGATTATTACTTTATTAATCCTTGAAAAATATATTTCAATAGGAGGTGGAAAATGACACATGAGGCTGCTGCCGCTTCAACCCAGGTTGTTATGGGTTATTCATTCTGGATAGCGACCGGGATATTCCTGATCGCTTATGCTGTCATCGTATCAGAAAAGATACACAAGACGATTGTTGCAATCTTCGGCGCCGGAGTGATGCTTATTCTCAAGATACTTGAACAGCATGAGGCATTTCATGTAGAGGAATTCGGCATTGACTGGAACGTCATCTTCCTTCTCATCTCGATGATGGTGATTATCAATCTGATGAGGCCAACAGGTGTTTTTGAGTATATCGCGATAAAAAGCGCTAAGTGGGGCAGAGGTGAGCCGTTCAGGATTATGGCAATATTTGCCATAGTTACAGCGGTACTGAGTGCTTTTCTCGACAATGTTACAACAGTACTTTTAATTGTACCCGTGACTATTCTTATTGCAGATGCCCTTCAGGTGGATGCCATGCCATACCTCATCTCATGTGCCCTTGCATCGAATATCGGCGGAACCGCCACGCTCATCGGTGACCCGCCGAACATCATGATAGCATCAAAAGCCCAACTGAATTTTATGGACTTTATTTATCATTTGTCACCGGTAATCATTATTACCATGGTTTTCTATGTCTTCGCGATAAAACTGATATGGGGCAAAAAACTGAAGACAAAGGAAGAATTAAAACAACGGATCATGGCAATGAATGAAAATGAGGCGATCAAAGACCCCGTAATGCTCAAGAAATCCCTTTTTGTGCTTGCGATGGTGTTGACGGGATTCGTCTTCCACGGCGCACTCCACTTTCAGCCGGCAACAGTTGCGTTATTTGGCGCCGGTCTCCTGCTCCTTCTTTCGAAGACCCATGAACCCCATCATATTCTTGCAGAAGTCGAATGGCCGACTATCTTCTTTTTCATGGGGCTCTTTATTATTATTGGCGGTGTTGTAAAAGTCGGACTTATAAAATGGATGTCTGTTCAGGTGCTTGCGATTACACAGGGCAATATGTTCGCCACATCAATGGTAGTTATGTGGTTTTCTGCCTTTGCATCTGCCTTTATCGACAATATCCCGTATGTTGCAACCATGAACCCGCTTATTGTTGATATGGCAAAGCAGCTCTGGCCCGGCCTTTCCGGTACTCAGCTTCTTCACCACGTTGATTTGATGCCGGTATGGTGGTCGCTTGCCCTGGGGGCGTGTCTTGGCGGGAACGGGACAGCGATTGGTGCTTCAGCAAACGTCATCGTCGTAGGAATGTCGGAAAAACTCGGCAAGAGGATTTCCTTCGGAAAATTCATGCTCTACGGAATGCCTTTGATGGTAATGACGGTGATCATTTCGACGGTGTATGTCTGGGTGAGATATTACATATTAAAGATATAGCAATTTTTTTTAGAAATTTTGAGAAGAAATCGTTCGGCAGATAAAGTGATAAGCCTGCTCCGCTGCATAACATATCACGCCCCTTTTTTCTAAAGGTGGACGGGCGGGAATGCCCAGTCATTTCAGCGTATAGAGCAGCATGATATTCACAATATACATGATTATGAGCCCTATTGAGTCCCACGCTATAAACAACGGTTTCTTTTCAGCCCGGTAGGTTAATCCGATGACTGCAATGGATGTCATAGCGATAGCCGAAAGGGCCGAAATGACATGCTTCCGGTCGGCAAAGGAAAGAATGGGTCCCTTCGTGAAAAAGATGTCATCAACAGCGAGGATGAAGATATTGAAGATATTGCTCCCGAAGAGATTACCTATCGCGAGGTCTATAGCGTCCATCCTCACCGCCGCGAAAGAGACCACGACTTCGGGGAGTGATGTGGAGATTGCGATAAAGATATTGCCCACAAAGGTCTGGCCGAGACCTGTGGTTTCCGCAATTCTCTCGCCAATCTTTGGCAGAAATGCGGCAGCTGAGATTACGACGAGCGCATTGATACTGTATCCCGTGACCGCTGTTTTTGTCGGGATATCTTTATATCTCAATTCAACGGCCTTTTCTTTCATAAGCGCGGCGATCTGCTTCTTCTCATAAAAGTAGACTAATCGCATCGCAATGAAATAAAGGACGATAAAAAATAAGCTGTAGGGACCGATCCAGCCTAATGGATAGACCGATTTTCCTAAAAAGAGGCTAATAGTAACGATGCTCAGAAGAAGTATTCCGAAGGCCGCTGAGAGGACGTTGCCCTGGTGTGCCCTGGCGGATATCGGCGCGATACGGTAGTTCGCATCCAGGAGGGCGATGACGAGCATGTTGAAGACACAGCTCCCCAGCACATCGCCGACGGCGATATTCGGCACGCCGACAATAACGACAGAGCTTATACCCGTCATAAGTTCCGGAAGAGAAGTGACGGAGGCCATCAGCACCAGGCCTACCCACGCCCTCCCCAGCCCCGTTTTTTCGGCGATAATGTCGCCGTATTTCGAGAGTCTCGTCCCGGAATAAACGATCACAAAGGTGCAGACGGCAAATCCAAGCCAGAGTATCATTGCGCTCTTTCCTCAAAGTAGTTTACCGCAGAATGTGTACTCTTTCTATCCCTTGTAATGAGCATGAAGTCACCTGCCTGTAATCTGAAGCCGGGGTCGGGGGTCCGGCAGGGACGCCTCGGACAAGAACCTCGGGCAGATTCTTGACGGCCTCTATCAATCGACGAAAAAAGGAGAATACACGATAACAGTGCGCGGCGCCGACCGTTCCGGAAAGATCCAGGACTCACCATCCCTTTTTGGAAAATTATTGGGATCTTTTCCGGATGGTTCCAGGGGACTTCATTCAGTGAGTGTAAAAGTGACAAAGGAAGGTTAGTGCGTGGTAAAAGCCCAAAAACTTGTCCTTTTCATTCGCTCTTCTCTTTCTTGATTTGAAAACCAACATATTATTTTTAATCACAGGCAAAGAAGGTAACAAAAGCACCCACTTTGGAAATACCTGCAAATTTTATCTTCTTATGCAAGAGATTAGAGTTATGACCCCCCGAATTTTTCCAGGCGCGCAACTGGTCTTCGGGCGTCGGTGAGTTCCACCCAACATTTTCTACACAATGTGAATATCCGCACCTTTCGAACCTCTCATGAAAAGCATCATGGCTTAGATAATTTTCTCCCTCCATACGCAGACTGTGGCTTTTTGCCAATCCCTGCAGAGTGCTGTCAATCCTCAGTGGATTCAAGGCATGTCTCACCCTGTACTGATTTATGTATTGAAGCAGTTTTGTTTCGTAGGGACACAATTGAATTTCGGCATCCGCGCCTAATGCTGCACTGCCAGTCAAGAATATCATTACCGCCAAAGAGAGTAAGACCGGTAAATATCTATTAAGTATCTTCACGAATAACAACGATTTAGTGCCTCAACCCCTATTACCCTTTTTATATATTCCTCAAGGAGAAAAAGGATATTGATTTCCCCTCCTGCGATGTCCTGCAAGCGGGCCATGTCTTTATGCGGAATATTTTCTCTGAGTCTTTGACAGACAAAATTAACACAAATCACGTGTCGTGCACGGAGAGCACATCCCTGCTTTGTCAGAAAATGACAAAGATGGATGTTATCCGGCACGGCGGGAAGGGTCTTTCCCAGCAGGAGGTTGATGAATAAAAGAATACTGCTGCATTTATACCCTGTGCGGGACCCGCAACATGTGCCTTCACCGTTAATGGCGCAGTCGGCGCACTCCTTTATTACTCCGATTGCCGCCATTTCTCTCTGTGTCGCTTCAATCTCCTGATCGAGCCGGATCAATAAGGTCCGAAACTCTCCATCTTCGATCAGGGTTTGTCCGAAAACCTTCTGAAGACGAAGGGCTGAGGCTATCCGATCGGCTAATGTCCTCTCATTGCGTGCGATGGTATTGATAGGAACTCCTCTATCCCTGTCTGCGCCCTCAATCGCTCATAAACGATTTCGGATATGCAGAAAAGATTTACCGTATCTTCGCGGTTATATATTTTCAGTAATTCGAGCGCATCGCGGCTTCCTCTGCTGGCAGCTTCCCAGAGTTTTATTGCGTCATATCCATCGATATCCCTTACCGCTTCGTCTCTCTTGATCCCGATATCGACCTCGAGTTTCTTGAGTCCTCCCTTGAATCCGAGTTTTCTTGCGCCAAAACAGATGTCAAAATGAGGGATATCAAATCTCAGATCAGGCATCGATCTCATAAGAAAGGGAACATCAAAGCCGGTGCCATAAAATGTAATGAGGTATTTGTACCTGGAAAATTCCTCTCTTAGATTTTCGGCGGTTAGGGTCTCATCCTTCACAAAACACTTGTAATCAAAGCCGTCATATATGCCTACCACGGTTGCAAAACCTCCGCTTTCCGGCATAAAACCGTTTGTCTCTATATCAAGGCAGGCCGCCTCCCCCTTGAATATATCAAAAAGTCTCCAGTGTTCTCTCCTCCTGATCGTGCCTGCAAAATATTCTGCATCCGCATGATCGAGCGCCCTCAGGGAAGAAGCAAGACGTTCATCGAACCCCTCTTTTTTCGGGGGGCTTATGAAGCTTATATCCGGGGCGCCGATAAAGTCGTCCCAGGTCAAGATCCCGCTTCTCCATAACCTTTTTTCGAGTCTTTCTCCGATACCGTTTAAGATGCTGAAAGTATTTCTTATCATATATTTAATTTACAGGTTCTGAAAAATTTTTACCATCTAGTGATCCCTGATTACCTGAAGTCCCTCAGCAGCCCGCATATTCAGAGGATCAATATTGGTCGCCTTTTCAAAGGCGCTCTTTGCCCGGAGTTTAAATCCGAGCATGATATAAACGTGACCGAGTTCCGCCAGATAATCAGCGTTCATCGGGTCAAGTGTCAATGCTTTATTCAATACTTTTCCCGCTTCACGAAAATTGTTTTCTTTCATCAGAGCAAGGCCGAGATAGAATTGATACGACGGCACCGAACTATCGAGATACACCGCCTGCCCGAAGAATTCTTTGGATGCAGCATATGACCCTTCCTTGAACGCTGCTTTGCCTTCCCGGAATCTTGATTTCGCCAGTTCAACATTGTTTGCTTCGCTACTTACGGACGCATCGTTTCCCTGCAACTTTGCAGACTTGATTGCTGAGGTTTTATCGTATTCCATCTTTTTCTTTGGATCGGAAAGAACTCTATATATAGAGGTTAAACCGGAAAAAATCGAATTTAATTTGTTTTTGAGAGTTTCGGACGGGAGATGCAGATGTTTATCAGGGTGGAACTCCTTAGCAAGCGTATAGTATGCCCTTTTTATCTTATCGAAGGTCGCCCACTTTTCGATGTTCAGGGCACCGTAATAGTCTCCGGAATTAAGTTTTTTATGAATTTCTTCGACTCTTTCCCAAAAACCCGCATCCACTTCCGATATCGGCTCCTCGAATATATCCTCGTGAATTCTGTCTCCCGGAGATCCTTTTTCTCCGAGATCGACAATCTTCACGCTGATCAGCGCCTCAAGAGTTTTCGCCGTCTGAAAACGATCAGTCGGAGATAGAGAGATTATTTCCTTGATACTCCGTCTTCCGTCCACGAGGGACAGGATATCTTTATCTGTTTTGTCAAGGTTTATGTCCTGGAATGAGTCCAGGGGATTAGTCGAATGACTCAGTACCGTGTCCATCGGCTGCATGACACTTTCCAAAAAAGCAATTTTTTTTATTCTCTTGATCCCCCGATAAATAAGGCTAGAGGCAGAGAGTTTTAACGTGATGATTTTTTCCGATACAACAGGTCCCTCCAGGAAGGCAAATTCACCGTCTTCCAGTTGGAAGATACTCAGGATGATATCTTCAACCTGATGTTTAACTGCCCGGATGAGATCTTCCGGTTTCAGAAATCCGAGGGCCACAAGTATTGCTCCGTGACTCTTGCCCTTTTTCTTCGAGATATCGATCACCTGATAATATTGGTCACTCGTTATCTGGCCAAAATTCAGAAGGGTTTCCAGGAAACGGTCTTCCTCTTTGTTAGAGTCGGCAAAGATCATATCCCCGTTTTTTATGTAAATGTTCTTGACGACTGGACCGTCTTTTATGTTCAGTACCCCGTTCTTTTCGCTTCTCTGCAGGTCGATGAGTATGTCGGCGAACCGGTAGTGTTTCAAAGAGCCCGAGATCGATCTTCTTTCGATTCCACCTCTGGTATAGGAATCAAACTTTTGAGCCCACACCATTTTCCCCTCGGCATCGAGGTTGAGGGCTTTAATCCTGAAATGCATGCTGGAGTCCGCAGGAAGGTCCGGAAGCCCATCGATAATAAAACCGATGCCCTTCAATGAGTAGTCAACAGTCATGCCCGTAAAGGACGATCCCTCGGATGAGATAAGAACTTCCGTTTTATGCTTGTATCTCTTATAGAGTCTTTCTTTTTTTTCAGATGTCATCAGGTATCACGCGAATTTTTCAGCAGGATAACGTGGCCTGGCAGTGAATCAATTTATATCCCGGAACCGGGAAGATTCATTTGTACGACCTGCCCTTTTTCTCCGAGTTTGCTGATTTCTTTTCCGTTGAAGACCAATCGAATTCCTCCGGCATTACCGATCTTGAGAAAAAAACCTTTCTTCGCGTGCCATGTGACCGCTTCGCCGGGGTTCATCAGGACCTCTTTTGAATCTGCTTTGTCTATCGTGACGAGAAGCCATGTGGTATCGGTAGCAACCACCTCAAGGACTAGTTCGGAAGCGGCGACCCGCGGAGCAGTTTCTCCTTGGGTTTTAGCGGCCGGGAGGGTGGACTCGGACTTTTTCTTCGGTGTTGAGAGTTGAAAGGATGCGATCATTATTAATATGACCAAGATCAAAGGAATCAGCACGTATGTTATCTTGAGCCTGTTCTTTTGAACACCTTTTTCTTCGGGGATCTCTTTTGTTTCCGGGGGAGAAGGCGCTGACTGCTGCATATATGCATTAATCACGGCCCCCGGATCCATATTCAGAATTTTGGCATATTCTTGAATATAACCTCTTATGTAAACTTCGGCGGGAAGCTTCTCAATGTCTCCGTCCTCCAGAGCTTTGAGGTAATCGTATCGAATCTTCAAGCAATTAGAGATTTCTCTGAGATCCCGGCCTAATTCTTCGCGCCTTTTCTTGAGTATCTCCCCTACCAACGGGTCTCCCTCATATACAAAATAAATTGCATCATAATAATAACATTATGGCCTGTGGAAGGGCAATGAATCAGGAGATTTGACAACTGTGCTATTATAATTAAGAATGAATCGGGTTGTTGTAACAGGGATCGGCGCTGTTTGTCCTATCGGAAATTCATTGACGGAGTCGTGGGCTGCTGCAAAAGAAGGGTTGTCCGGCATAGCACCAATAACAAGATTTGATGTCTCCGGCATCAAATGGAAAGTCGCTGGAGAGCTAAAGGAGTTTGACGCAGGAAAGTATCTCACCCGTAAGGAAATAATTCGTCTCGACCCCTTTGTACATTATGCTGTCCCCGCAGCGATCATGGCGGCAGAGGATGCCGGACTGATCGAAGATTTGTCGACCAGGGGTAACGAATCACCTCTCCCGCCCCCCTTTAATGAGGGGGGGACACTTAACTCCTTACGCTTTACTCTTCACCCGTTCCTTGAAGGGGCCGGCGTTATTGTGGGATCCAGCCGCGGCGGAATAGGTACAATAGAAAAAGAATTGCGGAAAACGTACTCTTCTCATCCAGCGCCGTACACTTCACGGACATCAGCCTATCTCATGCCATCAACAACGATCAGCATGGCTCCGTCGTATGTCGCCCGGAAACTCGGGATAAAAGGTTATTGTCTCGGCATATCCAGTGCCTGCGCATCGGGCATGAGCGCAATAGGTGAAGCATACAGATTAATCAAGTCCGGCTTCGAGACCCTGGTCTTCTGCGGAGGCACTGAGGCGCCTATTTGCAGGATATGCGTTGAAGGGTACGGCGCTTCGGGTGCCTTATCGCGTATAAACGATGCCTCTGCCAGCAGGCCATTTGACAGGACAAGAGACGGGTTTGTTCTGTCAGAAGGAGCATGCATTCTTGTTCTCGAAGAGTACAGGAGTGCCCTCAAGAGAGGAGTAAGGACTTACGGAGAGATTGTAGGCTACGGCAATACGACGGATGCGTTTCATCAGACAATCCCGTCTGCCGAGAGTGAGGCCAGGGCAATAAAGAAGGCCCTGGACGAAGCGGAATTGAAGCCGGAGGATGTTGATCTTGTCAGCGCCCATGGGACGTCAACGCCTCTGGGGGACAAGACAGAGACCGGGGCGATAAAACTGTCCTTTGGCATGAGTGCCTATCATATCCCTATTGCTTCTGTAAAATCTGTGACAGGCCATATGCTCGCCGCATCAGGGGCCCTCGAAGCCGCGTTCACCTTGTTGAGCATGAACGAGGGGATCATACCGCCCACAATCAATCTTAAAGAGAGAGACCCTGAATGCGATCTCGATTATGTCGATGAACCGAGAAAAGCCGAGATTGAGTTTGCGCTTTCTGAGTCATTCGGTTTCGGGGGAGTGAATGCGGTATTGATCTTTAAAAGGATGGATGTCTGAACTCCTCCATCGCTTCCTCCGCAGGGCTTTTAACCTGATTTCGGTATTTGGAGAAAAATGCATTACCGCCAGATGTTTGACCCCTGCCTCCCTTGCGATCCTTCCGGTTGTCTTTGCCGTAAGGTGGAATCTCTTTAAAGCCCGGTCCAAATCTTATCCAGAAAGTACGCTCGCA
>CAVZMO010000051.1:0-72533 GCA_963776195.1 Thermodesulfovibrionales bacterium
GTTATTTTAATGGAATTTATTTATAAGGTGGCAAATATCTATTCAGGGATATCGGTATTCTGTGGCATTGGAGAAAGGATGAGGGAGGGGCATGAGCTTCTGATGGAGATGGAGAGGCAGGGAATTATTAACAACTCCATTCTGGTGTTCGGCCAGATGCATGAATCTCCGGGCATAAGGTTCAGGGTTCCACTGTCAGGTGTTGCGGTTGCCGAATATTTGAGGGATGAAATGGGGAAAGATGTCCTTTTTATCATGGATAATATATATAGATTCGCTCAGGCCGGGAGCGAGGTATCCGTACTCCTTGGCAGGTTTCCATCGAGGGTCGGGTACCAGCCGACTCTCTCTTCGGAACTGGCAGAGGTACAGGACAGGCTTGTATCCACAAAAAGAGGAATGATAACGTCTGTTCAGGCTATCTATGTGCCTGCCGATGATATCACAGATCCTGCCTGTGCAGGTGTTTTTCCATATCTTGACACCAGTATCGTTTTATCCAGGGATATGGCGGCGCAGGGCCTTTATCCTGCGATAGATCCTATTTCATCTACTTCAAAGCTTATCAGTCCCGAGGGAGTGGGTAAAAGACATTTCATTATAGCAGAAGGCGTTAAAGAGCATATATCAAGATACAGGGAACTCAAGGACATTATAGCGATTCTCGGGATTGAGGAACTTTCTCCTTCTGATCGTCTGATGGTAAAAAAGGCACGGAGACTGGAGCAATTTCTTACGCAGCCCTTCTTCCTTACGGAGGAGTTCACAGGGAGAAAGGGAAGACATGTGCCGCTTCAGGAGACATTGAATGGCTGTGAGCTTATCATGACAGGCAAGATGGACGACGTCCATGAAGAGAGCTTCTTTATGATTGGAGCAATAGAAGAGATAAGATGAATGAAGCGGCATTTAATATCACTATCGTAACTCTTACCGGGCAGACTGAAAAACAGGTGACCTATCTCAGGCTGAAAGACGCATCCGGCTATTTCGGAATCATGAAGAATCATGATGATTTTCTTACTATAATAGAACCATCTCTCGGATTTTACCGGGGCATAAACGAAAAAGAATTCTTTATAGCCCTGGATGGAGGAATACTTGCAATAAAAAGCGGCCGGGTGACCATAAACACAAGAGAGATATTCGAGAGCGAAGACCCGGAAAAACTTTCAAGGACAATCGATGAAACTATAGTGAAAAGGCATGAATTTGAATCATCATTCAGAAACATCCTTTCGGGCATAGAGGATGCATTTATAAAAAAGACGATGGAATTGAAAAGAGAGTTTTCTCCATGAAGGACAGGATGTCCAGATTTTCAAAGAACGTCGAGGAGTCGGCAAAAGAGGTCAAAGAGGCGGAAAAACAAAAGGGAAGACTATGGCATTATGCCTCTGTAATAGGCGTAGGGGGCTGGCTCTTTGCCATTCCCATTGTTGCAGGCGCTTACCTTGGCAGATACCTTGACAGAAAACTTGAGGCAAGCATCTCATGGACGATCACGTTCATTATTCTCGGCATAGCGCTGGGGGCTTATAATGTCTGGTATTTCTATTTCAGGGAGAAATAAGGATTATGAAAACGCCTGAAATGTTTCCTGTTGAGATATTTTCGATCGGGCCGGTAGTGATAAAAAATACTGTTATTGTCACATGGTTCGTTATGGCATTTGTAATTGTTGTCTCTTATCTTATAACCAGAAGGCTTTCTATTAAGCCGGGCGCTTTTCAGGAGATCTTCGAGGCGATAATTGAATCAGCGGAAAAAACCATAAAGGATACCTTGCCCGTAAGCCCGTGGAATGTCATCCCTTTCATTACAACCCTCTGGATTTTTATCGGCGCCTCCAATTTAATTGGTCTTATCCCCGGCTTCATGACTCCAACATCAGATATTAACACAACCTTCGCTTTTGCAATAATTTCATATTCAATGATGCATGTTTTTGGTTTAAAGACCATGGGCCTGAAGAATTATCTGAAGCACTATACCGAGCCGTCATGGATACTTTTACCCATTCACTTCCTTGCGGAGTTAACAAGAACAATTGCCCTGGCAATAAGGCTGTTCGGCAATATGCTCAGCGGTGATATGATTGGAATCATACTTCTCGGCATAGCAGGATTTTTAGTGCCTATACCCTTTTCTCTGCTGCATATCGTAATCGGCATTATACAGGCTTATATCTTCGGCATATTAACCCTTGTCTTTATTGCCGGCGGAATAAGAGTGGAACAAAATAAAAATATTTCATAGGAGGTCTAAAATGGATTCCATGACATTAATAATCGTGGTGTCGACAGCAGTGGCAGGGCTTACCATGGCCATTGGAGGATTTGGCCCTGCTCAGGCGCTGGGCAAGGCCCTTACCAACGCACTGGACGCTATAGCGAGGCAGCCGGAAGCATCTGTGCAGATTATGAGAACCCTTTTTGTTGGAATGGCTATTATTGAGTCGATTGCAATCTATGCATTTGTACTTGCGCTCATAATACTTTTTGCAAATCCTTTGATAGGGTATGTGGCTAAATAAATGAAATTTGATTTCTGGACATTGCTGTTTCAAATAATAAACTTTGTTGTCCTTCTCTTTATTCTTAAAAGGGTACTCTATAAGCCCGTCAAAGAGATCATAGAGAAGAGAAGAAATATTATTGAAAAGAATATCTCCGAGGCTGAAAAGATCAAAGAGGAGGCGATGGAGATCCACGCCCGAAATCAGCAGGAGATGGAGAAACTCAAAGAACTCAAAAGAGAGTTGACCGATAAGATG
Source organism: Thermodesulfovibrionales bacterium (assembly GCA_963776195.1). Taxonomy (GTDB): domain Bacteria; phylum Nitrospirota; class Thermodesulfovibrionia; order Thermodesulfovibrionales; family SM23-35; genus CAVZMO01. The sequence continues at coordinate 2,777 of CAVZMO010000051.1, forward strand.
AAAGAAGAGGTCGAGGCTGAGAAGGGAGTAATGCTTGCCGATGCTGAAAAAGAGGCAGAGAAGCTGATAGAAAAGAAACAGGTTCTTTTCGATACAGAGAAGAGAAGGCGCGAAACAGAATTAAAGAGCCAGTCCCTTGAGATCGTGGAAACCTTTTGTATCCGGTTATTACGGGATATTTCCAATGAAGACCTCCACAGGGCGCTGTTCACAAAGTTTAAGGCGGAAATTCCACGCTTAACAGAGGATATAAAAAATGCCTACGGTGATAATGAGATAAAGATAGAACTGCTGTCAGCATATCCTCTTTCAGAAGCCGATATGAAAGAAATAGAGAATGAATTTGCAACCCGACTGAATAAAAAGGTTTCCTTGGAGGCTGTTTTAGACGCAGGCCTGATCGGTGGGCTGAGAATAAGAGCGCTTGATAAAGTGTATGATGCATCCCTGAAGGGACAGATCCAGACATTCAGGGACAGACTCAGAGGGGTTTAATAATGGAAACAGGCATGCTTGAATTTCTGGAAAAGGCAAAAGAGGAAGCATCAAACTATAGCTTCTCCGTCGGCATTGCAGAGGAGGGAAGAGTCATCTCTATAGGGGATGATATTGCCCATGTATCAGGACCGTGGAGTACGAAGCTGTATGAATTGCTGCTCTTTGAAAGCGGTGATTCAGGTATTGCCTTTGATCTCGACAGGGACCGGATCGGCGTAGTGATTTTAGAAAATCAAAAAGGGATAAAAGCAGGAGACAGGGTTTATACTGCAGGAACGGTCCTGTCTGTCGGTGTGGGAGAAGAATTGCTCGGACGGGTGGTTAATCCACTCGGATACCCGCTGGATGGCCTCTCTGCGCCGCACATCAGAACATATTATCCGGTGGAAAGAGAAGCTCCGTCCCTAATCCAGAGAGACTATGTCTCCCAACCCCTCTATACAGGCATAAAGGTTATAGATGCAATGCTCCCGATCGGAAGGGGGCAGAGGGAATTAATAATAGGTGATCCCTCTTCAGGGAAGACCTCGATTGCTATTGATGCAGTAATAAACCAGAAAAGAAGTGACGTCATCTCGATCTACGTAGCGATAGGCCAGAAAAGGGAACATATCTTAAAAATAATAGAGGAGATAAAAACTTACGGGGATATATCAAGAACCGTATTCGTTGTTGCAGATGCCACTGAATCCCTCGGTCTTCAATACATTGCCCCATATAGCGCAACGGCTATCGCCGAATATTTTCTTGACAGCGGGAAAAATGATGTACTCATTGTCTATGACGATCTGACAAAGCACGCTAATGCTTACAGGGCCCTGAGCCTCTTACTGAAAAGGCCGCCCGGCAGAGAGGCATATCCGGGAGATATATTCTATCTTCATTCACGTCTCCTTGAAAGATCTGCGAAACTGAATGAAAAATACGGAGGGGGTTCCATTACCGCACTCCCCATAGTTGAAACACAACAGGGCAATATTTCAAGTTACATACCGACCAACCTCATCTCCATAACAGACGGACAGATATATCTCAGCACGTCCTTTTTTAATAAAGGGATAAGGCCTGCCATTGATGTAGGAAAATCCGTATCAAGGATAGGCGGCAAAGCACAGGTAGAAATCATGAGGGAAGTAGCAGGACGTCTGAAGATAGATTATTCAAGATTCCTCGAAGTTGAGGTCTTTACAAAATTCGGGATGAAGATAGAAGAGGAGACGGCTCAACTGATACGGAGGGGGGAACGATTGCGGGAGATTCTCAAGCAGCCTGAATTTCACCCTCGCTCCCTTGAAGAAGAAATTGTCAGTCTCATGATTGTTGAATCCGGTGTCCTCGACCCGGTTGAGCCTGCCGAAGTCCGCAACAAATGCCAGGAGATCATGAAAACAATAAGACAGCAAATACCCGAGGTGCTGGATCATATAAGAACAACCGGCCGGTTATCAGATACCGATAGAAACCGCCTAACTTCCCTTATCGAAAAGTCCTGAAGTGTCGACAAAGTCTATAGAACAGAAGGTAAAGGCATTTGAAGACATCCATGACATTGTGAATGCAATGAAGGCGTATGCGGGTCTTAACATAAGGAAGACCGAAGAATATGTGCCACATGTAAGGACATATGAGAAAAATGTCTCTTATGCAATGGCATATCTGTTTTCCCATTTTCCTTCAATTGCCATGCCTGAGCGACATGCAGGCAAAAGGGTTTTAGTCGCATTCGGATCAGAACAGGGCTTATGCGGCGCCTATAATGAAAGAATTGCTGATTATATGGATACTGTTGCCAATACTGAGGATTATATCTTTGTAATCGGCAAAAGGCTTAAATTAGCAATCGAACAGCATAAGCTCCGGATAACTGCTTTTATGGAATCTGCCGTGAGTTTCGACGGCATCAGAGAGGTTATGGAAACAAGCCTCTCAAAAATAATGGATATTTATTCCCGAAAAGACATTTATAATCTGACTGTTCTCTTCACGTCCGTCATTAAGAACAACGCGGAGATAGCCATGGAACAGATACTCCCTCCGGATATGAAGGCGCTTGAGACTGTGGAACCATTATCGAAAAAATCGTTGATGTATCTTAATCCGGAACAAATATTTAAAAAGCTTATTGAGGAACAGCTGTATATCAGTATCTATAAATGCTACGTAGAATCCCTTAGGAGTGAAAACTGGTACAGATTAAGGAGAATGGAAAGCGCATCTGAAAATATAATCAAGAACATTTCTGATTTAAAAACCGTTCAGAGGTATGTGAGACAGGAAGATATCACACAGGAAATACTGGAAATACTCGGCGGAAGCAGGCTGGTATAAAAAAACGAATTGATAACGATATAGATGATAGAAGATATTGGAAGAGTTGTTAGGGTTGCCGATGACAAAGCTTTTATTGAGGTTGAGCGGAGTTCTGCCTGCGCATCGTGCGGGCTTCAGGAGGCAGAAGAACTGGCTGCCGGCGGAAAGGTTGTCTTTGAGGCATATAACATGGCAGGTGCAAATATTGGAGACAGAGTCAGGGTTCAGGTCAGGACAGGAGCATATACCAAGGCATCACTATATATTTATGGTATTCCGGTTCTTTTCCTCGTGATCGGCGCGATTGCAGGTGCATATGCTGCTACAATATTAAAACGATCCTCTGACACCATGAGTGCACTGTTTGCTATGGGAGGATTGGTTGTCGGGTTCATCATATTATTTCTTCTGCGGAAGAGAAGCAATAAAACAGAATATATGCCTGTGGTTGTGGAGGTGATGCAAGACAATGCCGCTTCTGGAAATTAAGAACCTCACTTATACAGCCGGGGATAAGAAAATCCTTGATGAATTTTCCCTGTCAATCGAGTCATCTGAGGTTCATGCGTTGCTCGGCACGAACGGGACCGGGAAGAGTACCCTTGCCTATGTAATCATGGGATGTGAGGGGTATAAGCCGGCATCAGGGGAGATACTGTTTAATGGTAAGACCATTGATAAACTGAAGATTCATGAAAGGGTCACTTGGCATCACTATGGCATGGCAGGAGCCGGTAAGATTCGAAGGAATCAATGTGAGAAACTATCTTGCCCTCAAAAGCAAAGAGACTGATCCGTCCGTATATCTCGAAATGGTCGGCCTCCATCCCGAACTGTATCTTCACCGGATGGTTGACAAATCACTGAGCGGCGGGGAAAGAAAGAGGATTGAACTTGCATCTATCCTTGCGTTACATCCGAAACTGGCTCTCCTTGATGAGCCTGACTCAGGAATAGATATGCTCTCAACACAGGATATCATCAACGTCATTAACGTCTTTAAAAAGAATGGGTCTTCTGTGCTTCTCATAACTCACAGGGAAGAGATTTCATTGATAGCCGACAAGGCATCGCAGATGTGCAGGGGTAAAATCGTGTGTTCGGGCAATCCGGAAAAGGTCGCCGAATACTATAAATCGAGGAAATGCCTTGTCTGCGATGGGGAGGTCTGTGCATATGTCTGAACTTGATGCATTAATGAAGGCATTTGGAGAATCCGGAGGCGACAGCGGTATCCTTGCCAATAAAGAGGTTGCTCATTTTGTCGTAAGCGGCCATTCAATATTGAGCATGCAATCGGTTGAAGGACTTGAAGTCAAGGCAAAGGAGACGCTGACAGGAATAAGTGCATCAATAAGGGTCAGGGAAGGAACAAAAATTCAGAATCCTATACATTTATGTTTTGGGATTCTTCACAAAAAGGGAAATCAGAAGATCAAGATGGATGTTAAGTTGGAAAAGAATGCCTCTGCAAATTTTATTGCTCACTGCATTTTCCCGAAAGCTGAAAAGATAAAACATATCATGGATGCCGTGGTTGATATTGGAGAAGATGCCGAGATGAGATATTCCGAGACTCATTATCATGGACTTTACGGAGGGATTGAGGTAATCCCAAAGGCTATTGTGAAGATTGCCAAAAACGGCAGATACTTCACGGATTTTACTCTCATCACAGGGAGGGTGGGAAAGCTCGGCATTGATTATTCAGTTGAGGCCGGGGAGAATGCCGTTACCGAATTGACCGCGAAGATATTCGGACATGCCGATGATGATATCAAAATAAAAGAAGAAGTTCTCCTCCAGGGCGACAATGCAAGAGGCTTGATAAAAACAAGAGTTGCCATTGAGGATGAGGCAAAAGCAGAAATTACCGGTATTACCGAGGGGAATGCTGCCGGCGCTCGTGGTCATGTTGACTGTATGGAAATAGTGAAGGATAAGGCTATGGCAAAAGCAATACCCATCGTGAATGTAACAAACCCCCTGGCAAAAGTTACCCACGAAGCCGCAATCGGAAGTGTTGATAAAAAGCAGCTTGAGACTTTGATGGCACATGGATTGACACCCGAAGAAGCGGTAGATGTGATCGTGAAAGGAATATTAAGGTAACCAGCATATCATATTTGTTTATATAATGAAAGGAGGATGACAATGGAAAAAGAAAAGACGAAACTAAAACAGCTTGTGATAAAGACCTACTCGAATATAGCCTCACAGGGCTCATGCTGTGCAATGCCTGCAAGCTGTTGTGCGCCTGAGATCAAACCTATGAACCTTCTTGAAACAGGGAAGCTCATAGGATATTCTGAAGAAGAACTGAAGATTCGGGCTTGGCGAGGCAAACCTCGGACTTGGATGCGGGAACCCCCTTGCAATAGCAGAACTAAAGGAAGGAGAGACTGTTCTCGACCTTGGAAGCGGGGCAGGGTTTGACGCCTTTCTGTGCTCTATGAAAGTAGGAAAGGACGGTCATGTTATCGGCATCGATATGACACCTGAAATGGTGATAAAGGCAAAAGAGAATGCACAGAAGCTCGGAATAAGGAATGTGGAGTTCAGGCACGGAGATATAGAACATCTTCCGGTAGAAGATAACGCTGTTAACGTGATTATCTCCAATTGTGTTATTAATCTCTCTCCAAATAAACAGGCAGTCTTCCAGGAGGCGTTCAGGGTGTTAAAGTCACGGGGGAGACTTGCAATCTCGGACATCCTGAAGAAGGGTGACTTCTCCGAAGCTATAAAGCAAAATGAAAGCGCTTACAGCGGCTGAATCACCGGCGCGGTTCCCGTGGAGGAACTGAAGGGGATGCTCGAATCGGCCGGATTTACCGAGATTACTATCAAGGAGAAGGAAAAGAGTGATCAAATAATCAAAGGCTGGAATTTCGGAGAGGACGTTGAGAATATGGTTTTTTCAGCATATGTGCAGGCAAGAAAACCGTAAAACCGGAGTAACCATGAGCGTTATTCTTAACTGGAAGACAGCTCCATATGAACAGTATTTTAGTAATAGGGTGAAGTACTGAGAAAATTTTTAGCACCCTTACTCGTGACCCCGTTAGTAAGTACTATGGGAAAGCATTAATCGAAACGTATTCTGACGCGTCTGCAGGATCGAGTCGTATCTATTACCAATTACTTATGCTCAAAGAGGGTCTTCACTTCATTCATGAGCTCGTTGATATCTTTGAACTGTCTGTAGACGGAGGCAAACCTTACATAGGCAACCTTGTCGAGTTCTCTTAGGGAGGACATCACCTCTTCACCGACCCATGTGCTCTGGACCTCTTTGACGCTCAGGCCTATGAGTCTCTTTTCTATGGAGTCTGTAATTCCTTCGAGGGTCTCCATGCCGATCGGCCTTTTTTCACAGGCCTTTTTCAGTCCGGCCAGTATCTTTGTTCTTTCGAAGGGCTCCCGCCGGCCGTCTTTCTTGACGACCATAGGGATGATATCTTCCACGCGTTCGTAGGACGTGAAGCGCTTTGTGCATTTGAGGCATTCACGCCTGCGGCGTATCGCATTGCCTTCCCTGCTTGTCCTCGAGTCGATTACCTTGTCTTCTACATTCCCACAGAAAGGACACTTCACACCCAAAACCTCAAAGGATAAAATTTTGATTACTTCTTACACTGTTGCCTTTTGCTCCTCGCTGTATATAGGGAACTTCTCGCAGAGGATGTCTACCCGCCTCGATAATGAAGCGATTGCATCGGCATCTTTGTTGTTTTCTATGACCGACGTTATGATATCCGCTATTTCTGCCATCTCCTCTTCGCCCATGCCTCTTGTTGTTACACAGGGAGTGCCGAGCCGTATACCGCTCGTTATAGAGGCGGGCCTTTCTTCGTACGGGATGACATTCTTATTTACGGTGATCCCGGCCTTATCGAGAGCTTCTTCGGCCTCTTTGCCGGTGATTCCTTTAACGGTCAGATTCACAAGCATCAGATGGTTGTCCGTACCCCCCGAGATGATCTTAAACCCTTTTCTTACCAGCTCTTCCGCAAGTCTTTTGGCGTTCTTTATGACCTTTAACTGGTATTCTCTGAAATCTTGAGCGAGCGCCTCTTTCAGAGCGACCGCTTTTGCAGCGATAACATGGACGAGAGGCCCTCCCTGTATTCCCGGAAAGATCATCTTGTCGATCGCCTTTGCGTGTTCTGCTTTACACATTATCATGCCGCCTCTCGGTCCCCTCAATGTCTTATGAGTTGTAGTGGTCACAAAGTCTGCGTGGGGGACCGGTGAAGGATGAAGACCGGCGGCGACAAGCCCGGCGATATGGGCGATGTCCGCCATGAGATAGGCGCCGACTTCTTTTGCTATAGCCGAAAAGGCTTCGAAGTCAAGAATCCTTGAATATGCACTGGCCCCTACGAGGATTATTTTCGGCTTATTCTCTTTGGCAAGGCGTCTCACCTCATCATAGTCGATATATCCGGAGTCCTTGTTAACGCCGTATGATACCGGTTTATAGAAGATCCCGGAAAAATTTACCGACGCGCCATGGGAGAGGTGTCCGCCATGACTCAAGCTCATACTTAGGATTGTGTCGCCCGGTTTCAGTACGGAAAAAAGGACAGCCATATTTGCTTGTGAGCCCGAGTGGGGCTGAACGTTCACATGCTCGGCGCCAAAGAGCTCTTTTGCCCTCTCGATTGCGAGGCCTTCGACTATGTCAGCGTACTCACATCCGCCATAATATCTTCTCCCCGGGTATCCTTCTGCATATTTGTTTGTAAAAGCGGAACCCTGGACTTCGAGAACAGCGCGGCTTGCATAATTCTCGGATGCGATCAGGACGATATTTCTTCTTTCCCGCTCTATCTCTCTCTTTATTGCATCAAAAACTTCAGGATCGGTTGTCCTAAGATTTTCAAATATCATGTTTTTTCAAACGGTCCTCTATCCGCGATATTTTTTCAAGCCTTCTTGAGTGCCTTTCTCCTTCAAAAGGAGTGCCGACCCACGTTCTTATGATCTCTTTGGCCAAATCTTTCCCAACTATCCGCCCGCCGATAACAAGGATATTCGCGTTATTATGAAGCCTGCTCATCCTGGCTGTGAAAAGCTCATTGCACAGTGATGCCCTTACCCCGGGAAATTTGTTGGCAACGATAGACATACCTATCCCGGTACCGCAGATGAGTATCCCCTTTTCTATCTTTTGCGAAGAGACCGCTTCGGATACTTTTTCACCGAAATCAGGATAATCCACAGATTCAGAGCTGTTTGTTCCGTAATCGATATACTCGATATGGAGATTATCTAATAGGGATAGTATCTCTTTTTTTAGTTCCACACCTGCGTGATCACAGCCGATTGCGATTGTCATTTTGATTTTAAATGAACCGAATTCATTAATATTATCCGAGAGGTTATCGGGAAGTCAAGAATGCCTCTGCCGCACTATTTCTTCTTTTTTTCTATCCTCGGGAATAGGGCAGGTCCTTTGTTGATTCTCGTCCCGGGCTTCAGTCCACCCCATTCTATTGCAGTGGCAAAATTTATGTCGGATATATCTTCTTCAACATTGAGTTGTTCCCATATCTTTTCTGCAGTGGACGGCATAAAGGGATACAAAAAAATTGCAATGAGACGTAAAGCTTCACATAGAGTATAGAGTATATTCGAAAGGGTACCCTGGTCATTTTCTTTCCACGGTATTGTGTGCTGAACATATTCATTTACTTCGTTGATTACGACCCATAGTTGAGCAAGGGCATGATGAAATTCAAGTCGATCCAAAAATCCCTCAAAGCTGGTATGCATGCTGCTGTGAGAATGAGAATCAAACCATCCATAAATCCTTTTTTCCAAACCTTCTCTATCTTTACTTTCAATTCGTTCCGGAACAATCCCGTCCCTATATTTTTCTACCATGGTCAACGAGCGGCTCAATAAGTTTCCAAGGTCATTGGCCAGGTCCGTATTGAAACGCTGTATCATAGCCTGCTCGGAGAAGTCTCCGTCGAGGCCGAAGGGTACTTCCCTGAAAAGAAAGTACCTGAAGGGATCAGCCCCAAAATCATCTGCAACTTTGTGAGGGTCAACCACATTGCCGAGGGATTTTGACATCTTCTTGCCGTTCATAGTCCACCAGCCGTGTGCGAAGATATTCTTCGGCAAAGGTAATTCGAGCGCCATTAACATCGCTGACCAATAGATAGCGTGCGTAGTAAGAATGTCTTTTCCGATCAAGTGATGGTCCGGCGGCCACCAGTGTTCAGATGGGATATTGCTTGCTTGCGGGGCAAGGTACCTTATGGCAGAATAGTAGTTCAAGAGTGCATCAAACCAGACATAGGTAACAAAATTGTCATCAAAAGGCAGAGGTATGCCCCAGGAAAGTCTCTGTTTCGGCCTTGAAATACAAAGGTCACCGAGGGGGTTGTTTTTCAGGAACCCGAGGACCTCATTTCTTCTTGTCTCGGGAAGGATATAATGCGGATTCTCTTCGATACACAGGATCAGCCTTTCTTTATATTTTGACATCAAGAAGAAGTAATTCTCCTCGGATATCTGTTCCACCGGTCTTTTACAATCGGGACATTTGCCGTCTTCGACTTCCTTCTCTGTCCAGAAACGTTCATCCGGCAGGCAATACCATCCCGAATAAAGCCTCTTTTCTATTTCGCCTTTTTCAAAAAGTTTACGAAGTACCTCCTGCACAGTCTTTATATGTTCCGTATCTGTTGTGCGAATGAAGGCATCGTTTTTAATGTTCAGCTTTTCCCAGAGACTCTTAAAATTTCCGACCATCGCATCGGCATGCTCTTTCGGCGCCATGCCTTTTTCACGCGCTGCCTTTTCAACCTTCTGGCCATGCTCGTCGGTCCCTGTCAGGAAGAAGACTTCATCCCCTTTTAACCTGTGATATCTCGCAAGGATATCGGCTGCCACGGTCGTATAGGCATGGCCTATATGAGGGATGTCATTTACATAATATATCGGTGTGGTGATGTAGAACTTGCCCTTCACTTGTCCTGAGGTTTCTTTCTGCGTTTTCTGGGATACCACTTCTTGCGTTTTTCTTTCTTTTCCGGTTTCCCGGGTCCCTGTTCGGGCTGCTGTGGTCCAACGCTTGCATTAGTGGCTGTTATTGCGGGTTGATCTGGAGGCCCAAGCGTTTCTGAAAACGGGTCAATCGGCTCAATGACCACTTTGCGCTCTTCTTCATCTTCAGGGACGGAGATGGGTTCACTATCCGGCACGGGGGTGCGCCCGTGCCATGTCTCGGAATACTCAAATCCCAAACAGCACATGAGTCTCCCGCAGGACCCGGATAACTTGTTTGTATTCAGAACAAGTTCCTGTTTCTTTGCCATCTTGATAGAGATGGGTTCAAAGGAGGTCAGAAATCTTGTACAGCAGAGTTCCCGGCCACAGATGCCCAGGCTACCGACGATTCTCGCACTGTCCCTCACGCCTATCTGTCTCATCTCTATCCGTGTCTTGAATCTCGATGCGAGGTCCTTTACGAGTTCTCTAAAATCGATCCGTTTCTCAGCGGTGAAATAGAAGATAATACGTTTTCTGTCAAGGGTCGCCTCCGTGCAGACCAGTTTCATGGGAAGCCCGCGTGCCATTATCCTCTCGAGGCAGTTTTCCCTCGCTTCCAATTCCAATTGCTTATTCTCTTCCTTCTGAAGCAGATCTTCCTTCCCTGCCTTACGGATGATTTTTTTTAACTTCCTTTCATGATCTTCTATGGTATATGGCTCCATGACGACCGTGCCGAGGTTAAGACCGAGTTCGGACTCAACGACCACGATATCGCCCTTTTTAACTTCCATGCCGTCGAGCTCGAAGTCGTATATCTTCCCGCAGGGTTTGAAACGCACTCCCACAATATCAGGCATTTGTTACGTCCATTTCTTTCCTCAACAAAGAACCTGTATAGTTCCACGTGAGGGATTTGTTTAGATTAAATTTGAAATATCCCTTAAGGGTATTCAATCTTTGATAATGTTCTATTATAACCTTTAAATCCATTGGGCTGCTTAACCCATTTATATATTCCTTGAGGTCGATATTGATCAGATCTGTTCCCTCCCGATTTATTTTCATGGCGGCCATGTCCCTGAGCAGGACCAGGAGAAAATCAAACCATTTTTTCATATCTTCCTTCGATGCCCAGCCATCTTTTTCCATATTGAGCATTGCCTTCAGGAGCTTTATGAACCATGCCCTCTCTTCAATGAGGTCTCCCGAGATCGCCTCGCCGGGCCTTCCCATCGAAAGCCTGATCAAAGTCGAAAGTTGAGAGTCATCCTTTGGCGGGCCTGCCTGCTTGCCTGCTTTCAGGCTTGCAGATTTTCCGGTTTTCCTGCCGCTGACAGCCGGCTGGTTACCGATGACTTTTTTTATGACTTCTTCGCACGCTTCAAGAGAAAGGGGGGCAAAGTTTATCCGTGAACATCGAGACCTGATTGTATCGGGCAGACGGTCAGGGTTTGCAGATATCAGGATTATGAGACTGTTTCCCGGCGGTTCTTCCAGGGTCTTGAGGAAGGCGTTCGCCGCATATTGGTTCATGGCATCGGCGTCATCAACGATCACGATTTTATATCTGCCCTCAAAGGCTTTCAGGGAGAGAACATCGTCGATGGCCCGTATCTCCTCGATCCTGATCTGATCGCTTTCGGGTGAGATAAGTAAAAAATCGGGATGGGTGCCGGCATCGATCTTCTTGCAGGAGGTACATTCGTCGCAACAATCGTGGTTCGACAAGCTCACCATGACACTTGTCATCCTGAGTTTATCGAAGGATCGCAAAGGGAGGCTTGGGACTGCCGACTGCTGACCATTGCCTGTCTTTAAACAATTTAATGCCTTGGCAAGATTGATCGCCGTGAGCTTTTTCCCTATGCCCGATTCTCCTGCAAACAGGTAAGATGACGGTATCCTGCATCTCTGAATAGTTCTCAGGAGTATGCCGACAGCTTTATCCTGTCCTATGACGTCTTTTAACGCCATGTTTCAAGCTCATTAAGTATCAGGCCAATTCTATTTTCTAAAGTCGTTATATTTCGGTTTAAAAAGACAAACCTGCTCTTGATCCGGGAATCGTTACAAAGACCCAGGATCAGGTAGTTTAAGTGTTCGAGGTAGCTCTCGTTCAAAGCAGCTTTGCCCTCCTCATGCATAAGGGGAATGCCCGGCTGTATCAGCACCAGGACTTTGAATAACTGGTTCGTCGCTTCGAAACAGTGGTCAAGGTAGCCTTCTAATTCAATAAAATTAACTTCTGTTGACCCCTGAATATCTGCGAGGGTATATGCAGCCATGTCTAAAGGTGTTCTATCAGTAATGAATTGTCGTTGCTCAGCATGCCACAGTTTCTTTGCGGTATCCAATATTTTATGTTGGATCGAGAGTCTTTCTTGAAAATTCATCGGTTTGGATGGGTCCAAGCCATGTTCTTTAAATACCTCTGAAGTGCTGGTTTTAACAAACGGCATGCCGGTTTTTTGGGCAATTGCCTCCGCCAGCGTTGTTTTCCCTGTTCTGTGGCTCCCACACAATCCAATATTCATCGTGATTAGTATAACAAATAAAGTTTATTGTCATGTAGCAGGTTATTGAGATGGAGCATGGGACCTGTTAAATATATAGATTAAAGTCGGGTTCCTGACTATAATGAAAATAAAAGAGGTGGTATGATCATGAAAAAGATTTTAGCAGTAATAATTTTCTCGTTTCTGGTTGCAGGATGTGTAGCCCATGTTACTCCTGAGGGAACATATTTAGAGCCTCTTCCTCTGTCAATCGTATTAGGGCCGCCAATAATTGTGGAGCCGCCTCACCACGTAGCTCTCAGGCCACTCCCGCCTATCGTGGTGGCGCCAGAAAGGCGCACTTATTTCTACAACAACCTGTACTATTACTACTGGGATAACTTATGGTACTACGGTGAAAGGGAAAGGGGCCCCTGGTATAAACTGCCCAGAGAATACTATCCCAGGCAATACAGGGAAAGGGACAGAGATCGGGATCAAAGACAGAGGAACGAAGATTACAGGCATAGAGACAGGTATTAACTCTTATTTCAACGAATGTCTCGTGACAGACCCAATGACAGGGAGAGAAATTTTTCTCTCCCTGTCATTGGGTCTGTGGATTTACGGTCAAGAATTCTATATTCTAAACCACGTTGGGAGCTGACTCTGCGAGAGAGATGCTGTTATCTCAAATATATCGAAAGATTAAAGGACAACGATTTTACGTGTAGTGTATGTCAACTTCATAGACAATAGCTGAGTGGTTGGTGGAAGAATCGGTGCCTTCACAACTAAGCGCTCCTTTTGCCGCCGCGCTGCGGTTCCTGATCATTTCGGTTATGACCCCGGTTAGATCAAACCCACCATCAACACAGTCTTTTCTTAAACAATTTACTATGAAAAAAGCATAGCTGTCGGGAGTGAAATTAAAGGTCCGAAGTATCGATTTTGACCCACTCTGGTTATATGTCATATTCATGGCGATGTTTGCAACCTCAGGGAAGTGTGTAGCTACAGAGCCTGCTTCACGTCTCTGCTGCGTCCTTTCCTGCATCCTCTCCATCATTGCTACATTCCTACTGTTATTCATGTTCCTCTCAAAGGAGAAGGCCCCCTCTTTCGGAGGGAGCCTTGCCCAATTAATTAGAGTTTGACTACATTGATCGCTTTGGGACCTTTCGGGCCTTGTTCAGTATCAAAGCTGACGTTGTCACCTTCGGCAAGGCTTTTAAATCCATTGCCCTGGATGGACGTATGATGAACAAAGACATCACTATTGTCTTCACTGGTAATGAAGCCAAAACCTTTGCTGTCGTTAAACCATTTCACAGTTCCTTGTGTCATTTTGTTAACCTCCTTATCTATAAACTAAAATTTCAGAAGGACCCAATAAAAAAGGCCCCAAAGCTAAAAGTCTTTGTGGCCTTCTGTGAACGCAAAAACCTCTAAAATCCTTGTAATTATACTATCATGTCCTTGAGCAGTTAGTCAAGGTAATTCAAGAATGGGTAGTGGGTCAGTTTGGTTTTCCCGATCCCTTTCAATGCTTGACCGTTCATGCTACACTAAAGCATGGACAAAAAGAGAAAGAAAATACCTGCGGATGTAAGCCAACTTGCCAAACTCATAGTAGATCGTACAACAAATAGGAAGATTCAGACTGTGAATCTCCCTATTAAAGAAGCATCACCAACTACAGAGAAGAATCCTGCTGCCGTTGCTCTTGGTAGACTTGGGGGATTGAAGGGCGGTAAGGCAAGGGCTGAGAAGCTATCCCCTAAGAAGCGCAAAGAAATAGCCAAAAAAGCTGCCAAGACAAGATGGTCTAAAACTTAACAATTATCATTAGACTCCCTTTCATTGATCTTATTTTTTTAATCCTTCCACTTGATAATAATTTAAGAATTAGGTATTATTAGCTTAATAGCTAAATTTAGTATGGAGGCTAAATGTAATGGATAACCTAAAAGATACAGATAAGAGCAAATTTGCCAATCCCTTCAAGCCGGGAGCTGGCCATATGCCACCCTTTTTGGCTGGTAGAGAAGATGAAAAAAATGAGTTTAGACGATTATTGAAACAAGAAACGATTTTAGATAATATGGTGTTAACTGGTCTACGAGGAGTTGGCAAAACTGTTCTGCTTGAAACTTTAAAACCTATTGCATTTGAGGAGGGGTGGTTGTGGGCTGGGACTGATTTCTCAGAATCGGCAAGTGTTAATGAGCAATCATTAGCCATACGCCTTTTAACAGATTTATCAGTAATAACTTCCAATATCATTATTTATGAAAAGGAGACCATACCAACAGGATTTAGTAACGCTACTGAAAAATCTCAAATTACATTGAGTTATCACCTATTGGATAGTATTTATAATGAAACACCCGGTCTAGTTATTGATAAATTAAAGAAAGTCTTACTGTTTGTATGGAATTGCTTGCGCTTTTCAGGAAAAAGGGGGATAGTATTTGCCTATGACGAGGCTCAAAATCTTACTGACCAAGATAACAAAGAACAATACCCCCTTTCGCTTCTATTAGATCTCTTTCAATCAATTCAAAAACAAAATATTCCGTTTTTATTGGTTTTGACAGGACTGCCAACTTTATTCCCCAAATTAGTTGATGCTCGTACATATTCTGAAAGAATGTTTCACATTGTGTTTCTTAAAAGACTTCAGCCGAAGGATAGTAGAGAGGCTATTTTAGTACCAATCCAGAAGGCTGAATGCCCAATCACATTTAATGATGAATCAGTTGATACTATCATTAAAATTTCGGGAGGATATCCATACTTTATCCAATTTATCTGCCGAGAAGTTTTTGATATATTTATCCAACAATATGCGACAGGGCAAGTGCCAAGCGTACCAGTAGTAGAAATAGTTAGAAAATTAGATACGGATTTTTTTTCAGGGAGATGGGCGAAAGCCACTGATCGACAAAGAGAATTACTTTCGGTTATAGCTCACCTAGATAACTGTGACGATGAATTTACTGTTCAAGAAATTGCTGACAAATCGAAAGAACTCGCCAATAAACCGTTTAGCAGTAGCCATATTAATCAAATGCTGCTGTCATTGAGCAATCTGGGGCTTGTTTATAAAAATAGATACGGCAAGTATTCATTTGCAGTGCCGTTGTTAGGGAAATTTATCATAAGACAACAAAAGGAAGGCAACCATTTTGAACAAGAAAAAAGCGAATAAGCTGGTGATACAGCCTATCCGCCCTTAACCTTAAATCGGTGGCCCACTGGTTTTAGTGGAACCGCGATACCAACGTGTAACTAAGTATCGCATTTCCCTCCTAAAATTTCAAGGCCCCCTGGAACAGTAGAGGTGCCTCTTGAAACAGAGAGACGGTTATAGGCTGATCTTCACAGCCTACATTACCACCCGTCATGGCAAGCGCATATATGCTTGGCAACATGGGCTCAAGGCTTTTGCCATTTGGGTGAAAGTCTAAGGTAGGCTACAGGGAGGGGCTAGGGTTCCTCCCTGAAAAATAAAAAAATTATTTCTAAGGTTATTATTTTTTTCTTGACAATGCTTGAGCGGTCAAGTATAATTAAATCATGAATAAGTTAAAACCAGAAAAACAGAAGCAAATCATAGCAGCCTTAATAGAAGGTAATTCCATTCGGGCAACTTGCAGAATGACCGATACCGCTAAAGGTACAGTCTTGAAATTATTAGCCGATGTCGGAAAGGTTTGCGCTGAATATCAGGATAAGGTTTTCCATGATCTGAATTGTAAGCGCATCCAGTGTGATGAAATATGGTCTTTCTGCTATGCAAAGCAAAAAAACGTACCCGAAGAATTACAAGGACAATTCGGGATCGGTGATGTCTGGACATTTACCGCTATATGCGCTGATTCAAAACTCGTCCCTGTATGGTATATAGGAAAGCGTGATTTACAGAATGCGACAATATTTATGAGAAACTTGGCGGGAAGATTGAAGAATAAGGTTCAGCTTACTACGGACGGTCATATGATGTACTTAGATTCCGTTGAAGATGCTTTTGGTTCGGAGATTGATTTCAGTCAACTTGTGAAACTATATGGATCATCAGAAAATACTGAAAAGCGGTATAGTCCGGCTAAATGCCTCGGAACACATAAGATAAGGATTAAAGGAAATCCTGACGAAAAGAATATTTCTACAAGCTACGTGGAACGTCAAAACCTCACAATGAGAATGTCCATGAGAAGGTTTACTAGGCTTACAAATGCTTTCTCAAAGAAGGTGGAGAACTTAGGCTATGCGGTAGTTCTTCATTTCATGTATTATAATTTCTGTCGGATACATCAAACATTAAGGGTTACTCCCGCAATGGAAGCAAAGGTAACGGATCGTCTTTGGGAGATAGAAGACATACTAGATTTGTTAATAAAATAACTATAAATTTTTATACTGTCTATAAATATTTTTTATTTGCATTCTGTCCAATTAATTTGTAAACTTCAATCAAAGCTATTATCCAGATAATCTGCGATTGGAGTGCGTCTCCAATCTATAATAATGAGCGAGAGGTTGCGTGCTTCTCGCTCTTTCGTTTTAAAGGGGGATATCATGGGGAAAAAGGTCTGCATATTTGTAGATGGTGAAAATCTGCGGCATTCAATCTGCGAATTATTTGAAACTTTCAATAAAAACGATCACTTACCGCACACAGCAAATTGGCAAGATTTTTTTGATTTCTTAGTAAAAAAGGTTGATGAAAATGGCGAGAGAATCCGATCTTACTGGTATGTTGTTCAGCACATCGACTTTTTCCCATATAAACTTCCCAATGCTGATACAGACACAATAAAATTATACAATGTCTTATCGAAACATGATTCTTTTAAACGAGTATTGGATGCACTGGAAGGTGAAGGAAAAAAAGAAAAAATGAAATCTTTAGCATTGGAGTTGAAAAATAAAGAGACAAACATGATAAATCGGTTTAAAGGATGGGGCATTCTTTATAACGGAATTGCTCTAAAACACAATGCCGTCGAATTTAGACGAGCAGGCGCTATAAGATACGATTTATTTACTGGACAGTTTGGAACTGAAAAAGCTGTCGATGTGAAGCTTGCAACTGATTTGATAACACTAACTGACATATATGATACCGCAGTTATTGTATCGGGAGATCAAGATTATGTACCTGCCGTTCAATATATAAAAGACAGAGGAAAATGCGTTATAAATGTTACCTTTGAAGCTAGAAACGGAAAAATGTTGCCTGGTGGAGCAAGAAGACTAAATGAAATAACAGATTGGAGTTTCCCTGTATCATATGAAACATTTAAAGGATTTCTTGGCATTGGCTAAAAGATAGAATTTCTCCACTTTTTTCAAACTGACCCACTACCCAAGAATGACTGGATATAGTTTATCGGGAGCGCTTCCGGCTCATGGAGCGCCTCTTACTAAAGCCCTCAGGCCGGCCAGGGTCTCAAAAATCTTAACCGTCTCTTCTATGCTCCTCGATCCCGTCCCGCATGACGGTGTTAATAATATCTGAGACAACAAGAGGTCTTCCGGTATTGATTTCGAGAGTTTATCCAGATCTTCATCGAGGCGTGTTTTTATAGAGCGGGTATTCTCTTTATTGATGGCCTCGGTTGTGGGTACAATACCCCATGCAAGGTATCCTCCTCTTCTCAGAAATCCGGCAAATTCCTCAGGATAGAGAGAAATAGAGTCGATATAATCGTAGGCGTCAAAACTGATAATACGGACGCCGCTGTTTATGACCAACGGCCAGTCAGCCTTACCGCAGCAATGAATCCCGGGAATCCCTCCCGACTCTTTTATGGCGTCCGATGTTTCCCTCAGGAGCCTTAGCGCCTCTTCGGGCGCGACGCCGATATAGCTCGAACTGCCGAGTGCGGAGAGAATAGGCTCATCTATGAATACGACTACATTTTCCGCACTCTGCTTTAATATCTCTATCTGCCATTTGATTTTTGCCTTAAGGACGATGAGCGAAATCTCCCGCAGTTCTTCATCGAAATAAACCGGCCTTCCATCAGAATCTTTAAGACCCAAAGTGAATGTGAGCGGGCCTGTGACGTGTCCTTTAAGAAAAATGAAGTGCTTATCTCTTATTGCCTTTATAAATGCATGAAGTCCTTTGGCGTAATCCTCCGAGATGGCAAGTTTCCAGCCCGGGGAGTAGTTCTCATAGAATTTCTGTAGGTCGTCATCATTTTTTTCTACCCAGACAGTCTCCCTTTGTTCGTCAACCTTTAACGACGGAATACCTTCCGAGAACTGGGGGATCATCAACTCGCGGAAGGATAATCTCGGCAACTGAGGCCAGAACGGAATATCAAATGTCTCGATCACAAGTCTGCACGCATCTTCAGGGTCCGTATGGGGAAGACTTCCGATGCCTGTTGTCAGAAATGGTGTAAACATCGTACATGATACTCCATCCATTAGTTCATAAGTCAAGACCCGGGGAAATTGTGTGAATGTCAACTCCGCGTCTATATCGGGAAACTGAAAAAATGAATGGAACTTCGGTAATGCAGGTTACTCATAAAAACAGGCAGGGATCGTATTTTCGCTCATAACCGGTAAAGAGGGACGAACTGGAGATCGAAATTATTGAATGAATGCCGCTCAAATACCATCCCCTGTCTGCTTTTGAGAGTATACTTTTGAGAGGATATATTAATTTTACTTGCTCTTTCTTCTCTGGAATTTGGTTTTTTTTCTGAGCTTTTTGTGTTTATGTTTGCTCATTTTCTTCTTGCGCCACTTCTTTACGTTTCCCACTCATCCACCTCCTCTTTCAAACAGTAATAACTAAACGATAAACAGAATGCAGCAAACAGGAAAGTACGTCTAAGTCTCTCTCTGTATCCTATTTCCTGTATTCCGTTTACCATATTCTCGTGCCTGATCCATAAAAGCCTCAAGCTGAATCTCAATCGTTGGTGACTCAGAGCCATCATAGGGGATGCTGATGCAGGGGATACCATAATCCCTGTTTACACCTCTCAGTATGGCGGCAACGACCGTGCCCGGCATGCACCCGAAGGGCATTGCATTGATGATACCGGACGCTCCTCTTTCCAGGAGATCGATGCTCTTCCCGATGCTTAAAATTGCTTCACCTTCAAATGAGCTGTGCAGATAAGGTGATGCCTTCTCAAGGATCTCCTTTGTCTCAGGCTCTTTTGCCGTCTTTAAGAAGCCCTCAAAATATTTTGCGTACCTATGCTCTATCCTCTTCTGGAAAAACTTTTTTAAGAAGAAATTAATAATAGCAGACTTTTCTTTTTTTAACAATGCCTTCTTTAAGCCTGTGAAGTTCACATAGTAGACCCATTCCTCGACCGGCGCAAGCCACGCCTCGCCTCCAAGCGCCTCCACCTTTTTGACAAGGTCTTCATTCGAGAATCTATGGGACCTCACAAATATCTCACCGATTATGCCGATCAAGGGTTTTGGCCCGCCATATCTGGATAGGTTTTCGAAGTCCATTCTCATTCCCCGGAGGACATCTTCCAGATCTCCATTTTTATTTTTTAAATATCGGTACAACTTTTTGTGATAACTTTCATATAATTCCTCTGTAGACCCTCCGGCTTTTTCATATGGCCTGGTTTCATGGAGACACTTGCCAAGAAGTTCGAAAGCGACGATACCTTTCCATGCCTGCATGGTAAAATCTCTGCCTACGATACCGAGGTCTTTGTACAAGGTCGTATCCTGATTCGGTGAGAAGATCGGCACATTTTCATAGCCGATGCCGTCAAGGACCATTCTGTGGAAGACATTATATTGGCCGAACCTGCAGGGGCCAGTCCCGGAAGGCATGAAAAAGGCACTTTTTTCGGGAACAAAATCGGGTTCCATCACCTTTTTTATCATATCGCCCGTCGTGACCGTGCACGGATAGCATTCTTTTCCGGAGACATATTTCCTCCCCAAATCCGCCGTTGTCTTGTCGGACTCGGAGAGCACCTCGGCTTTTACCCCGCAATACTCGAAGGCTGCGGCAAGAGCAAAGGCATGATCGGACATACGAGGGACATAAATGATATGCGACGACTTGCGAGAGATGACCGGAGATGGGGGTGTTTTTCCATCCGGCCTTTCTTTTCTGTTGCAGAAAGAAAGAGACCTCTGATTTTCTATGCTGTCGATAAATGCCTCGCACCTTGTTATCGCTCCCGCATCAGCGCTGTGCTCATCGATCTCTATATGGAGATAGGGTTTCTTCCCCATCTCCTTTTTGAAATATTTCAGGATGAACGAGTCGGGACCGCACAAAAAATTGCCCACGTAGATACCAAAGAGTTTCCTGTTTTCTCTGATGAACTTTGCGGTTTTCAGTATCCTCTGCCCGGACCTCCAGTACATATTAGGCCATTCATCATCTATCGTATACTCCTCCAGGGGAAGGAAATCGAAAGGGATTGAGATGACGTTGAGTTCTGCAAGCTTTTTGGGCAGTTCAAGGTTTACGCCGCTGTCAAGAGCGTTATAGGACCTGCCGATGATTATCAAAGCGTTACCCTTTAATGTCGACAAAACCTCGGTCCCTTTTGCCTTTATAGCAGCACTAAAACTGTCTTGTGCTCTTTGCGCGACATCTATCGCCCGTGATATGAGGGATTTCCGAATTCCAAAGAGTTTAAATGCACGGGTGAGTTCCTCTACGAGAACCTTCTTGCCCCGTCTTAAATTAATAACCGGTGCGATAATTTTGATACCCTCGAAGGCGACCCTCGACACGTAGGGGATCGTCTGCGTATAGGGACACGCGAATCCTCTCTCCAATGTATCATCGGGTGCGTTGAGGTTTATAAAACTCGGCAGAAAAATTGCAGCATTTCTTTCGATCAGATACCTGACATGACCATGTGCAACTTTAACGGGGAAACAAGCCTCTGAAAGGACACGTTCGAGTCCGAGATTGACGATCTGTCTGTTCGTTTTCGGAGATACCTCGACCTCAAAGCCCATCTCCCAGAGCAGCGTGGTCCAGAAAGGGAGATAATCATGGAAGAAAAAGGCATAGGGGATACCGATTCTCACTCGTGAACTGTGAGTCGTGGGCCGTGACTCTTTTGAACTGTTTTCGACATCTGACCCCTGACTATGGACTTTCGACCTCCTAAGATGTTCCTTCCAGAGCATTTCTTCCCTGAACAAAAAGAGGTCCGGCAATGGGGATGTCTTTTTCTTTCGCAGGTCGTATTTTTCGCATCTCCCGCCGTAAAAGAGGAAGCCTTTTTCGCCTGTAATCTTCACCCTGTTTATCTCGCATACATTCGGGCATCCTTTACACTCGAAGGAAGATATATCATAAGGGAGCTTTGACAATGCAAATCCCTTAAAAGTCGTATGAGGATTTCCCGGCTTCTGACTTTTGACTTCCGACTGCCGGGATTTCATGTGCCGCATCGCGATCAACGCCATACCTATCGCGCCGGTTACATCGTGATGCGGCGGGACGGTTATTTTCTTGTTGAGGTATTTTTCGAATGCCGCGACAACAGCCTTATTAAAGGCTACACCGCCCTGGAAGAATATATTTTCACCTATCTTTTTCCCGGCGACGACCCTATTTATGTAATTCTGAACAATCGAATATGCGAGACCCGCGAGAAGGTCATCTTTGTCGGCTCCTTTCTGAAGGTTTGCCATCAAGGAATTCTCCATAAATACGGTGCACCTTTCACCGAGTCTGCAGGGGTTCTTTGCGGAGAGAGCGCACTGTTCAAATTCTTTTTTTATTGAGATATTCAGTTTTTCCGCCTGTTCTTCAAGGAACGAACCGGTCCCTGCAGCACATGCTTTGTTCATTTCGAAGTCAACAACGAGGCTGTTTTGCAGGGATACATATTTCGAGTCCTGTCCTCCTATCTCGAATATCGTATCGACAGCCGCGTCAATGAAGGCCGCAGCCGTAGCCTGGGCTGTAATCTCGTTTTTTACAATATCGGCGCCCACATAATCGGCAATCATATATCTGCCGGACCCTGTTGTGCCGACACCCACGATTCTGACTTTTTTGCCGATCTCTCCCCCGATTTGTTCCAGACCCTGTTTCACCGCATCTATAGGCCTGCCCGCCGTCATAAGATATCTTTTTGCCAGGAGCCTTCCTTCCTCATCGATCACAGCAAGATTGGTGCTGATTGAACCGATGTCAATGCCGAGGTAAGCAGGTATCGGTGCAGGGTCGGATTTTCGAATTTCATGGGTAAAATCATCTCCAACCCCCACTTTGGAAAGGGCGGATAGGGGGGGATTTGACTGGTCTCCGATGACCAATGCATGCTCATTCAAAGGCGGATATCCATCTTCAATGCGTGTATAAGATTTTAGAAATTCCTCAAGCAACGATATATCAAAAGTGTGCACGCTGCCTTCGTGAATATTTTTTAATGCGGCGCCGATCGCCCCCATAAGTGCATGATCTTCGGGGACAAAAAGTTTGCCGATCCCGAAGATTTCCCTGAAGGCCCTCACCATTCCTTTGTTTGCAGCGACCCCTCCCTGAAATGATACCGGAAGAACGATATCCCTTCCCTTCGATATGGAGCCTTTAAAATTTCTGGCGACTGCAAAGCAGAGACCCGCCACAATGTCTTCAACAGGGGTTGCTATCTGCTGGAGGTGGATCATGTCGGACTTGGCAAAGACACTGCACCTGCCGGCGATTCTGGGGGGTTTTTGCGATTTGAGCGCGAGTTCGCCGAATTCCTCTATGGAGAGCCGCAACCTTTCCGCCTGTTGGTCCAGAAAAGACCCTGTCCCGGCGGCGCAGACGGAATTCATCGAGAAGTCATTGATCGAGCTGCCGTCTTTACCCAGGAGTATCAGTTTGGAATCCTCCCCGCCCATTTCGATTACTGTTTTTATATGGGGGGACAGGTTATGTGTAGAATATGCCTGGGCGACAATCTCGTTAATCGGTGCTATTTTGAATATGGAAGCAATTAACCTGCCGGCAGAACCGGTTACGGAAAGGGAAAACTTATCGGATAACCCTACACCGGGGGAACGGGGCGAATCTCCCCCTTTATAGTTTCCCGGCTCCATGGCTTCTTCCAGAAGTTTGAGGGCAACGGCGAGGGGATGTCCCCTATGCCTTTCATAACGACTAAAAAGCCTGTTCCCTTTTGCATCAAGAGCAACAAGCTTTGTGCTCACCGAACCTGCATCAAGACCGATGAAAATCATTACTGCTCCAACGATGTAAAATTATACCATGGACCGGATATTCGGAAGACATACTTTTATCTTATATGAATCCATGGGAAGAATTGGTAGGGGACTTTCTTCCTGTATAAAGCATAATCTTCACCAAAACGCTTCGCAATCTCTTTCTCCTCCAATGGAATGATGACGGCGTTGACAATGAGAAAATCAAGCAGGGTAATTATGCCGACCGCGATCGATTCCGTAATGAGAAAGACGCCCAAAAAAATCAGGGTGTGCGCCAAATAAGTCGGATGCCTGACGATCGAAAAAGGCCCTTCCGTCACAAGGTTCTCTTTAACCCCATCGGATATCTCGGGAACTCCGATGATTCCCCAAAGGCCCAGCAACCGGGCTGTCCATATATGGAGCAAGGTCCCGCAGACGAATAGGACAATTCCGATGATGTTGAATATGAGCGGCAAATCCACTTTTGATTGAAGCAAGAAGGTTCTATTCCTGTAAACGAGGTACGTCAGAGGAAGCCAGGGAATAAGAGGCATTACATAGGTGAGCAGCCCCAGTTTCCTGAAAAGGTTTGTGGCAAAATGAACAGGAATCCAGAAGAGCGGAACCACGGGCCATGCCATGATAGTTGCGAGGGCGAGAAGATCAATCATAATGTGTAGGCGTCTTGTGATGTGGACACATAACGATGCATCTTTTTAACCGGTCACCTCGATTGCGCCTTCCATTGCAATAATATAATCCGGATTAAAGGAATAGTCTCTTCCGTAATGCCACTAAAGAAAATTCTTCAGTTAATCTGTTAATAAATAAAGGCTATCATATAGGGATACGAAGTCAATAACTCAATAGAGGCAAGCCCACCGGTCATACCCATGAGATTTGAAAAGCTCTCACTGTCTGTTTATAATGCGGTATGACTTTACTCGGGCCGCAAAGAAATTTATATACGGTCTTAAAAGAATCAATCAGTTCAGATTTCGTCAAGTGGGGCGGGTATGATAAAAGCCGTAGTCTTTGATTTCGGCGGAGTCCTGGCGGAAGAAGGTTTTAGAGAAGGATTGACGGCGATCGGTGAAAAGAACGGTCTGAATCCTGAGGATTTCTTTATGATCGCCGGCGAACTTGTGTATCAAACAGGTTATGTGACCGGCATGTCCGATGAATCCGAATTCTGGCGTGCGGTCAGGGAAAAGACAGGGATTACCGGTGATGACAAAGAACTGAGATCCGAGATCCTGAAGAGGTTTGTTTTAAGACCGGCGATGTTGAAGCTTGTCGAAGAACTTAAAGCCCTCGGGTTAATCACCGCCATTCTGAGCGATCAGACAAACTGGCTCGATGAGATTAACCGGGAAATCTCTTTCTTTCATTACTTTGACTACGTATTTAACTCGTTTAAGCTGAAGAAGGGAAAAAGAGACCCTTCTGTCTTCCGGGACATTTGTTCGGCTATGGGACTCAGGCCTGAAGAAGTGCTCTTTGTGGACGATAATATTGAGAACATCAGAAGGGCTTTGGAAGAGGGGCTCAACGCTGTGCATTTCAGAAGTATCGGAAGTTTTCAAAGCGAAATTAGCACTTTTATTAAGACATAAGAACAAATCTTCAAAAAAACTGTCTAGTCATCCTGCTTTCTGTTATGATATCAAATACTTACACACTATTACATACGCAAATTGCGATACATCCTTTCTCTATTCAGGCTTGGTCAACCCAGCAATTGACAACAGTAATTCACATTTGACAAGATAAAAAAGAGAAATTAATCAGATGAAGAATAATTCGTTCTCGCCTTTCGGTTTGGAAGAGAGCTATCCCTGGTCTGATTCCTCTGTTTGAGTTCTTCCTAAGTGAACCACTCTGCACAGCCCATGGATGGGGACCTCTTCAGAACTATCCCGCACACACAGAGATATTTAAGCAGGACACTCCCTCAAATGCGGTCTATTTCATCGAGAAAGGGTCGGTAAAGCTGACATGGATGGATAAAGAAGGTCATGAAGTGATCGCAGGCCTTAGGCATAAGCACTGGATTGTAGGAGCGCCGGCAGTGCTTTTGGAGAAGCCCTATTCATTTACCGTGACAACGCTGACACAGTGCGTCTTGCGGTGCATATCCGCACAGGGTTTCTTGTCCCTTGTAAAGACAGATAAAGAATTTGCTCAGCGTCTGATCCGCCTGCTTTGTCAGGCGATATTCAATCACGGGAAATCATTGGTAAAGATGGGATGCACATCCGCTAAGGAACGACTGAAAGACCTATTGTGCAAGTTTATCTCGGATAAAGACCCACAGGCGGAATCGCAAAAGTTGAAGATCCACTTGCCCCTAAAAAACAAGGAACTTGCCCAGATTCTTGCCGTGACTCCGGAACATCTGAGCCGTCTTCTCAAAGAATTAGAGCAACAGCAGTTTATCAGGAGGGAGAAAAACGGTCTAATTATATTAAATGCCGGTTACTGCAGGCGATGGGCAAATACATTACTGAATCAAGACAAATACTAAACCTCCCGTCTCTATTCCGTCGAAAAAAATAACTTTTATCAAGATTCCTCTTGATCTTTATCAATGACAAAAAAGCATTTTTTTGTTTTAATGAATTATACGTTTTCCCGATAAAACCTAACCCTTCGCGAGAAGGGGGCGGAAAGCGGCGGGTCTTAAGAAGTAAGATGGCCGAGCTCCCGAAGGAGAAACCTTTGATGAGTTCGGCCTTTTTATTCGATCGTTTAACGTTTAGCAAAACCAGACGTCGTCGATGAAGAGACGTCAATGAAAGGAGGTATATATGTTTGTCCATAACCTGCCTGCGATCAAAAGAAATATAAAGTTTACAGAGAATGTAAATGTCGACGTGGATGTTAAAGCCTCTGCACAGTGTTGTTGGAACTGCTTTTGGACTATTATGACGTATGAAAGTCTCTGGTGCGAGAGAGACATGCTCGAAGTTGATTTCAGAGATTTGTGCGCGTCCTGGGAGGGAGAGATCGGATAAATTATTATGGGTTTGTTAAAAGGTTTTGTAACAAGGGGGATCTACTACAACAGTATCGGGCTGACGGATTATGTGACATGGATGAAAAATATGCTCGATTATTGTGGATCTGAAATGAGGCCATATATGAAAGATATCCGGAAGTGGTCGATTATTATTCAGAATTCCCTTGACATTAGCAAAGCCGTGAAACTCAATTGCTGGCAATTCATGGGCTGTCGAGTGCAGAAAAAAGACGGTCTTTTCCGCGCAATAAGCGGGCATTACATATGTCCAGTTTTTTCGGAAAAAAAATTCGATGGAGTACATGGGGGAATCAGCGGAGGCAGGGCATGCTGGATTGTGTCTCGTACAACATGCTGTGGCACAATTCAGGGAACTTACGAAGAAAAATATCAAACCTGTACGGCGTGTGATTTTTACCGATCTGTTACGGAAGAGGAGAACGATTTGATAAGCCCTCATTTCCTAAAGGCAATGTTACTTTGACCGGTAGTCCGAGACTCATTCAGCGGGAGAGCGGCTATCACGCTTTCCCGCCCCCCTTAAGGGGATAAAACGGCTTAGGTTAAACCCTTGAAACCGGTTATCCCCTTCTCTTTGTTCCTTATCGCTGCCGCGATATATAAAAAATTCCAATTCCCTCTTCATTTAACATTCAAAAAATATTCCTCCTGAAACTTTTTACAGACTCCTCTTGTCTAAATAGCTAAGACTGCCGGAAAGGCATAGAGGAGGCTATGACATGAAATCAATCATTTCTTGATAATTGTGTTATTGACCGGTATTATTTTTGTGAATTCGGAGTGTTGAAGGAGTGTGTTTTGGTCCCGAAGGCATTCAGGATTCGGCATGACATGGCAATAGTTATGCGAATGTTCAGAAGTATTGAATTAAGGAGGCATGAAATGAGAAAGAAACACCAGTATGTTTTGATTGTAATGTTGTTCATAATGAACTTCGGCCTGTTGGCAGCAGCAGAAAAAAGTGATGCAAAACCAGAGGTCCTTTCATCCGGTATAGAAGACCAGACAGGGGTTGCGATAACAATCTACAATGTCAACCTCGGGCTTGTGAAAGACCAGAGGGAGATAAAGCTTCCAAAAGGGACAGGTGAATTAAGGTTTATGGATGTTGCGTCCCAGATAATTCCGACGAGCGTACATATAAAATCTCTCATGGAGACTGAAAGCCTCCAGGTCCTTGAACAGAACTATGAATATGATCTGCTCAATCCGCAGAAGCTTCTCGATAAGTATGTGGGAAAGGAGGTAAAGCTCTATTACAAAAACCCTTACACCGAAAGGGAAGAGAGTTATAAAGGCGACACTCCTGTCGAATAACGGAGGACCGATATTCAAGATCGGAGACGAGATAACCTTCGGCCATCCCGGCAGGATTATATTCCCCGGTGTTCCCGAGAATCTTATCTCAAAACCGACCCTTGTATGGCTTATTGAAAACAGCCTTTCATCGGTGCAGAAGGTCGAGGCTTCCTATCTTACAAACGGAATAAACTGGCGTGCCGATTATGTGGTGACTTTGAACAATAAAGATGATAAGGCCGACCTGTCGGGCTGGGTCACCATTGACAATAAAAGCGGCGCAACTTATAAGAATGCAAAACTCAAGCTTGTTGCCGGGGATGTTCACAGGGTGAAAGATGAATTTGAATACCGGGATAAGATGATGCGGGTGGCAGAAGCCGCTGGCGAAGCCGGCGCCTCAATTCAAGGAAGAAGAGTTTTTTGAATACCATATCTACACACTGCAGAGACCGTCGACTATCAAAGAAAATCAGACTAAACAGATAAGCCTTATAACCGCCGGCGATATTCCGGTGAAAAAAGAACTGATCTTTTACGGTGCGAAATATTACTACTACAGCCAGTATGGCGAAGTTATGTCGAACCAGAAAGTCGCTGTATTTGTGGAGATCGAAAACAGAAAAGAGAATAATCTCGGGATACCGCTGCCTAAGGGGACGGTGAGGGTTTATAAACAGGACAGCGAGGAGAGCCTGCAATTTGTCGGAGAGGACTTGATAGACCACACGCCGAAGGATGAAAAGGTCAGGATAAAAGTCGGAGATGCCTTTGATGTAGTAGGAAGCAGAAAACAGACGGACTGGAAGAAGATTGCCTATGATACCTATGAGGCGGCATTCGAGATTTCCCTGAGAAATCATAAGAAGGAAGATGTAATTGTGAAGGTTATCGAGCCGATACCGGGAGACTGGACAATGCTCAATTCATCACACGAATATACAAAGACTGAAGCATTTACTGCGGAGTTCAATATCCCCGTGCCGAAAGACAAAGAGGTGAAGCTGACATACCGGGTGAGGATGAGGTTTTAAGGATTAATGAATTGACAGGCATCATTAAAAAACCTTTGCAAACCGCAATTTGGCTTTTTATGAATTTTTATCCGTTCTCACTGAAAATGCAAGGGGTCAGCCGATGAGCAGTGTCTTACAAAGGAGGCGATAAGCAAAGTTTTTTTCAATGATGCCGTCTTCTTATTATATCAGGCAATATTTCTCAACAATGGGAATTCCATCTCTTCCCTTTGTTTGTGGAAAGCCTTTGCACAGAGCCTCGCAAGATTCCTCACGCGGGCGATATATCCTGTCCTTTCAGTGACAGAGATGGCGCCCCTCGCATCAAGGAGGTTAAAGGTATGAGAGCATTTCAGGCAGAACTCATAGGAAGGCAGCACGAGGCCGAGTTTATTCAGCCTGATCGACTCTTTCTCATATGCATCGAACTGTTTCACAAGAGTTCGGTGTCTGCATAATCAAAATTGAACTTTGAGAATTCCACTTCATCTATATGATGGATTTCTCCATATTTTATGCCTTTGCACCACTGGAGGTTGAACACATTATCCACTTCCTGCAGATACATGGCTATCCTTTCAAGCCCGTAGGTCAATTCAAGCGAAACAGGTTTAAGGTCGATACCCCCGACCTGCTGGAAATAGGTGAACTGGGTGATTTCCATTCCGTCAAGCCAGATCTCCCAGCCGAGCCCCCATGCACCGAGAGTAGGTGATTCCCAGTCGTCTTCAACAAATCTGATGTCATGCTTGAGAGGGTCTATGCCGAGATAAGAAAGACTTTCCAGATAGACTTCCTGACTGTCAGGCGGAGACGGTTTCAGGATGACCTGATACTGGTAGTAGTGTTGAAGCCTGTTCGGGTTTTCTCCGTACCTCCCGTCAGTAGGTCTCCTTGACGGTTCAACATAGGCAACTTTCCATGGCTCAGGTCCCAGGACCCTGAAAGAATGTAGCAGGGTGGAATGTGCCTGCGCCCACTTCAATATCGTATGGCTGCAGAAGGATACAGCCTTTTTCTGACCAGAACTGATGGAGCTTTAAAATCAAATCCTGAAAATACATAGAACCTCCTACGAAGTAAAGAAATCATAAAGGAAAAGAAAACGGTTTGTCAAATAAACTCAATCCGGGGAATGTATTTGATGTTTGATGACAGATACATGTGCAGAAAAACCTTTACCAATCGTAATTTACGTTCGAAGGTGATCCGGGAGCGGTGAATAAAAGTGTGGTTAACGCTTGAAAAGTACATTTCAGAATTATTGTGGTATAATTTTCAGGAAATGAACAAGAAGATCCTCATGAAAGGCAACGAGGCCATTGCCGAGGCCGCAATTCAGGCAGGGTGCCGATTCTACGCGGGCTATCCGATAACCCCTCAGAATGAAATCCCGGAGTATATGTCCCGGAGGATGCCGGAGGTCGAGGGATATTTATTCAGGCAGAAAGTGAACTCGCTGCGATAAATATGGTTTACGGTGCATCTGCGGCCGGGTGTAAGGGCTATGACTTCATCCAGCAGTCCGGGAATAAGTCTGAAACAGGAGACGATATCATACCTTGCAGGGGCAGAACTGCCTGCTGTCATCGTCAATATGCAGAGGGGCGGTCCGGGTCTCGGTAACATTTCCGGCAGTCAAGCGGATTATTTTCAGGCGGTGAAAGGCGGAGGGCACGGGGATTATAAATTGCTTGTCTATGCCCCGTACAGTCTTCAGGAGTTATGGGATCTCACGATGCTCGCCTTTGATAAGGCGGATGAATACAGAAATCCTGTAATGATACTTGGAGACGGTATTATCGGGCAGATGATGGAACCCTTTTATCCGACCCCGTATATGAAACCCGATCTTCCTGAAAAAGACTGGATACTTGATGGATGTAAAAACAGAGAGCCCCGCGTGATAAAATCTCTCTATATGGGAGACGGCGAACTTGAAATGAGAAACAATATACTCCAGAAAAAATATAAGGAGATGAGAAATAAAGAGGTCAAGATTTGAGAGTTACTATATTGAAGATGCCGAGTGTCGTGGTCGTTGCATTCGGAATTGTTGCAAGGATTGCCCTTTCGTCGATAATAAGGCTGAGGCGAGGAGGCTTGAAGGTCGGGCTTTTCAGACCTATTACCCTTTTCCCGTTCCCTGAAAAAGAAATCTTCTTTGCTTTCAGGAGAAAACAGACGTTTTATTACAATAGAGATGAATGCAGGACAGATGGTGGAAGATGTGAGGTTGTCAACCGGCGGCAGATCGGAAGTATTGTTTTACGGAAGACCCGGCGGCGCTATTATTACGCCTGAAGAGGTTCAGGAAAAAATATTGCAGATGTTCAGCCGCCAGCCTCATTTCGTAAGACACGAATAAGGAGAATAAGACATACTGGTTTTCCGTGCGGTCCGGATCCGTCTTATCCTTGAATGATGCCTGAAAAAAGCCAAGAACTTCCTGATACGTCGTTATCCTTTTCTTCCTCTTGTCCTTCGATTTCGACTTCCGGATCTATTATTTCATCGTCTTCTTTAGAGCCGAATTTTTTGACCAGACGCCGCTGTCTTTTCTCCTCCTGCTTTTTTTGACGCGACAATTCTTTTCTTCTCTTTTCACCCTTATACGTTCCAGCACGCTTTGCCAATGTGACCTCCTTGATTTTTTTTACAGGATTATATCACGGAGGACGTGGAGAATGCTAAACACTTATCGGATGAGGAGAGGAAATTACGTATAAAATAGCTCTCCCGAATTTATTTTTTTCATGTATAATGTGTTATGATGTTTTTCTTCTACAGTTTTCTGGCGAGATAATTTTTTCTACCAAAAACCTTGACAAAAAAAAACATCTCTGGTAATATTTTCTCTTGCTGTAGAGATCCAGCTTTAACAATTAAACAATTGACGGAGGTAAAGTGCCAACTATAGCACAGCTAGTAAAAAACGGGCGTGAAAAGGTCAGAGTTAAGACCAAAAGCCCTGCATTGAAATCATGTCCTCAAAAAAGAGGAGTATGTGTGAGGGTTTACACCACGACGCCTAAGAAACCCAACTCGGCATTGAGGAAGGTTGCAAGAGTCAGACTTATGACGGGGATGGAAGTCACTGCGTATATCCCGGGAGTGGGTCATAACCTTCAGGAACATTCTATTGTGATGATTAGAGGTGGAAAGGTAAAAGACCTTCCCGGCGTGAGATATCACATCATAAGAGGAACCCTTGATTCTATGGGTGTTGCGGATAGAAGAAGGGGGAGATCAAAATACGGGGCCAAGAAGCCCAAATAAGAGAGAGTTATAAATGCCAAGAAGAAGAGTTGTTGAAAAAAGAGAGATTTTGCCGGATCCGAAATACAACAGTAAAATCGTCTGCAAATTTATGAATGCTATCATGGAGAGCGGTAAGAAATCCACAGCTGAAAGAATTTGCTACGGTGCTTTCGAGATTTTAAAACAAAAGACGGGGAGTGACCCTTTGAAGGTATTCAAGACGGCTCTCGAAAATGCAAAGCCTGTTTTGGAGGTCAAACCGAGGAGGGTCGGCGGCGCGACGTATCAGGTGCCGGTGGAAATAAGGCCTCACAGGCGTACCGCACTTGCTTTCAGGTGGATTATCAATTACTCGAGAGCCAGAGCAGAAAAGACGATGCAGGGAAAGGCTGGCAGGGGAATTAATGGATGCGTTTAACAATACGGGTTCTTCCATTAAGAAAAAGGAAGATACCCACAAAATGGCCGAGGCTAATAAGGCTTTTGCCCATTATAGATGGTAGTAAGAAAAGAGGAGAAAGGTGTCGAGATTTCCATTAGAGAAAACACGCAATATCGGTATCATGGCGCACATAGACGCGGGGAAAACTACGACCACCGAACGGATTCTCTATTACACAGGTGTTACCTACAAGATTGGAGAGGTGCACGATGGCACTGCTGTGATGGACTGGATGGTTCAGGAGCAGGAGAGAGGTATTACCATCACCTCCGCCGCTACAACATGTTACTGGAAAGGTTTTAGAATCAATATCATAGACACCCCGGGACATGTCGATTTTACGATCGAAGTAGAAAGGTCTTTGAGAGTACTCGATGGAGCAGTTGCCGTGTTTGATTCTGTTGCGGGTGTTGAGCCTCAGTCGGAGACGGTCTGGAGGCAGGCGAATAAATACGGTGTGCCCCGGATTGCGTTTATGAATAAAATGGACAGGGTGGGCGCAGATTTTTTTATGAGCGTAGCTACTATGATAGAACGCCTCGATGCAAATCCTGTTGCCGTTCAGATACCTATCGGATCGGAGGACAAATTCAGGGGGCCGGTAGACCTTGTCAGGATGAAGGCGATCTATTTTGATGACGAGACGTTAGGCGCAAATTATACGGAAGGAGACATCCCCGAGGAACTTCTCCCCGTGGCGAAGGAATACCGGGAGAAAATGCTTGAGGCTTTAGCCGATACGGACGATTCACTCATGGAAAAATATCTTAATAAAGAAGAGATAAGCGTTGAAGAGATAAGGGGGGCTTTGAGAAAAGGCACGTTGGAACTGAAGCTTACTCCCGTCATCTGCGGCTCTTCATTCAGGAACAAGGGGGTCCAGATTTTACTTGATGCTATAGTTGATTATCTCCCATCACCGATTGATATCCCGCCTGTTGTGGGAAAGGTGCCCGGAAGTGAATCCGTAATTGTGAGACATCCCGACGAGAAAGAACCCTTTTCTGCCATTGCCTTTAAGGTCATGACAGACCCCTTTGTGGGGCAACTCACCTTTATCAGGGTTTATTCAGGCGTTCTGAGTGCGGGTTCTTATGTATACAACTCAACAAAAGATAAAAAGGAAAGAGTCGGAAGACTTCTGAAGATGCACGCCAACAAGCGTGAGGAAGTGAAAGAAGTCTCTGCCGGCGACATTGCAGCCGTAGTCGGACTTAAGTATACCCTTACGGGAGACACACTCTGCGAAGAGAAGAATCCGATTATTCTTGAGGCGATGGAATTTCCCGAGCCGGTCATGTCTGTTGCAATCGAACCGAAGACAAAAGCGGATCAGGAAAAGCTTTCTCAATCATTGGCGAAACTCGCCCAGGAAGACCCGTCATTCCAGGTCTCTTTTAATGAAGAGACGGGACAAACAATTATATCCGGCATGGGAGAGCTTCACCTTGAGATAATTGTAGACAGGCTTCTCAGAGAATTTAAGGTCGGCGCCAATGTCGGAAGGCCGCAGGTTGCGTATAAAGAGACAATAAGGGCGGCAGCCAAGGCCGAAGGAAAGTTTATCCGGCAGACAGGAGGCCGCGGGCAATATGGACACGTATTCATCAGGATCGAGCCGTTGGAGCCCGGTAAGGGAGTTGAATTTGAGAATAAAATCGTGGGCGGTACGGTTCCGAGGGAATTTATCAACCCTATTGAAAAAGGAATAAGGGAGGCAGCGGACAGGGGAATCCTTGCCGGTTATCCCGTTGTCGATATAAAAGCAACGCTGTATGACGGGTCATACCATGAGGTTGACTCTTCTGAAATGGCGTTCAAGATAGCAGGATCAATGGCGTTTAAAGAAGCAGCCAAGAGTGCAAAACCCGTTCTTCTTGAACCGATTATGAGCATCGAGACGTAACCCCCGAGGAGTATCTCGGCGATGTTATCGGAGATCTCAATTCCCG
Organism: Thermodesulfovibrionales bacterium; assembly: GCA_963776195.1. GTDB lineage: Bacteria > Nitrospirota > Thermodesulfovibrionia > Thermodesulfovibrionales > SM23-35 > CAVZMO01. The sequence goes on from CAVZMO010000051.1 coordinate 37,288, forward strand.
TCGCGGAAGGGTTCTGAATATAGAGAGAAGGGGCAATGTCCAGGTGATTAAAGCACAGGCCCCGTTGGCAGAAATGTTCGGCTATGCAACCGATTTAAGATCGAAAACTCAGGGCAGGGCTACATATACTATGCAATTCTCCCATTACGATGAAGTTCCAAAAGGAGTTTCTGAAGGAATTATAGCAGTGGTAAAGGGCGGGTAATGTTTTTCGAAGAGGAGGAAATATGGCTAAGGCTAAATTTGAGAGGGTAAAGCCCCATGCGAACGTAGGGACGATAGGGCACGTAGACCACGGGAAGACGACATTGACCTCGGCGATCACAAAGGTATTGGCATTGAAGGGAGGGGCGCAGTTCAGGTCATTTGACAGCATAGACAATGCGCCTGAAGAGAAGGCAAGGGGGATAACGATAGCGACGGCGCATGTTGAATATGAGACGGACAAGAGGCATTATGCGCATGTAGACTGTCCGGGTCATGCGGATTATATAAAGAATATGATAACGGGAGCGGCGCAGATGGACGGCGCGGTCCTGGTGGTATCGGCGGCGGACGGACCGATGCCGCAGACGAGGGAGCACATACTGCTTGCGAGGCAGGTAGGGGTGCCGTACATCGTGGTCTTCATGAATAAAGTAGATATGGTAGATGACCCCGAGTTGTTGGACTTGGTGGAGCTTGAGGTGAGGGAGTTATTGACGAAGTATCAATTTCCCGGGGACAAGATACCGGTGATAAGGGGCAGTGCATTGAAGGCGATGAACAGCACGAGCACGGAAACGACCGCAGAGGAGTACAAGAGCATATGGGAACTGATGGATGCGGTAGATGCCTACATACCGACGCCTGAGAGGCCGATAGACAAGCCGTTTTTGATGCCGATAGAAGATGTATTTTCGATATCGGGAAGAGGGACGGTGGTAACCGGGAGAGTAGAGAGAGGGATCGTAAAGGTAGGAGAAGAGGTAGAGATCGTCGGGTTGGGAGAGACGCGGAAGACGGTAGCGACGGGAGTGGAGATGTTCAGGAAGCTGCTGGATGAAGGCCGAGCAGGAGACAACATAGGGGTGTTATTGAGAGGCATAGGGAAGGACGAGGTAGAGAGGGGGCAGGTCTTAGCGAAGCCCGGGAGCATAACGCCGCACACGAATTTCAAGACAGAGGTGTATATATTGACGAAGGAAGAAGGCGGGAGGCATACACCGTTTTTCAAGGGATACAGGCCGCAGTTTTATTTCAGGACGACGGATGTGACCGGGGTGGCGCAGCTTCCCGAGGGAGTAGAGATGGTAATGCCCGGTGATAATGTAGCCCTGACAGTGGAACTCATAACTCCGATAGCGATGGAAGAAGGTTTAAGGTTTGCTATAAGAGAAGGCGGACGGACTGTCGGTGCAGGTGTTGTTACACAGGTGCTGGGGTAGGTAAAAAGTTAAAAGGTAAGAGTGAGATAAAGGTGAATCAAAAGATAAGAATAAAATTAAAGGCTTACGATCACAGGATTCTTGACAGGTCTGTGAAAGAAATTGTGGATACCGTCCAGAGGACGGGTGCGAGGATTGCCGGTCCGGTTCCGTTGCCGACGCGAATCAGCAGGGTGACTGTTCTCAGATCTCCTCATGTGGACAAGAAATCGAGGGAACAGTTTGAAATAAGGACCCATAAGAGGCTTCTAGATATCGTAGATCCGACACCGCAGACGGTAGATGCACTTATGAAATTGGAACTGGCGGCAGGGGTTGATGTCGAGATAAAGCTGTGATAAAGATGAGCCCGTTAATAAATTCATCGGTTCGATAAAAAAGAGATATTTGGAGATAGATATTCATGGTAGGAATATTAGGGAAAAAACTCGGAATGACGCAGATTTTTACAGAGGACGGCAGGGCATGCCCAGTCACGGTGATTGAAGCCGGACCGTGTTGTGTGGTTCAGGTGAAGACTGCTGATAGGGATGGGTATGAGGCTGTTAAAATAGGCTTTCTGGAAGTGAAAGAGAAGAAATTGAACAAACCTGAATCGGGTGTCTTCAAAAAAGCCGGTGTTAAACCTTGCAGGATATTAAAAGAATACCCCATCAGCGGCTTAAAGGTCGGCGAATTCTTGACGGTCGAAAAATTTGCTAAGGGAGACAGGGTGTCCGTTTCCGGTATATCTAAAGGCAAAGGATTTCAGGGTGTTATGAAAAGGCATCATTTTTCCGGAGGTCCAGGCTCCCACGGATCGATGTTTAACCGCGCGCCAGGGTCTATAGGCGCCAGTTCGTATCCGTCGAGGGTATGGAAAAATCAAGGGATGCCCGGCCACATGGGCTCAGAGAGAGTGACAGTCAAAAACATTGAGGTAGTAGATGTTAGGGCTGACCAGAACCTCCTCCTGATAAAAGGAGCGGTCCCGGGTGGGACGGGAACAATTGTAGAGATTAAAAAGGAAGATTAATATGCCAGAGGTTGAAATAAAAGATAGGAACAACAATATTGTCGGGAAGATCACGCTGAGTGATGAGGTGTTCGGCATCCATGCCAAGGACGGGGTTATTCACGGGGCGATTGTTAATTTCCTCGCAAATCAGAGACAGGGCACTCACGCGACCAAAACAAAGGGACTCGTTCGCGGAGGAGGCAAAAAACCATGGAAACAGAAAGGTACCGGCAGGGCGCGTGCAGGGAGTATCAGATCACCTCTGTGGAGGGGAGGAGGAATTACCTTCGGTCCACAACCGAGAGATTATTCCTACAGTATCCCGAAAAAAGTTAAAAGGCTTGCACTCCTGGCAGCTTTCCAGGAGAAACTTGCGAGTGACGGTATTGTAATTTTAGATAATTTCGCCATCGAGAAGCCGAAGACAAAAGAGATGGTTTCGATCTTAAAAAGCCTTGGTCTCGATAATAGAAGTGTGCTGATTGTGCTTCCTGAAAAAGAAGATGTGGTGACACTTTCCGCACGTAACATACCAGCGGTGGGCATTGCGAGGGCATCGGATCTTAACACATATGATATCGTTGCTTTCAATACGCTGTTGATGACAAAAGATGCAATTGCAAGATTAGAGGAAATAAAGGGATCATGAAAAACATTTATTCGGTAATTAAAAGACCGCTTTTTACCGAAAAGGGCGGTCATCTGAAGGAAGTGCAGAACAAGATACTCGTCGAAGTCTCAAGAGATGCCAACAAAATAGATATCAAAAAGGCGATAGAAGAGATTTTCAAGGTAAAGGTTGACAGAGTTGCAACAATAAACACGCAGGGCAAATGGAAAAGACACGGAAGGTCCCTGGGTAAAAGACCTGATAGAAAAAAGGCGATTATCACCCTTAAGAAGGGTGAAAAACTAGATTTTGTTGAAGGTGCGTAATGGGAATAAAAAAATATAATCCAACATCCCCCGGAAGAAGATTTCAGACGGTATCGGATTTTGCCGATATAACGACCGATACACCGCACAAGCCACTGTTGCTTCCCCTGAAAAAAACCGGCGGCAGAAACAATAGTGGTCGCGTCACTTCATGGCACAGGGGCGGCGGCAACAGAAGGACTTTTAGAATCATTGATTTTAAAAGGAATAAGATAGGGGTACCGGCGAAGGTGAGCACGATAGAGTACGATCCTAATAGAACTGCGAGGGTAGCTCTTCTTCACTATAGGGACGGCGAGAAAAGATATATCGTAGCGCCCGCAGGTCTTCATGTGGGAGACGAGGTCGTTTCCGGCAGGGGTGCGGAAATAAAGGTCGGGAATGCGCTTCCCTTAGGAGACATGCCCTTAGGAACTTTTATCCACAATATTGAGTTGAGGCCCGGTGAAGGCGCTAAACTTGTCAGAAGTGCGGGTTCTTCGGCACAGCTTATAGCAAAAGAAGATAAGTATGTTCAGGTTAAACTCTCATCGGGTGAAGCCCGGTTCGTCCCTGCCAATTGTATTGCGACCGTCGGACAGGTCAGCAATGTTGAGCATGAAAATATCTCTTACGGGAAGGCAGGAAGAATGAGATGGTTCGGGAGAAGACCTATTGTAAGAGGTGTTGCGATGAATCCGATAGACCATCCTCTGGGAGGCGGAGAAGGTAAGGCTTCAGGTGGAAGACCTGCCTGTACACCTTGGGGAAAACCTGAAGGGGTTAAGACCAGGCACAATAAGAGAACAGACAGATTAATTATTAAGAGGAGGAAGTAGGTTGGCGAGGTCTCTAAAGAAAGGTCCCTTTGTGGATGAAAAGCTCATGAAAAAGGTAAAGGCGATGATGGAGAGTGGGGAAAAGAAGCTTATTAAGACTTGGTCAAGGCGTTCAACCATAGTGCCGGAGTTTATCGGTTATACTTTTGCCGTGCATAACGGCAGGAAATTTGTGCCGGTGTATGTCACGGAAAATATGGTAGGTCACAAGCTTGGTGAATTTTCTCCCACGAGAACATTTAAAAGCCATGCAGGCTCTGATAAGGCCGCGGCTGCAAAAGGGTAGAGTTTATTATGGAGTCAAAGGCGATATTAAAATATGCGAGGATCACGCCCAGGAAGGCGCGAAGGGTAGTAGATCTTATAAGATATAAAAATGCAGGAGATGCCGTTCTCTTTCTAAAGTTCATGCCATACAGAGGCGCAAAGTTTGTCGAAAAACTTCTCAAGTCTGCAATGGCCAATGCGGAACAGAAGAAGGCTGTTAACCCGGAAGAGATGAAGATCGTAACGGCCCTTGTCGATCAGGGACCGGTTATGAAAAGGGTTGAGCCGAGGGCGCAGGGTAGGGCAAATGTCATTCGAAAAAGAACATGCCATATAACATTGGTTTTGTCCGAAGAAGGTTAAGAGGAGGTAGATTTGGGTCAAAAGACGCATCCAATAGGAGTTCGGCTCGGGATCATAAAGACCTGGGATTCAAGGTGGTATGCCGGCAAGGGCTATAGCGATTTACTCATTGAAGACATTACGATCAGAAGGGCCCTTAAGGAAAGATTGTATCACGCCGGAGTGCCTAAGATAGAGATTGAACGTGCCGGGCAAAATATGAGGGTGATTATTCATACCGCAAGGCCTGGAATAATTATCGGGAAAAAGGGAGCGGAAGTCGAAAAGCTCAGGAAGGACCTTAAGGAAATGACGGGTAAAGAGGTTTCCATTGACATAAAAGAAATCAGAAAACCTGAAGTGGACGCACAACTCGTTGCAGAAAATGTAGCACTTCAACTCGAGAAAAGGGTGGCTTTCAGGAGGGCTATGAAAAAGTCCGTGGCTTCCGCCCTGCGGTTTGGCACTTTAGGAGTGAAGATATCCTGCTCCGGAAGGCTTGCAGGAGCTGAAATAGCGCGCTCGGAGTGGTACAGGGAAGGGAGAGTCCCTCTCCATACATTCAGAGCTGATATTGATTATGGTTTTGCAAGGGCGAGGACGACGTACGGGGTTATAGGAGTTAAGGTGTGGATGTACCATGGCGATATCCTGCCTGAAAGTAGAACCAGGGAAATTTAGGTGACACTATGCTGATGCCAAAAAAGGTTAAATTCAGAAAGATGCAGAAGGGGAATATGAACGGAAAGGCCTATAGCGGCGCTGACGTTTCATTCGGAGAATTCGGATTAAAGGCGATCGAGCCGGGCTGGGTTTCGAGCCAGCAGATTGAAGCGGCCAGGATCGCGATTACCCGTCACGCCAAGCGGGGCTGCAAGGTATGGATAAGGATCTTCCCCGATAAGCCGATAACAAAGAAGCCGGCTGAGACAAGAATGGGCAAAGGTAAAGGCGCTCCCGAATATTGGGTTGCCGTTGTGAAGCCGGGGCGGGTTCTCTATGAGATGTCTGGGGTGACCGAGGCGACTGCCAAAGAGGCTATGCGCCTTGCCTCGCATAAATTGCCGGTGGCAACAAGATTTGTGAAGCGTGACGAGGAGGTTCTGTGAGACCATCTGAAGTGAGAGGGATGACAATAGATGAATTGACGCAGAAAGAGCAGGATTTGAGGAAGGAGCTTTTCAACCTCAGGTTTCAGCAGGCTACTGGTGAAATAGAGAACCCCATGCGTATCCGGATCGTGCGGAAAGATATTGCAAAGGTGTTGACGGTAAGAAGTGAAAAGTTAAAAGTGAAGGGTTAAAAGTCAACGAATTCCAACGTAATGACCTTTAACTCTCAACTCAGAACTTTTAATTTAAAGTGAGGGAGAAGTGGCTAAAAAGATTTATACAGGAAAAATTATCAGCAATAAGATGGATAAGACTGTTGTTGTCGCAGTAACGAGGCTTTTTCAGCACCCTGTATATAAGAAAACGGTAAAACGGGTGACAAAATTTAAGGCCCATGATGAGAACAACAAATGCCAGATTGGCGATATCGTGAAGATTATTGAAACGAGACCTCTAAGCAAAGACAAAAGATGGCTAATAATAGAATAGAGGTTCGAGTTGATTGGAGTGATCTAAGATGATTCAGTTGAGGAGCATGCTTGAGGTAGCAGACAATTCAGGTGCCAAAAAGGTGCAGTGCATAAAGGTGCTTGGAGGATTCCACAGAAGATACGCAAGGCTTGGTGATGTGGTTGTTGTGAGCATCAAAGAGGCCTTGCCTGATGGCAGTGTTAAGAAAGGCACGGTTGCTAAGGCCGTCGTGGTAAGAACTAAGAAAGAGCATAGAAGAGCCGACGGGTCCTATATACGGTTCGACCAGAATGCGGTTGTTCTTATCAATCCGCAGGGTGAGCCTGTGGGGACAAGAATATTCGGTCCTGTGGCGAGGGAACTCAGATGGAAGGATTTCACAAAGATCATCTCCCTTGCTCCGGAGGTTTTATAGGAGAATTATGGGTTTGAGCATAAAGAAAAACGACACGGTTGTAGTGGTTACCGGCAGGGAAAAAGGCAAGAAGGGCAGGGTACTCTCTGTTTATCCATCCGAGGACAGGCTTCTCATAGAAAAGATCAACATGATCAAGAAGCACATGAAGCCGACCAGAAAGTATGCTCAGGGAGGAATCATCGAAAAGGAAGCGCCGATTCATATCGCGAACGTTATGCTGATATGCCCGAAATGCAACAAGCCGACAAGGATCGGCAATACATCCTTACAGGACGGCAGAAAAGTGCGCGTGTGTAAAAAATGCAGGGAGGTCATGGACCAGTAATGATACCTAGGCTCAAAGCGAAATACCTTGAAGAAGTTGTTCCTAATATGATGAAGGAATTCTCATATCAAAACATCATGGAAGTCCCGAAGGTACAAAAGGTCGTCCTCAACGTGGGACTCGGAGAGGCGATTCAGAATATAAAACTTCTTGATGCTGCGCAAAAAGAACTTTCTATGATAACCGGACAAAAAGCGGTCGTGACAAAGGCCAAGAAATCGATAGCCGCGTTCAAACTAAGGAAGGGTGTCCCCATAGGGTGCAAGGTTACTCTCAGGGGAAACATGATGTATGAGTTCCTCGACAGGTTTATCAGTGTTGCGCTGCCGAGAATCAGAGACTTCAGGGGGGTACCGGGGAAATCATTTGACGGAAGAGGCAATTATTCTCTGGGACTCAAAGAGCAATTTATTTTCCCCGAGATTGATTATGATAAAGTCGAAATGGTTCACGGCCTTGATATTGTCTTCTGTACTACTGCAAAGACTGATAAGGAAAGCAAGGCCCTTTTGCGTTATATGGGAATGCCTTTTAAGAATTAAAAAGTAATTGGTAATGCGTGACTTGTAATTGGGGAATAATAATTGCTGATCACTAATTACTAATCAGTAATAAACAAGAGAAGAATGGAGTAATGAATGGCAAAAACATGTATGATCGAAAAGACGAAAAGGCCGCCAAAATTCAAGGTGAGGGCCTATCACAGGTGCAAATTGTGCGGAAGGCCCAGGGCCTATCTACGGAAATTCGGGATGTGCAGGATTTGTTTTAGAACACTTGCACTCGAGGGGCAGATACCCGGAGTAGTAAAGGCGAGTTGGTAGGCCATGACCCTTATGGAGGTAATGAATGTTAACTGATCCAATTGCAGATTTGCTTACAAGAATACGAAACTCTACACATATCAGGGCAGAAAAGGTGGATATCCCTATTTCAAAGATGAAACTGGAGATAGCGAAAATTTTAAAAGAAGAGGGATTTATAAGGGCATATAAAATATTGAAGGATAGAAAGCAGGGAATTTTACGGGTTATCCCGAAATATTTGGATAATAAAAGTGTTATCACCGGCTTAAAGAGAATAAGTAAACCAGGCCGCAGGGTTTATGTCGGCAAGGAAGAGATCCCGAAAGTACTGGGGGGGTTAGGAGTCGCAATCCTGACAACGTCAAGAGGGGTATTAAGTGATAGGACTTGCCAGCGCGAAGGTGTTGGCGGTGAAGTCATCTGTTACGTGTGGTAAAGGAGAATAGTTATAATGTCACGAATCGGTAAAAAACCAATTGAGATACCGGAAAAGGTAACCGCCGAGATAAATGCGGGGGCAATAAGAGTGAAAGGTCCCAAGGGAGAATTGAACTGGGGATATCCGGACAAGATGAAGGTTTCAATAAACGGAAGTATTGTATCTGTGGAGAGGTCCGGTGATACGAAGGGCGAGAGGGCACTCCATGGTCTTACAAGAAGTTTAATTTCTAATATGGTGACAGGAGTTTCACAGGGCTACCAAAAGGTCCTTGATATCGTTGGGGTTGGATATAAGGCGCAGGTAACAGGGGATAAGATTATGCTTGCATTGGGTTATTCCCATCCCGTGGAATTTCAATTGCCGGAAGGTGTTAAGGCATCTGTAGATCCTAAGCAGATTCAGATCACCCTTACGGGCGTCGATAAACAGCAAATCGGGCAGGTGGCTGCAAGCCTGAAGACGCTGAGATTGCCGGATGCGTATAAAGGTAAGGGAATAAGGTACGCAGGCGAAAGGCTTAAGTTAAAGGTCGGTAAGGCAGGCAAAAAATAAACACGAATCACGAATCTGGAGGTTGTTTTGGCGGATAGTAAAAGAGAGAGTAAAGAAAGACGGCATACAAGGATAAGAAAAAAGGTGTCCGGGACTCCTGAAAGATTAAGATTATCGGTACACCGGAGTCTCAATCACATATACGCTCAGATTATCGATGACACTCAGGGGAATACTCTTGTTTCAGCATCAAGTCTTGATAAGGAATTGAAGGATGTGAAATCTCACGGGGGGAACATCAAGACGGCAAAGCGTGTTGGAGAACTCATTGCAAAAAGGGCGTTAGAGAAAGGGATAAAGAAGATTGTTTTCGACAGAAGCGGATATCTTTATCACGGTAGCATTAAGGCATTAGCAGAAGCTACCAGGGAAGCTGGCTTAGAATTCTGAATGGTTTTGGTTCCCGTGTTTAGTTTCTCGCAAATAACAATGATCGGGAACCGTTAAATGGAGGTTATGTGGAGAAGATTGATCCGGAAGGGCTGAATTTAAAAGATAAGGTTGTATATATAAACAGAGTTGCCAAAGTGGTTAAAGGCGGACGGCGTTTTTCTTTTACCGCCCTTGTTGTTGTAGGGGACGGAGAAGGAACCGTAGGCGTAGGAAAAGGAAAGGCAGCGGAAGTTCCCGAAGCGATAAGGAAAGCGATAGAACAGGCCAAAAAATCACTTGTGAAGTTTCCCCTGAAAGACGGGACGACTCCGCATCGGATTATAGGCAGATTCAGCGCAGGCACCGTTGTTATCAACCCGGCGGTGAAAGGGACCGGCATAATAGCAGGGGGTGCAGTTAGGGCGCTTCTGGAGGTCGGCGGCGTTCAAAACGTTGTCGCAAAATCTCTCCGCAGTCATAATCCTTTCAATTCGGTAAAAGCAACCTTGAACGGACTCACAAGTCTTAAAGACCCGGAATCAGTCATGAGACTCAGAGGAAAGGTTGAGGAGGAGGCCCAGGAGGTATCATGAAGTTAGAAGATATAAAACCGGCTGCAGGAAGCAGGAAAAAAGACAAGAGAGTAGGCCGCGGTATAGGCTCGGGCCACGGTAAGACTTCGTGCAAGGGACATAAAGGACAAAAGGCCCGTTCCGGCGGTTCAGTAGGTCCCGCATTCGAAGGCGGCCAGATGCCTCTCCAGAGGAGACTTCCTAAAAGAGGGTTTAAGAACATCTTCAAGGTTGAGTATGCAATCATAAATCTTAGGGATATCAATAGAATAGAAGGTCTGGATATTATAACTTTCGACGTTCTCCGCGACAAAGGTATTATAAAGAACCTGAAAGACGGTCTTAAGGTCCTCGGTGGCGGCGAGATTCAGAGACCCATTACCGTAAAGGCGGATGCTTTTAGTGCTTCCGCATTGACCAAGATAGCCGCAGCAGGTGGTAAGGCAGAGGTAGCATAAAAGTTGGGCATTCTCTCGAGCTTCCAGAATATATTCAAGATCGCGGAACTGAAAAGCAGGGTCCTATTTACACTTGCCCTCCTTGCGGTGTACAGGATAGGCGCCCATATTCCTACCCCTGGGATCAACGGAGAGGAATTAAGTAAGTTCCTTGCCGAAAAAGGCGGGGCGCTTATGGGCTTTTTTGACATGTTTTCCGGCGGCGCTTTATCGAGGGTGACCATCTTTGCGCTCGGGATCATGCCTTACATCAGTGCATCCATTATTTTCCAGTTGCTGACCGTCGTCATCCCTGCCATAGGGAAGCTGGCAAAAGAGGGAGAAGCGGGCAGAAAAAAGATTGTGAAGTATACACGATACGCGACCGTCGGAATCAGTGCGATCCAGTCTTTCGGCATCGCCGCAGGCCTTGAAGGTATGGCAGGAGGAGCCTTTGTTCAGAACCCGGGTTGGTCATTCAGAATTCTTACCATGATTACCCTTACTTCAGGCACCGCTTTTATCATGTGGCTTGGAGAGCAGATCACCGAGAGAGGGATCGGAAACGGCATATCACTTATTATCTTTGCAGGAATTGTCGCAAGGTTCCCTAACGCTGTAATAAGCACTGCAAGGCTGGTACAAGCTGGAGAGCTTTCTATATTTTTCGTCATCTTTCTTGTAGTCATGATGATAGCCGTCATTGCTGCAATCATATATATGGAAAGGGGACAGAGGAAGATACCCGTCCAGTATGCGAAAAGGGTTGTCGGGCGAAAAGTTTACGGTGGTCAGTCTACCCACCTGCCTTTAAAGGTCAATACTTCTGGAGTGATACCCCCGATATTCGCATCCTCCATTATTATGTTTCCGGCAACAGTGGCGGGTTTCATCGCGGTGCCATGGGTTCAGGCCATAGCCAGACAGCTCTCGCCGGGCACAGTAGTTTATACAATGCTGTATGTGGGAATGATCTTTTTCTTTGCCTATTTTTATACCGCCATCATTTTTAACCCTGTGGATATAGCGGATAATCTTAAGAAATACGGCGGTTATATACCCGGCATAAGACCGGGGCAGAAGACGTCCGAGTATATATATAGGGTTCTCTCACGGCTGACATTTGTGGGTGCCTTTTATCTCGCTTTAGTCTGCATTATCCCGGAGATCCTCATATACAGATTTCATGTGCCTTTCTATTTCGGCGGGACTTCACTCCTTATTGCTGTCGGTGTCGCATTGGATACGGTTTCCCAGATCGAATCGCATTTGATCACCCGTTCCTATGAAGGATTTCTCAAAAAAGGCAGAATCAGGGGAAGAAAGTAAAGCAAGTACAACGTGCGAAACCAGGGATGCGTAGCTTGCAAGGGAATGATTATACTAAAATCTCAGGAAGAGATAAACAAGATGGCCGAGGCGTGCCTTATCGTCGCAAAGACGCTTGATTACTTAAAAGATATGGTGAACCCGGGAATTACAACAAGGGAAATCGAACGCTTTGCAGACGATTATATAAGTTCGAACAATGCGGTATCGGCGTTTAAAGGGTACAGGGGATATCCGGCGAGCATCTGTACGTCCGTTAATAATGAGGTTATTCACGGCATACCGTCACATCGAGTGTTGGAGGAGGGAGATATCCTGGGGATTGACCTCGGTGTTTATAAGGACGGGTTTTATGGAGATGCGGCGCACACATTTCCCGTAGGGAAAATTTATAAAGATGCAGAGAGATTACTTAAGGTGACAGAGGAGTCCCTTTATTTGGGAATAAGGAATGCAAGAGAAGGCAACAGGATTTCGGATATTTCCTGCGCGATCCAAAACCATGCTGAATCAAACGGCTTTTCCGTTGTTAGAGCATTTGTGGGGCACGGCATCGGCAGGAATTTGCATGAAGATCCCCAGATTCCAAATTTCGGTATGCCCGGCCGCGGACCAAGACTCAGGGCAGGTATGACCCTGGCGATAGAGCCCATGGTTAACGAAGGAGGGTATGAGGTTGTGATACTCGATGACGAATGGACAGCTGTGACCATGGACGGCGGGCTGTCAGCTCATTTTGAGCATACAATCCTTGTCACTTCAGACGAACCAAAAATCTTGACTAAAATAAATTAAAAGGATTATATTAATAAGCTTATGCCGAAAGAAGACAATATTGAGGTAGAAGGCAAAATTATAGAAACCCTGCCCAATGCAATGTTTAAAGTTGAACTCGAAAATGGGCAGGTCATACTTGCATATGTTTCAGGGAAAATGAGGATGCATTTTATAAAGATTTTGCCTGGTGATAGAGTAACGGTGGAACTATCGCCCTATGATCTTACTAAGGGAAGAATAACTTACAGATTTAAGTAAAAAGTTAAGAGTAAAAAGTTAAAAGTTGAAAGTGAGAAAGTAAAATGAAAGTTCGTTCCTCGGTGAAACCTATGTGTGCTAAGTGCAAGATCGTCAAAAGGAAAGGCATCGTAAGGGTTATTTGTGATAACCCGAGACATAAACAGCGGCAGGGATAGCGCAGACAAGTGTTAAAAGTCTCCAATCTGATAGAGGGGGTTTAAATTGGCAAGAATTGCTGGAGTCGATTTACCAAAAAATGAACGTGTAGAGATAGGTTTAACGAGAATTTTTGGGATCGGGAGATCTCTTTCACAAAAGATATTGTCCGAGACGAATATCAACGCGAATACGAGAGTCAAAGACCTATCGAATGAAGAGATCGTAAAAATAAGGGGCGTTTTAGAGAGGGATTACCGGGTAGAGGGAGATCTCAGGCGAGACATATCTATGGGGATAAAGAGGCTTATAGATATCGGCAGCTACCGGGGAATGAGACACCGACTGGGACTGCCGGTAAGGGGTCAAAGAACAAAAACCAATGCTCGCACCCGCAAAGGTCCGAGAAAAGCGGTTATGGGTAAAAAGAAAGAGGCTTAACGGAATGGCTCAAAGGAAAAAAGGCGTAAAGAAAGACAGAAAGAATATTGTTTATGGGGCAGCTCACATTCAGGCTACGTTTAATAATACAATAATCACGATAACCGATCCTAACGGAGATGTAATAACTTGGTCAAGCGCGGGTAACTTAGGATTTAAGGGATCGAGAAAAGGTACTCCATATGCAGCCCAGATGGCAGCTGCGGCGGCAGCAAAAAAGGCCATAGATTCCGGTATGAAACAGGTGGATATCTTCGTGAAAGGGCCGGGAGCAGGAAGAGAGTCTGCCATACGGGCACTCCAGGCAACGGGCCTGGATATAAATCTTATAAAAGATGTGACGCCTGTTCCTCATAACGGATGCAGACCTCCAAAAAGGAGGAGGGTGTAAACATGGCAAGATATATCGGAGCGTTATGCAGGATTTGCCGCAGAGAGGGAGAAAAACTGTTCTTAAAGGGCGATAGGTGTTATACGGAAAAGTGCGCTATCGAGAGGAGAAAGTACCCGCCCGGTCAACACGGTCAGGGTTTCAGGAAACTGTCTGACTACGGTGTTCAACTAAGAGAGAAACAGAAGGTCAGAAAGATGTACGGCCTTCTCGAAAAACAGTTCAGGAAGTATTTTTATGAGTCGGAAAGAAAGAAGGGTATTACCGGAGAAGTGCTTCTTCAACTTATTGAAGGCCGTCTTGATACCGTTGTCTTCCGCATGGGGTTCGCACCGAACAGGCGCAGGGCAAGACAAATCATTGGCCATGGACACATCCGTGTCAACGGAAGGGAAGTAAATCTCCCGTCTTACGCGACTAAGACAGGAGATCTCGTTGAAGTAAAAGAAGCAAGCAGGGACATGCCCGAGGTAACGGACAGCCTCGCGAAAAGCGAACATCGGGGAATACCCGGCTGGGTTGAGGTCGACAGTGCAAATTTTAGGGGTAAAGTTTTGCATATTCCTTCTCGTGACGAGATACAACTTCCCGTTCAGGAACAGCTCATAGTAGAACTCTATTCCAAATAGTTTAAAATATAATTAACCAAAAGAGAGAGAAATAAGATCAAAAGAGAGTTGCTTTCTGTTTCTTATTTCTCCTTTCTAATTTTCGAAGTATAGGAGGCCTTATGGACCTGAAGAAAATAGGCTTTCAGCTCCCCGATGCGGTGAGGTTTGATGAAGAGACTCTGACCGACACATACGGTAAACTTATAGCTGAGCCTTTAGAACGTGGTTTTGGAACAACCCTGGGTAATGCCCTCCGAAGGGTTTTACTTTCTTCCATTGAGGGTACTGCAGTGACTGCTGTAAAAATACCGGGCGCCCTCCATGAGTTTTCGACCATAAAGGGCGTTAAGGAAGATATTGTTGATGTTATCCTCAATATAAAGAAACTGAGGTTTAAACTCTACACAAGCGGGACAAGGGTTGCAACAATAAAGATAAAGGGGCCCAAGATTGTGACCGGAGAAGATATCGAAGGGGATGCGTCCTTTGATGTGCTTAATCCCGAGCAAGTGATCGCTACCTTAGATAAAGATTTCACGTTTGAGGCCGAAATGCATCTGAAAAAAGGTAAAGGGTATATACCTGCTGAATTAAATAAAGAGGAAGACCTTCCCATTAACATGGTGGCCGTTGATTCTATCTTTACCCCTATCAGTCGTGTTATGTTTAACGTCGAAAAGGCGAGAGTCGGAAGGGCGACGGACTACGACAGGCTTATAATGGAGATATGGACTGACGGCAGCGTAACACCTGAAAAAGCGGTTTCCCAGGCTGCTTCGATCATTATTGAACATTTGGACCTGTTTGTCCTGGAAGAGGAGGAGGAAGAAGAGAGCATTTCTTTGGACGAGGGCGATCTGGCGAATTCGATGAATGAAGAACCGATATTCAACAGTAACCTCCTCAAAAGTGTGGAGGAATTGGAACTCTCCGTGAGATCTTATAATTGCCTGAAGAATGCAAACATAAAAACCATTGCTGACCTTGTACAGAAGAGCGAACAGGAGATGCTGAGGACAAAGAACTTCGGCCGCAAGTCCCTGAATGAGATAAAAGAGATACTACACGGGATGGGTCTGCGTCTCGGTATGAGAGTTGATCTTGAAGCCCTCAATAGGGAGACGGTTTTACAAAGTGGAGGTGTTGAACAAGATGCGACACAAAGTTGATGGAAGATTATTCGGAAGGCCTGCGAACCAAAGAAAGGCGCTCTTAAAAGGACTCGTGACCTCTCTCCTTGAGCACGAGAGGATAGAGACTACCGTTGCAAAAGCAAAAGAGGCGAGAAAGATCGCGGAGAAGGTTATAACGCTGGGCATTAGAGGCGATTTGCACGCTAAACGGCTCGCTTTTTCCTATCTCTCCAGCAGGACAGTGGTTTCAAAACTTTTTAGCGAGATAGCCCCCAGATTTTCAGGGAGGAACGGCGGTTACTTGAGAATTGTACATACAAGAAATCGTGTAAACGATTCTGCCCCGATGGCCGTGCTCGAGTTTATCGATTACGAGAATATAAGGAAATCGAAGGAAACAAAGGATGAGAAAAAAGAGAGAGAGAAGTCAAAATAAGCTCTGCAAATAAAACGATGAGAAATGAGAAGCGAAAACATGTTCCTTCTCATTTTTTATTTTTATAATATATCAAAAAAGAATATCAATTAAGAATCCCCACTTTAGCAAAGGGGGGTAAGGGGGGATTTAAAAATGATATGGCATCTGGCATCATTGCGGATCATAAAATCTCCCCTATCCCCTCTTTTCCAAAGAGGGGAATTTTTTGAGAAATCAGGAACAATAGAAAGAAGAAGTTCTAAATATGAAAATCCTTGTTACGGGCGGAGCTGGGTATATCGGGAGCCACATTGTTAAGGCCCTCGGCGAAAATGGATATGATATCATTGTCTTCGACAACCTTTCCTATGGGCATGAGTGGGCCTTGCTCTATGGGAAATTAGTGAAAGGCGACCTGGCCGACAAGAAGCTTCTCGACTCTGTTTTTGACGCTGAGAAATTTGATGCCGTTATTCACATGGCGGCATTTGTTGTTGTGGATGAGTCAATCAGAGAGCCTATAAAATATTACGGGAACAACTTTGTGAATGCGCTCAATCTCCTGGAGATATGTTTAAAACACAAGGTGAACAAATTTATCTTCTCCTCTACGGCAGCGGTATACGGAATTCCGGAAAAATCCCTTGTTACAGAGGATATGCCTCTGCTCCCGATTAATCCTTACGGTGCGTCGAAAGTAATGGTAGAGCGCGTCCTCGGTGATGTCAGCATGGTTAATGACTTCAAGTATGTATCGCTCAGATACTTTAACGTTGCAGGCGCCGACCGGCTTTCAAGGATCGGCCAAGCCAGAAAGGATGCTACGCATCTCATTACCATGTCATTGAAGACGGCACTTGGGAAAAATGATCATCTTAATATTTTCGGAACAGACTATCCCACTCCGGACAGTACATGCATACGAGATTATATTCACGTGGATGATCTTTCTGCTGCCCACCTCCTTGCCCTCGAATATCTCGCCGCAGGCGGAAGCAGCAGGATATACAACTGCGGGTATGGACATGGTTATTCCGTCAAAGAAGTTGTTGATAAGGTAAAGGATATCACCGGAATCGACTTCCCTGTTAGGTATGTTGACAGAAGGCCGGGAGATCCGCCCGCACTTGTTGCCGATGCATCAAGGATCCGGAAAGAACTGGGTTGGACTCCGCAACATGACGACCTTGGTTACATTATAAAAACGGCCTGGGAGTGGGAAAAGAAAGTAAATTAAACTTCAAAGGCGTCTATAATATGTTCGATCGACTTTTTGCCGTTATGAACACAGGAGATACTGATGACGTCGAATCTGACAGCAAATTCTTGCCGCTGTTTCTTCAAATAGAGTAAGGCCAAATTCTTCAATTTCTTTCTTTTGTTTCGATTCACTGCTTCGAAGGGATAACCGAAGGTGTCATTTGCCCTCGTCTTAACTTCCACAAAGACTATGGTGTCACCGTCTTTCGCAATAATATCGACCTCGCCGATATTGGTCTTATAGTTTCTTGCGATGATGGTGTAGTCTCTTTTCTTGAGGAACTTTACTGCGAGTTCTTCTCCCTCACTGCCAAGGGTAAATGTTTTCATTGCCTTCGAGTCTCTTAAGGAGCTTTGGTATGCCCTCGATATCCTTTATCTCTTTTTGGCAGAGCATTTTGAGAAGTTCCCTGAAAGAAGAGAACTCTTCCCAATGCCCTTCGAGATGATGAGACAGGATCCTGTTCAGATCTTCTCCCTTTTTATCCCAGTCAAGGAGCAGGATAACCCTGTGAAATCTCCGGGCAATGTCATCGCAAAAATCATATAGATTTTTGCCGTTATGAAGCGTGATGACATCACCAATGAGGCCGAGGCTTCTTAAAGCAGATGCATCCTTTTTGCCTTCAACAATGATAGGGATTCTTTCGTTTATATCGTGTAGGTGTTCGATAATTTCTCTCAGTCGCTCCGCCCTCTCTATGTCGACGACGGAAGGCATATTTTTCTGTGTATTGATCATAATATAGACGTATGATACAAGATAATGCCTGTCATTTACAAATTTGTGATCTGTGTCACAAATGAATAAAATTTACTGTTGTGATAATATAATCTGATAGGTGATCGAGGCGTATAAAGCTTATTCCGAATGATATTAAGAATGTTCTACATAGGTTAGAAATGGCGGCGAAATTAGGTCAACTTCTGACAACATCTCAGGTAATAACAGAGGAACAGTTAAAGGAAGCGGTTGGTCTTCAGCGGAGGGAAGGCGGGAGGCTGGGAACGAACCTTGTGAAATTGGGTTATATAACCGAGGAGAAGCTTGTTACTTTTTTGAGCAAGCAATGGGGTGTCCCTGCGGTGACCCTTTCCGATTATAAGATTGACCCCTCGGTGTTGAAGCTCATACCCATTGAGATCGCGAGGAAATATTTGATCATACCGGTTGCGAGGGTTGGCGCAACCTTAACGATCGCGATGGCAGACCCGTCGAACGTGTTTGTAATAGACGACGTAAAATTTTTGACGGGTTTAAGTGTCGACGTCGTTACGGCGAGTGAATCTTCGATGCTGCAAGCCATCTCGACATATTACCGTAGCGGCGAAGGGGCGCTGATTGCGCCGAAGAAGGAAGCTGCAAAGGGAGCGGTCAAGTCTATCCATGCAAAAGATTATACTCTTTCTGGTGATGAATTAAAGGATGAAGAGGAATTCGCCTCCCGTGATGAAAGCCTGACGGTAGATGTCGATGAATTTGACAAAGTTATTGGTGAGGCCTTAAGCGATGTGGAAGTGGTTGAGGACCAGGAAGATGATGTTGTAAAAGATGTAGAAAGGCCGATCGTGAAGCTTGTTAACGGAATTCTTATCAATGCGATAAAAGAGAGGGCAAGTGATGTCCATATCGAGCCGTATGATACTTCGCTCAGGGTTAGGCAAAGAGTGGACGGTGTTATGTATACCGTCATGAACTTGCCGGTAAAAATCAAGAGTGCCGTGACCTCGAGACTCAAGATCATGGCAAATCTTGATATAGCAGAGCGCAGACTGCCCCAGGATGGAAGGATTAAACTGAAACTCGGTAAAAAAAAGGAGATTGATTTTCGTGTCTCCACCGTTCCTTGCCTTTTTGGAGAAAGAACTGTTCTGAGACTCCTCGACAAATCGAACCTTCAGGTTGACCTCACGAAACTTGGATTCGAAGAAGAGAACCTTAAGGATTTCATGACCGCACTGGATAAACCGTATGGAATGATCCTGGTTACCGGCCCTACCGGTAGCGGAAAGACAACTACGCTTTATTCGGCGCTGCATTATTTGAATAAGATAGGCGTAAATGTGTCAACCGCCGAGGATCCTGTGGAGTATAACTTCTTAGGGATCAATCAGGTGCATGTGAAAGAGGACATAGGACTCACATTTGCTGCTGCGCTCAGGTCTTTTCTCAGGCAGGACCCCGATATTATCATGGTCGGTGAGATCCGTGACTTCGAGACTGCCGAGATATCGGTTAAAGCAGCACTGACGGGACATCTCGTCTTGAGCACTTTACATACAAATGATGCTCCTGGTACCGTAAGCAGGTTATTGAATATGGGTATTGAACCATTCCTCGTGTCCGCATCGGTTGTTCTGATCGCTTCTCAGCGGCTCGCAAGAGTCATTTGCACGTCCTGCAAGGAAGAAGAAAAAGTCCCGGTTACGGCACTCGTTCAGTTAGGTTTTTCAGAAGAAGAGGCGGAATCCGTAAAATGCTATAAGGGCAGAGGTTGCTCGGCATGTAATAAATCCGGATATAGGGGAAGGATAGCCCTATATGAAGTGATGCCTCTCCGGGACGAAATCAAGGAGATGATTCTCGAAGGGGCATCGGCAGATGAACTAAAAAAGACTGCTGTGAGACTCGGAATGCAGACATTGAGAAAGAGCGGTCTTTCCAAAATAAAGAAAGGGCTTACCACTGTTGAAGAGGTGGTCAGGGTAAGCTTCGGGGATTGAAAAATGAAGTCAATGTTTGGGATATCAGCAGCAGGACTGACGACACAGACTTTCAGATGACAATCAAAAAGGAATTATGGCGGCGAAATTAGGTCAACTTCTGACAACATCTCAGGTAATAACAGAGGAACAGTTAAAGGAAGCGGTTGGTCTTCAGCGGAGGGAAGGCGGGAGGCTGGGGACGAACCTTGTGAAATTGGGTTATATAACCGAGGAGAAGCTCGTTACTTTTTTGAGCAAGCAATGGGGTGTCCCTGCGGTGATCCTTTCCGACTATAAGATTGACCCCTCGGTGTTGAAGCTCATACCCATTGAGATTGCGAGGAAATATTTGATCATACCGGTTGCGAGGGTTGGCGCAACCTTAACGATCGCGATGGCAGACCCGTCGAACGTGTTTGTGATAGACGACGTAAAATTTTTGACGGGTTTTAATGTCGACGTTGTTACGGCGAGTGAATCTTCAATACTGCAAGCCATGTCGACATATTACCGCAGCGGCGAAGGGGCGCTGATTGCGCCGAAGGAGGAAGCTGCAAAGGGAGCGGTCAAGTCTATCCATGCAAAAGATTATACTTTTACGGAAGACGACATAAAGGAAGACGAAGTGTCCGCAATGGATGAAGGTGTTACCGTCGATGTCGATGAATTTGATAAGGTTGTTGGAGACGCCCTGGACAGCGTAGAGACCTACAGTGAAACAGATGATTCAGGGGACTCTGAGGTGGAGGAACCGATCGTAAAGCTCGTTAACGGCATACTCATCAATGCGATTAAGGGAGGTGCGAGTGATATCCATATAGAACCTTACGAAAGATCCTTAAGAGTGAGGTATAGAGTAGACGGTGTTCTTTTTAATGCAATGAATCTGCCTCTCAGAATAAAGAACCCGATAACTTCGAGGCTCAAGATAATGGCGAAGCTCGACATTGCAGAGAGGAGACTCCCGCAGGATGGGAGGATTAAACTCAGACTCGGCAAAAAGAAAGAGATAGATTTCCGCGTCTCCGTCCTGCCGTGCCTTTATGGCGAAAAAACGGTTCTCAGGATTCTCGATAAGGCAAACCTTCAAGTGGATCTCACAAAGCTTGGGTTCGAGGAAGCTGCCCTGAAAAAGTTTATGGATTCCCTGGACAAACCCTATGGCATGATACTCGTTACAGGCCCTACCGGGAGTGGTAAGACAACAACGCTTTACTCAGCATTGAATTATATTAACAAGCCCGGCATTAATATTATGACCGCCGAAGACCCTGTTGAATATAACTTCTTAGGGATGAATCAGGTGCAGGTGAAGGAAGAGATCGGCCTCACGTTCGCAGCGTCACTCAGGGCCTTTTTGAGGCAGAGCCCCGATATTATTCTGGTCGGCGAGATCCGCGATTTTGAGACGGCCGAAATCGCGGTCAAGGCCGCACTGACGGGCCATCTCGTCCTGAGTACACTCCACACGAACGATGCACCGAGCAGTGTAAGCAGGTTGCTGAATATGGGCATCGAACCGTTTCTTGTATCCGCATCGGTTGTCCTTATCGCCGCCCAGAGGCTTGCCAGAAAGATATGCACCGAATGCAAGGAAGAGGAGACGTTCCCCGCATCTGCTCTTATACAGTTAGGTTTTTCAAAAGAAGATGCAGAATCTGTAAAATGCTATAAAGGGAAGGGTTGTCCTGTGTGCAATGGTTCCGGATATAAGGGCAGAATAGCCCTTTACGAAGTCATGCCAGTCGGCAACGAGATCAAAGAGATGGTTCTCGAAGGCGCCTCTGCAGACGAATTAAAGAAAACCGCAATCAGATTCGGTATGAAGTCGTTGAGAATGAGCGGCCTCACCAAGGTGGCGGAGGGAGTTACCTCAATAGAAGAGGTGATACGGGTTACATTTGGAGATTAGTATTTCAGGTATTATTAATAATGGAATATAATATCCGTAGATCGGGGTGAAATTATGGCTACGCTTTATGATTTGCTGAAGATGATGATAGAAAAGGGTGCGTCGGATCTCCATATAACAACGGGCAGTTCACCACGGCTAAGGATCGACGGGAAGCTGGTAAGTGTTGATCACCCGCAACTGAGTCCTTCTGACACAAAGGCCCTCTGCTATAGCATTCTTACGGACTCACAAAAACACAAATATGAAGAAAACAATGAGCTTGATCTCTCTTTTGGTGTTAAAGGGTTAAGCAGGTTCAGGGCAAACATCTTCATGCAGAGAGGGGCTGTTGCCGGTGCCTTCAGGACCATACCGTTTGAGATCAGGGGATTCAGGGACCTCGGCTTGCCTGAAATTGTTAATGAGCTTGTAAAAAAGCCCCGCGGATTGATCCTCGTTACAGGACCGACGGGAAGTGGAAAATCCACTACGCTGGCTGCTATGGTGGATAGGATAAATTCGGAACGGCAGGAGCACATCATAACTATCGAAGATCCCATAGAATATCTTCATAGCCATAAGAAATGTCTTATCAACCAGAGAGAGGTGAGTGCGGATACCGTATCCTTTAAAGCTGCTTTACGATATGTCCTCAGGCAGGACCCCGACGTAGTCCTCATTGGTGAGATGCGCGACCTTGAAACTATAGAGGCGGCCCTTACTGTTTCGGAAACGGGACATTTGACGCTTGCTACGCTCCATACAAATTCTGCGGTCCAGACGATAAACCGTGTTATCGATGTCTTCCCCCCTCACCAACAGGAGCAGATAAGGGTCCAGTTGTCCTTTGTCCTTGAAGGCATACTTGCCCAGCAGCTCTTGCCTAAGAAGTCCGGACGGGGAAGGGTCCTTACTGTCGAGCTTCTGGTGCCGAATCCGGCAATCAGAAATCTGATAAGGGAGGATAAGATCCATCAGATTTATTCGATGATGCAGACCGGTCAGGGAAAATTCGGCATGCAGACAATGAACCAGTCATTAATAGACCTTTATTCAAAGGGACTTATATCGTATGAAGATGCTATCGGAAGGTCACCGGTGCCCGACGAATTGATCCAAATGATTCAGAAAAGTTCGCCGGGAACCTCAAATAAAGGGAGGGGATAAATGGCTAGTGTATTTCAGTGGTCAGGCAAGACGACCAAGGGTACCATCGAGACAGGCGAAGTAAGCGCTGCATCAAAAGAAGACGTAATCGCTCTCCTGAGGAAAAGGAATATTATCGTCACGATCGTTACCGAAAAAGCGGAAAAACCTAAATTTAGTTTTAAAAAGGGAGTTAAGGACAAAGACATCGTTGTCTTCACGAGACAATTTGCTACGATGATAGACGCTGGGCTTCCCCTTGTGCAGGCCCTCGATATCCTATCGACGCAGGTCGAAAACAAGACACTGGGCAACGCACTCATACAAGTTAAGACCGATGTTGAGTCGGGCGCGACATACGCGGACGCACTCAAAAAACATCCGAGGATATTCAGTGAACTGTATGTCAACATGGTTGCCGCAGGTGAGGCCGGCGGTATCCTCGATACCATTCTCAACAGGCTGGCATCTTACATTGAAAAGGCAATGAAACTCAAAAAGAAGGTTAAAGGTGCAATGGTTTATCCTGGTGTTGTAACGTCGATCGCAGTTCTGGTAATTGCGGTTATCATGATCTTCGTCGTCCCGACATTTTCAAAGATGTTTGCCCAACTCGGAGGGACGTTGCCGTTGCCGACAAGAATGATTATCAATCTTAGTGATTTTATCACGGGAATCGGCGGGTTGATGGTATTCTTAACGGTTGTTGCAATTGTCGTTTTTATCGTTCAGGTGAGAAGGACGGAGAAAGGGAAATTTGTCACAGACAAAATATTGCTTAGACTACCCATCTTTGGGATGCTTCTCAATAAAGTTGCCGTAGCTAAATTTACGAGAACGCTGGGAACTCTTGTGAGCAGCGGAGTCCCGATATTGGATGGCCTTGAGATAACGGCAAAGACATCGGGGAATAAAGTAATCGAATATGCCATCATGGATGTCAGGAAGGGAGTCGTTGGCGGCAAAACCCTTGCTGAACCAATTACAAAATTAAAGGTTTTCCCGCCGATGGTTACCCATATGATAGCAGTAGGAGAGTCAACCGGCGCTCTTGATTCGATGCTGGCAAAGATCGCCGATTTCTTTGACGATGAAGTTGATAATGCGGTATCAAACCTTACGGCGATGATGGAGCCGATGCTTATGATATTTCTCGGGGGTACCGTCGGGTTTATTGTCGTCGCCATGTATCTCCCGATCTTCAAACTGATCACCCTTATAAAATAGAAGAGATGTCAGAAGATCCCGAGGCCCTGAAGAAAAAGATTAAGGCCCTGATAGTTTTCAGGGTCGTCTTTGTTACTCTTTTTTTCGGTCTGTCTTTCTTTTTCAGGGGATTCGAAAGGTTCCCTCTTGTCCATTCAACCTATTATCTTATCGGCTTTTTCTACTTGGCTACCATCATTTATTCCCTTTTGATCGAGAGAATCCGGAATCTCTTCGCCTTCGCCTACATACAATTAATACTCGACGTAATTTCGGAGATAATTCTCATTTATATAACCGGCGGTATTGAAAGCCTATTCTCCTTTACACTCATGCTTACCGTTATAGCGTCGAGTATCGTGCTGAATAAGAGGGCAGGGTTCATCATAGCGACGGTAAGCAGTATTTTTTACGGGACGCTCATTAACCTCCAGTTGTATGGTTTCCTCAAGGTCGGCGGTGAAGGTGTCATGGCTGAGAAAGAGTATCTTTATAAGATATTCGTTCACGTCATATTTTTTTATCTCACCGCGTATCTCAGCGGTTATCTTTCATCGCGACTCGAAAAAACGGTTCAAAAACTTGAAGAGAAAGACCTTGACCTCAGGGACCTGGAGTTTTTTAACAGGGAAGTGATAGAGGGTATGCCGAGTGGTCTTCTTACGACTGATATGTCCGGTAAGGTGCTGCTCTTTAACCCGGCTGCAGAAAGGATATTCGGTGTAAAAAGGGATTTTATTATCGGACAAAGGATAGATTCGGTCCTGTCTTTCTTTCCGTTCCCCTTTATCGAAGGACGCAGAGAGGAAATGATAACGATTGACGGGGCCCAGAAGAAAATCGGGCTTACTATCTCTCCTATGACGGGCGCAGCCGAAAACACAAAGGGCTTTATTGTGGTCTTCCAGGACCTCACGCAGATTAAACGTCTTGAGTTGGAAATAAAACAGAAAGAGAAATGGGCCGCCATCGGGGAACTCTCGTCAAATATCGCTCATGAGATCAGGAACCCCCTTGCCTCTCTGAAGGGTTCCATAGAGATGCTCAAAGAGGATTCCGTCCCCAAAAATTATAAAGAGAAACTCATGGAGATCGCGTTGAACGAAATGGATCGCCTGAACAGCGTTATAACCGATTTCCTCACCTATTCCCGGCCCTCTCCACCGGAACTCAGGAAATTTGACCTTCACAGACTTCTTGAGGAGATATCCGAACTTCTGAAAAATGTGGCGAAGGAAAGAAACCCTGTGGTCATACGGAAGAATTATTTTGATACCATTGAACTGTATGCGGACCCTCAAAAGATGCGGCAGGTATTCTGGAATCTCGGCATCAATGCGATCGAGGCAATGCCCGACGGAGGGGAACTTATTATATCCGCCAAGGATAGGGACGGATTTATGGAGATATCGTTTCAGGATTTCGGGACGGGTATTGATGAGAAAAATATCGAAAAGATCTTTTATCCCTTTTTCACCACAAAAGAACAAGGCACTGGTCTGGGGCTTGCGATAGCTTACCGTATAATCGAAGAACATAATGGCAGGATGAATGTGAAAAGCGGCCCTGGAATTGGTACTACCTTTGAGATTATACTACCTAAAGCAAATGGAAAAGCATAAAGGAAAGATTCTCATAGTCGAAGACGAAAAGAGCATGCGGGAAGTGTTGAAGATGCTTCTTGAAGGAGAGGGCCACGACGTGAGAATCGCTTCGGACGGGCTTGAAGGACTTTCATGCATAGAAAAAGATATCTTCGACCTTGTTATATCGGACATGAAGATGCCGAAAGCAGACGGGTTTGAAGTTCTGAAGAAGATAAAAGAAATATCTCCGGATACGATCGTGATAATGATAACCGCCTTTGGAAATAGAGAAACCGCAACCGAGGCGAGAAAATTGGGGGCGTATGATTTCATCAGCAAACCCTTCAATATCGATGAGATCCGTTTAATTGTAAAAAAGGCCATCGAGAAAAAAAGGGATACGGATGAACTTTCCCTCTTACGGCAGAAAGTGGAGACGATATACGCTGTCGAAAGTATTATCGGTCAAAGCCCTAAGATGCAGGCGTTGTTCAAGCTTATCCCGAGGATCGCACAGAGCAACTCGAACGTCCTTATACTGGGGGAAAGCGGCTCCGGTAAAGAATTAGTCGCAGCAGCGCTGCATAACCTCAGCCATAGGAAGGAAAAAAATTTTGTGGCGATCAATTGTGCGGCCTTTCCGGAGGGACTGCTTGAATCGGAACTCTTCGGACACATGAAGGGCGCTTTTACCGGCGCTATGTACAACAAACAGGGGCTCTTCGAGATCGCGCATGGCGGGAGTCTCCTGCTCGACGAAATAGGGGAGATGCCCCATAATCTTCAGGCAAAGTTGCTCAGGGTCCTTGAGAACGGAGTGTTTCGGCGCATCGGCGGAACGACGGATATAAAGGTAGATGTGAGAATAATATCAGCGACGAATAAAGACTTGAAGGACGAGATTTCTGCCGGCAGATTCAGAGAGGATCTATATTATCGGTTGAATGTGGTCCCCATTAATATACCTCCTCTCAGGGAAAGGAAGGAGGATATACCATTACTTGTAGATCATTTCCTCAGGAAAACATCTCCCGATCCCAAAAGGATTTCGTCTGAAGCGATGAAGTTGTTGATGGATTTTCTATGGAAGGGAAATGTACGGGAACTGGAGAATATTATTGAACGCACTGCACTCCTTACGGACAAAGAAGAGATTACTCCAGCGGATCTTCCCCCCGAAATTAACGGATACAGAAGGGATATGAGATCTTTTCCCGATTTGACGGATGAAGGTATCGACATCGACGAGATTATCGGGGATCTTGAAAAGAAATATCTCCTTAAAGCCCTCGAAAAGAGTCACGGAGTAAAAACGGAAGCGGCGAAGCTCCTCAATCTGTCTTTCCGGTCGTTCCGGCACAGATTGCACAAATACGGGATAAGTTAAGTATTTCGGAAAATGCCTGAGCCCTGTGCGGCTCCAGCGGATAAAACACGTAACAGGAGAAGTCTTCGAAAACCTCTTCCGCGCCTGCCGGCTGCCTATATAGTTGTGACGTCGATTACATACTTTCGCAAAATGTGCGCGTACAATAAGAGGATAAGAGAGCCTGACAAACAGAACCATCAAAATTTGAGATATATTTTTAGGGACCGAAACGAATTTTTACAATGAGGGAGATACCATGAAATCCGTCAAATATTGGAAAATGGCGACAAAGGAGCTATCGCTAACGGAACAGATGTTTTTTAGAGATGCCATTAAGACGTTGCTGGCGTGGCAAGCACTAAAGGAAGAATACCTGGAACTCGATCTAATCATGAGAATATTAGAGTCTGAGATTCCGCGAAATATGCCGGAAACCATAGCTGCGTGATTGCCGGCAATGACAACCTCGCATTCATGATGTCAGATTTCAAATGACAATCCTCTGCGTGTTCGTGTAAATATTCATTCGTTGTCCTCTCACAAAACCCACGAGAGTCACCCCGCTCGCCTCTGATATTTTTATCGCAAGGTCTGTGGGAGCCGTTCTGCTGGCCACTATCGGGATACCCCACCTTGAGCATTTTGACGCGATCTCCGACGAGAGCCTGCCGCTCACCAACATTAATTTCCCGGCGAAGGGTATCTCTTCAAGAATGCAATGCCCTATCACTTTATCAACGGCATTGTGTCTGCCTATGTCCTCCGCAAAGACGAGTATCTTTTCGCCGTCCGAGAGCGCCGCGCTATGGATACATCCCGTCAGCCTGTAGAGTTCACCTCTCTGTTGAAATTCTTTGAAGATATTCTCGATTACCGCTGCCCTCAAAGAAAAACCGTCAGTTATTTTTTTGAAATCTTTCTTCCCGTCGAAGGTAAGTCCGCCGACACATCCTGAGGTGACCGTAAACCCTTCTGTTCTAACCTCTCCGCGGGCGGGGATGTCAGCCGTGATGTCTTCTTCTCCGTATTTTATGACGATCTCATCAAAACAAAAATTCCCGGTTATTATTCCTTCTGTTAAAAAAAACCCCACTATCAATTCCCGCAGCATCGAAGGCGTGCAATAGAGACCTAAAACCTCTTTGCCATTCACGGAGACCTTGAGCTTTTTTTCCACAGCAACAAAGTCTTCCGCTTCTTCTGAAAATCCGCCCTGTTTTTTCAGTATTTTCCTTGTTACAAAGGCATCCAATTTATCTTTCTCTCTCCCCCGCCACGCGGGACCGATAGACGCGGCTGACATAACTTGGGCTCGATATTCGCACAAGGTAATTATACTGTTAACGATAATTAATTCACAAATGACCGAACGGGTGGGTCAGGAGAAAAACCGGAGCAAGAAATTCAATCGGAAGGTTTATAATAAAGCATGAACAAAAAGAGAACAAAACTCGCGGGTGTGAATCTTATCTCCGTAATTATTTTTATCCTGGCAACCGGTTTTTACTTAATCAACGAAAAATACGATGTTCTCGGGTCTCAGAAGGATAAAGGATTTGTTGCCGTGATCACGGTCCACGATGGTGACACCGTCAGTGTGATTATCGATAAGAAACGAGAGAAGGTGAGGCTTATCGGCATAGACGCCCCTGAGATCGGACAAAAACCATGGGGGGAGGAGGCGAGAAATTTCCTCGAAGGCCTCTTGAAATCCTCGGATTGGAAGGTGAGACTCGAATATGATGTCGATCGGAGGGACAAATATGGCCGCATTCTTGCGTACCTCTGGACCGCCGACGGCAAGATGATCAATCTCCTGATGGCAAAAAACGGATACGCAATGCTTTTTACCTTTCCCCCCAATATCAAGTATGTAAATGAATTGCGGGCTGCGCAGCAAGAGGCGAGTAATAAAAGAGCAGGTATCTGGAGGGAAAAGGGACTAAAGGAGAGGCCGGAAGATTATCGAAGAGCTCATCCGAGATTGTGAGGTCGGATGTCGATAGCGGTGTAAAAGATGGAACTCGTCCCGTCAGACACTGAGAGATAAAGTCTCACCTACTCACAGAATACCTCACCAGAGCGCATCTTAACCATGCTGCGGGCTTTAAGCAGTAATTGAGATTGAGCACATGCTCAGATAATATCGGTCATCTGTACCGGTACGATACAAAAGTCAATAGGCAAGTCTGACCCGCAAAGGCCGCACCGCATTGAAGGAAATGTCGAACCTTTTATTCCTCTGATAAGAGCCGGTGAGACTTTGCATGTCGGGTAAGGGACGGGATTTGGATTGGGGAAATACGAGGTTAAAACTCAATAAACATGTTTTCTATGTTTTACCGTGAGGATGTAGACAATATGTTTTGCAGTGTCAAATTCATAAACAATGCGATAATTACCGACTCTCAGAGAGAACTCTCCTTTATGATTGCCGACGAGTTGTTTTCCGCTCCTTGGGTTTTCAGAAAGAGATTCGATTTTAGAAAGGATTCTCATAAAGAGCTTCCGGTCGGATTTATGGAGAG
The DNA here is from genome assembly GCA_963776195.1 of Thermodesulfovibrionales bacterium. Lineage (GTDB taxonomy): Bacteria > Nitrospirota > Thermodesulfovibrionia > Thermodesulfovibrionales > SM23-35 > CAVZMO01. Next base: position 66,773 of record CAVZMO010000051.1, read on the forward strand.
ACTCAAGATCGGATTCAGCCTCCTTCGCAAGCTCGATATGGTAGGTCATCTAAGCTTGAGCCGTGCCTTAAAATCCTTGAGGGAAACCGTTTTGCCTTTTCTGACCTGTTCTTTTGCCCTTGCTATGGCCTCTTTCTCTTCCTTGTGGGAAAGAATGTCGAGCGTTTCCAGGAGACCTTCGAATTCATCCGAACTCAGAATGACGGCTTTTTCAACTCCGTTTTTTGTGATCGCAAACCGGTCGTATTTTTCATCGACATCTTTTACGATTGCAGAGAGGCTTTTCTTGGCCTCTGCAAGGGGAATGGTCTTTGTCATGTTGCCGCTCCTTTCGAATTTCACATTGACTATAATTATAGTCTATTTATTCTATGACAATCAACTGGGGAAAAGGACAATAAATTATGCGTGATTCTTTCTTTCCAAAGGACAAAAGGCCAAATGTCAAAGATTCAACAGGCTGTTGAAAAACTAACCTCCAACAAGGATCTCCCTGTCATAAAACTGTGTTTTCCCTGCATCCCTGAAAAAATTTCTGAACATGGCAACAAATGTTTCGGATAAAAAGTGGGAAAGTCGTACCCTTACCGAAACGGCTCCTCTTTCAGGGCCTCTTCTGAAGAGCATTTTTATCATCCTCTTAATATTCTGAGCTGTGGCTGTCATTAAAACCTGTTCCTTAACAAACTTAGTCCTCCGGAATTTTGCTTGTCGGAGTCCCATGAACTCTTTTGCCTCTCCAAAAAGTTCCTCAATCTTCTTTCTCATCCGTTGTGAGATACGGTACTCTGTTGTCTTGTTTAATTGCCTCGCTTTCTCAATGGAATCTTCGTAGATGTGATAACTGAGTGACCTGGACGTGTCTTTTGTACATTCTGCTTTCTTCAGACAAATTGAACAATCCTTTTTGCGCGCCCTGTATACATGTTGCCTGCTGTGCTTGTGTATGCCCCAGTATTTCAGCGCTTTCCCCTCAGGACAGATAAAGACGTCTTTCTGCTTATCGTGGTGAAAGTCTTTAATCGTATATATCCCAACTCCGTTATGTCTTCTATAATCTACTATCGGTATGTGCGGCTGTATTTTTTCGGTACCAAGATTATGTATGAACTCCCCCGCTGCATATCCTTTATCCGCTCCTAAGCTTTCCGGTTTTATTTTGTATGTCCACTTTATCCTCTGTATCTGTTGAAGCGCCTTCTCACAGTCTGTCCTTTTATCAGGTCGTCCGACATCTGCCCCTAAGATTATCCTGCTTTTATTATCCATAACATAGGTCGCAGCATGATACAGATCCGTTGTCGCTCTGAATGACTTCCTGCCCAGTCTCGCATCTGGATCGGTTTTTGACCTATAAGTGGCATTGTTGATCTTCTTTCCCCTGTGTGGATAGTCTTCTCCCGGTTCCCATGGCTTCTCTGCTGCCCCGTCTTCAACTGGGTTTTCTTTTTCGAGCGTATCTATGTATTCTCTGGAATTCATGTCTACGACTATCGGCTCCAGGCTCTTAAATGATGCATTGGCCTTTATGTAAGTGCTGTCGACTGTCAAGTGTTTTCCTGTCAGAAGTCCTTTGGCTATGCACTGGTTAATGATCTCGTCGAATACCCTCTGAAATACATCGCTTTCAGAAAACCTCTCATGCCTGTTTTTTGAGAATGTGGAATGATCCGGTACTTTGTCTTCAAGATTCAGCCCTACAAACCACCGGTAGCCGATATGCATTTTTACTTCTTCGCACAAACGGCGCTCTGATGTGATCCCATAGAGATACCCGATGAGAAGCATCCGAAGAAGTATCTCCGGATCAACTGACGGACGCCCGGTATGACTGTAGAGATGTTTGACTTTCGCTCGTATGAAACCGAGATCGATATGTTTGTCTACCAGGCGCAATAGATGATTTTCAGGAATCATCTCCTCCATGCGCACATAGTAAAACATCGGTTCTTTCCTCTGGCTCTCTCCTAACAATTGCCACCTCCTCACATCAGAAGTTGCAATAGTCTATCACTTTCTCAAATGACTTTGAACTGTTTTCTGTAAGAGTTTTTCAACAGCCTCTTGTTTCTTGACATTTACAGGGCCTGGCGGCAAATCGATGTTTGTAACAAACATATTTGGCAAGATGTCTCCGGTGAGGGTTATCAGGTGATCATAGCGCGGAAAGACGCCTCACAGTAATCGAAGGTCCAGGGCAGCTTGTTCATTCTGAGGAGTGCAACTTGGAAAGTTGCAGTGAGGTACCGCTTACCAGAACGTTTACATCGACTTGACCCCTCCATTTGCCAGAACGAAAGCACTCCTTTATGTATGTTGCATAGTATTCAAGAATCTCCAATTCCTCTCATCATTTCGATAACTCAAAGACCACCGGCAGACAGAGGTATACTCCCAGGTTGGCAGAATCAGGAAGTCCCATTCTTTGCACGCCTTCTTGATGCTGATTGCATGGTTTACCAAACTGGCGGATAGGTTCCCAGGACCTGTGGTCGATTGAATTTCTGGCCTCTCAGTACGTTGTAGGAGAATACGAGTGGACCGCTCAAGGGCCGATCTTATTAGTTCGTGACCTGGCGGCCCCATAATCGGATTATTGTTCACGTAGAAAATTCGACTCGAAGGGTAAGTGGTATCTCTCAGAAATATTTCAGGTTTTACCATTTCGTCGGTTGCAGTGTCATAGCAGAGAGGCTGTATTTTGAGCTTGTTGTCACTGAAGAAAGTTTCACAACAAGTACCCTGATATACCTCGTCGGCATCTACATAAAAACCGCCGCACCTAAGAATGTAGCAAAGTCGAAAGTAATCACAGCGCATTGCCGGATGGTAACAGAAGTCAAACGCCTCGACATGCTTTCTGGAAAAGTGTTTACTTATGAACAATCTGGCACGTTCGTCATCAAATATGCGACGCCTGAAACCATGGTTCCGAAGGGATTCCCAGCTGTTGAGGCACTCCTGAACGTCATCGGGTATGTGTTTGAGATCGTGCCAGTATTGGACTAGTACTCTTGGTATTGGCTTCCCTCTAATTTGACCCGACCGCGGTGGGGGAGATGGTTGATGAAGGAGCCATTGAATAAATCTAGACCGAAACTGGTGGTCGTTTGCAGAGCCCGAAAGGTCAGGAGGAGGAATTGTCATGTGGCGGTCAGTACCTCAAAGATCTCAGGTTCGAATCCCATCGCCATTATCTGAGATTCCAAGGCTGAGTGAAAAACACTCGCAAATCCAAGGCGCTTATCGACCAATGTATTTGCAGAAGATGAACCGGACCAGTCCTGCCAGTGGGGCATCCCGCCTGATCTGCCGACCATCGACCAACCTTCAGCGCTCATGCTTGAGGCTCGACAATACTATACGAAGTTGTGGCCCACGTCGAAATACCGATGCCTTTTATATGGCTGCATATTGGTAGGTCACAATCTCTGAGCTCGCCTGCCAATTCTGCTGACCTCGACGGCCAAGTACTGCAGTACATTCCCATCGGCAGATTTGGCACCGGTGTGGGCTCCCATGCAGATCTAACGTGAACTAGCTCGTCGTCAACATACCATCTCAGTTCATGAGGTTCCCATTCAATTGTGTACCGATGATAGTCCTCGGCCGCATCAAAGGTAAGATCAATCATTACTGGTGTACCTCTATTGCCGTAGTTGCAGTTCGTTCCGGCATCTCCCGGGTTGAAATATACGTTGGCCAATACCTTAGTTGTGTCCCGACCCAGCAGTTCCAAATCTATCTCCTGCCATGGATTGTTTCTATGGAGAAAGAACGCTGTAATAACTCCATCAGCTTTTGCTGCTTTCAAGGCAACCTCAAAACGGCCGAATTGATACAAGTGGTTACTGACAAGTGAGGCTGAGGAATACTCTCTATTCCCCGATTTCTGTTGCTTTAGTGTCAATTTACAGCCATGGTCCCGCAGAAGCGCGATATTCTCTCTTCGAAACATGGCTAGATTCGATGGGAAGGAGTCTTCCAGAGCCGTCCACCGCGAATCATCAAAAAACGTAAAATCGTCCTCGATAACAGTTCTGAAGGTCCCGGCTCGGTTGCCACACGTTCTTTTTTCCGAAAGAATTCCAAAAGCAGATAATCTTTCATAAGGTACTATCCAAGGATGGACATCATGCTCCAATACGGCTACACTCCGATCTTTTAGCGGTATGCGCTCACGGGCCTTGCTCATAAGACTAGGGATATCCCTCAAAACCATGTTCGTCGGAAAGGGGTGGCTGGGGATATCGCAGCAGAGGAACTTACATAAGGCGTGCCACTTATCTTTACCGGTAAAGTCGATCTTCAAGAACTTGTTGTTTCTGTCAGCAAAATGAGCTGTTATCTCCTCATGCTGTTGCGGGGACAATTCACTGCCTTCGAGTGGCGTAGGAGGCAATATAAAGACAGCGTCAGAGTACAGCTTGTCGAGTTGCCTAAAGGCTCTCGTAACGCTCCTCGTGCCGGTATAGGCGTCGAATAGCAATGGCAGATTATTATCAATTAGCTGGCTTATACTGTCCGATAAGTACTCCCATTTGTCGTTAAAGCAGCGGTATCCCAAAAGGCTCAGTGCTGCTTCTAGCAGACCTGCTCCCCTGCGATCGAAACCAATTCCGAAGACAGGGCGCCGGCCCTTGGTCTGTTCTAGAAGCATATGGGTCTTATCCGATTGTACCCCCAGCTGTGAGAGCAGCGGGAGAATCGAGTAGCGGTTATCTGACTTTAGATCTGACCGCTGGGATATTACCGAATTAGGCGTCGAGTAAACATCTAACTTAGAGAAGAGGTGATTCATCCACAGATCCACTGGCCCTATGACGGGAAGTAATCGCAACAACTGTTCGGCTGCCGAATAGGAAAGAACATAACCAGATAGCCACCAGTAACCTCGGATAGGACGACTGAGATTCGGTGAATAATAAACTCTTTGCGCTCCGCGTTCGACTTCACGGTAAGATAGGTAAAGCAAGTCGAATCTGAAGCCGTCAACCCGCCTGTCGGGCAACTCCTGCCATGATTGATTAAGCTGAGCGGCAAATGTCTTCTCTAAGAATATATCGTCCTCGAGGATCAAAGAGTAAGAGCTTTTGTCAGCAATTATACGTTGCCATGTCTTGATGTGAGAGAGAGCAACGGCAATCTCTTCTCGTGTCATGGAAACGTTGACCGTCTTTTCCCTAATCTGCGACAATAGTCGGGGATCTGGATCGACATAGTACTGAGCGTGTAGGGGGTAAGTCTTTGCTACTAGGGAAATGGCGTCATCATGTCCTAGAAACTTGCCGTCGACGGCAGAGACGCGGTGGCAGAAGTCTAGCAGACATTGCCCGCTCTCTACCCTTTGACGACGGGCCTCTTTTGTGAAAGTCTTCCAGCGAGCTGATTGGCGATCCAGATTTATGACGTAGGCAGCTTCTATGCGATCGTCGTCGGAATTCTTTGCCGGGCCAAATACCCGTAGTGGCTCGTTGCGGCCGAAAATCGCACGAGCCACCTGAAAAAGAAAGCTGCTTTTCTTGTGATATCATGGCCAAGAACAGTATTCAACCAACGCTCCCTCCGATTATTCTGTGTTACCAATTAGGGCTTACCAAACCTTCATGGCGTGAAATAGCTATGGTAAACCACTTTGATGGGTCCAACATTTGTTTTTATGCGTATTATTGTGATAAAAGATTATTACTTCTCAGGGTGATTGTCAATAAATATTGCCGAAAAAAGGGCTCATGATTTGGGCTAAGAACCGGCGATGACT
>CAVZMO010000052.1:0-15495 GCA_963776195.1 Thermodesulfovibrionales bacterium
CGCAGTGAGCGATTTAAAACATGACACCTCCCCCTGTATTAGAGGGGGCTTTTCTATCGGAGTCATGTCGCTATAGCATTCTCTGTTGATTATCCTTATCGCATTCCTTTTCCTATGGAAAAAGCATCTCCAAGATAGTCTCCGACCTTATGATACGTGCGCCTCTCGGGGCTAAAGACAATAGGCCTCACTTTTTCGATATCAGGCAGTCCTTTTTCACCGAGCACAGATTCATCTGCTTTGACATCAAGGATTTCGCCGATGAATTGGGTATGCAATCCGATTTCAAATGTGTGAATCACTTTGCACTCCAAGACTAAAGGAAATTCCTTCAAATAGGGAGCATCAACTAAGTCACTCTTTACAGGAGTAAGCCCTGTAGCAGAAAATTTATCCACATCCTTGCCCGAAACCAATCCGAAATAATCTGCGTACTTTGCATGTGCTTCGGAAGGGACGTTTATTGTGAATGCCTTTTTCTCCACAATGTTGCCATAACTATGGGTCGCTTTCCTGAGGGAAATCGCAACGCAAGGGGGCATAGAACAGCAAATTCCTCCCCAGGCGATAGTCATGACATTTGGCTTTCCACCCTTATCGTATGTCCCCACAACCCAAACCGGAGTCGGGTAAACCAGCGTCTTCGGCCCAAATGATTTCTTCATCGTATCCTCCTAAACTGTTCTCTAAAATTATTGATCATCTACAACTTGTTTTCACCTCGCGCATCAGATTTTAAGGCGGATGGCAAGTGATTGGCAACAAGGAAAAACCCAAGGGATATAAAGATGGTGATGCAGGCTACTGTGAATGCGAGTGATTTTCCATGCCATAAACCGACAAACCAACGCATGAACTCATTCGCAAGCACATTCGCCTTTCCACCATAGAGTTCCAAATCATGTATATACATCTTGGAGTCTTCGTAACCCAAAACGCCGGACGAATCGTTCTCAGCTGTCAGATAAATCAAGATGGCACTACCCAAACCAACCAGCAGGATAATTGCGCTGATAAGGTAAAGGCATGTTTGCAGATTTGTGATTTTCCATTTCATGGCGCTTCGTTTTCCATTAGAAATATACTACATCCTGAGAGGCCATGGGAACAATGCTTCAGGAATAATACATCTCGTGGTTTTGTGTGGAGGTTAGCAGCCAGTAGGAGGGGTACTGGCTGCTAAAAAAATGAAGAAATCTATTTTCTATATTTAAGAATACAGGGAAAATGTGAAGGGATGTCGAAGGAAATATGAAAACATTATGAAGGCAAATGATCAAAAAAAATTGTGCCATTTCGTGCAAAGCTCAAGAAAGCACGGCGCGGAACAAATGGGCGATTACTGATTATCGTTTTTGCTTAAGCGCATCGAGAAAAGGGTTATTCATAAACCGCTTTGGCCTGTCCTCATTCTTTTCTTTCTTTTCCTTGCGTGCTGCGTTGTCTTCTATTCTCTTTTCCGCTTCTTTCGGCTTTTTATCAGGGCGCGCCTGACTGCTCTTCATGGATAAAGAGATGCGCTTCCTCTGAAGATCTACATCGAGGACCGTCACGGTGACCTTCTGGTGGACCTTGACCACATCTGCGGGGTTTTTCACATACCTGTCGGAAAGCTCGCTGATATGGACAAGACCGTCCTGGTGAACACCGATGTCTACAAAGACCCCGAAGGCCGTGATATTCGTGACGATGCCCGGGAGCTTCATTCCCGTCTTCACGTCTTCGATCTTCTCGACCCCGTCTGTAAACCGGAAGGATTCGAATTTCTCTCTGGGGTCGCGGCCGGGCCGGGAGAGCTCGGCCATGATATCGCTCAGGGTGGGGATTCCCACCGTATCGGTCACATACCTGTTGAAATCGATCATCTTTCTGAGGCCTTCTTCCTTCATGAGGTCGAAAACGGAACACCCAATGTCCCTGGCCATCCCATCGACGATGTGATAACTTTCGGGATGTACGGCGCTCCCATCCAAGGGGTTCTCGCCGTCCCTGATGCGCAGGAAGCCTGCGGCCTGCTCAAAGGCCTTCGGACCGAGGCGCGGGACCTTCCTCAGTTCCTGTCTTGACCTGAACGGCCCGTTGTCATTTCTGAATGAAACGATATTTCTTGCGAGCTGGGGCCCGAGACCGGATACATAGGTGAGCAGTTCCTTGCTGGCCGTGTTCACTTCGACACCCACACCGTTTACACAGCTGACCACGACGTCGTCGAGGCTTCTCCTCAATGAGGGCTGGTCGACATCATGCTGGTATTGTCCGACTCCGATCGACTTTGGATCGATCTTCACCAGTTCCGCAAGGGGGTCCATGAGCCGTCTTCCGATAGAGACAGAGCCCCTCACCGTTACATCCTGTTCCGGGAATTCTTCACGCGCCACCTCGGAGGCGGAATAGATCGACGCCCCGCTCTCGTTTACCATTACGATACCTATGTTACCCGGTAGATCAATGCCCTTGACAAATGCCTCCGTCTCCCTGCCCGCGGTACCGTTCCCTATCGCGATGGCCTCTATACCGAACCGGACGCAGAGTTCCTTGATCTTCGCAGCTGCCTCCGCTGTGCCCTTATCCGAAAAATGGGGATAAATGGTATCGTTCTCCAATAGCTTTCCCTGTCTGTCGAGGCAGACTACCTTGCAGCCGGTCCTGAATCCCGGATCTATCGCGAGGATATTTTTCCTGCCGAGGGGAGGGGAGAGGAGCAGATGTCGCAGGTTTTCGGTGAATACCCTTATTGCCTCTTCATCGGCCCGTTTCTTTACGGAAAGGCGCATCTCTGCCTCTATCGAGTGCGAGAGGAGCCTTTTATAAGCTGTCGTGAGCAGCGGTTTTTACCTGCTCCGACGCCGGAGAAATCCCTTTTACGACAATACCCTCAAGGAGCGCAATCGCCTCGTCTTCCGAAGGAATGATACGGAGTGTGAGAAAGCCCTCCTTCTCGCCGCGGCGTATCGCGAGGACCCTGTGGGAAGGGGCCTTCGAAACCGGTTCCTCCCACTCATAGTAGTCACGGTACTTTATCCCTTCTTCCTCTTTCCCGGCGATGACTTTCGACTTCATCACGCCCTTGCTGAGATAGAGTTCACGCATCCTCTCCCGCGCGCGCTGGTCCTCACTCACCCATTCCGCGATGATATCGCGTGCTCCTGCAAGTGCATCCTTGACCGATTCGACCCCTTTTTCCGGGTCGACAAAAGCGGAGGACTCCTTTTCGGGGTCCGCTTCACCCTGTTCGAAAATCATAGCAGCAAGGGGTTCGAGACCCTTCTCCTTCGCCACTGTGGCCCTTGTACGACGTTTCGGCCTGAAGGGCAGGTAGATATCTTCTAATTCCGTCATGGAACAGGCGCTATCGATCTTTTCCTTTATTTTTTCCGTCAGGAGGCCGCGTTCATCGAGAGATTTCAAGACCGCCTCCACGCCGATTGTCAAGTTCCGCCAATTGATCGAGTCTGTCCCTGATCGCCGTGACAACAACCTCGTCAAGGCTGCCGGTTGCCTCTTTTCTGTACCGGGCAATGAAAGGGACCGTCGCCCCTTCTTCCAGCAGCAGGGACGTTGCCTTGACCTGTGCCGCCTTTATCTCAAGCTCTTTTGCGATAACAGAAAAGTATATTTCCTTTATCTCCATTCATCTCTCCTTAAATAATATTTCTTCCAGCTTCTCCGCGGCTACCTCTTTCCCGACCTCGACTTAGAATTACCATGGAATTTATAGCAAATACTGACAACAAATACTTGACAACAAATACGGTCTTCCAACTAACTTAGTATCTTTATGCCGAACTTCTTCAGGCTCTCGGCGAGGGCGTTTAGAGGAAGTCCCATCACATTAAAAAAATCCCCTTCTATTTTTTTGACGATCACGGCGCCAAGGCCCTGAATGCCGTAAGCGCCAGCCTTGTCCAAGGGCTCGCCGGACCTGATGTATGCCTCTATCTCAGCGGCGCTCAGCCTTTTAAAGAAGACCTTTGACTCGACTGAGCGGGATAGTTCTTTTTTGTTTCCGTATCTATTATCGTAAATCCCGTGATTACGGAATGGGCTTTTCCGCTCAGGGCCTTCAGCATCTCCCTTGCCTCTTCAGCGTTGCCGGGCTTGCCGAAAAGCCTGCCTCTCGATACAACAATGGTGTCGGCGGCTATCACGAGGGCGTTCGTGTGTCTGCGGGCAACGTCCCTTGCTTTTTCGCGGGAAAGGAACCTGGCGAGCTCATGGGGCTTCAGGCCGGGAAACGTTTTCTCTTCGTAGTCGCTCTCGTCAATCCTGAATTGCAGGCCCGTCTTTTCGAGTATCTCCTTTCTTCTCGGGGAAGCCGACGCAAGTATGATGGTTCTCATACTCAGGCATATTGGCCCGCAACAAACCCCGAGGACCAGGCCCATTGAAGGTTATACCCGCCGAGTTGTCCCGCAACATCCACGACCTCGCCCACAAAATAAAGGCCGGGCACCTTCTTCGCTTCCATGGTCTTGGACGAAAGTTCACCGGTATCGATCCCGCCTGCCGTAATCTCTGCCCTTTTATAGCCCTCCGTGCCCTCCGGTCTTATTGTCCAGTGGTGTATCTGATTCGCTATATCCTTAAGCTCCTTTTCCGTATATTGGCATAAGGTCTTGACGGGGTATTCAATTCACACCATCTATGGCAGAATCTCCTGGGGAGGTACTCCGAGAGTAGGTTGCTCAACTCGATCCTGCTCCTCCGTTTCGACGTAAGAATTTCAAAGACGCCTCTATCGGGCATCAGATCCACGGTGATTTCGTCACCCCGGTCCCAATAAGATGAGGCCTGCAGAATGGCAGGGCCGCTCAGTCCCCGATGGGTAAAAAGGACCTCCCCTCTGAACCGTCTCCCTTTACATTCAACCATGGCATCAAAGGAAACGCCGCTCAATTTACCGTACTTTTTTAAATCGCGCAGGCCGAATACGAGAGGTACAAGGGCCGGTTTTAGCTGCGTGACCTTCAGGCCGAACCTTTTAGCCATGCGAAATCCCATGTCTGTCGCCCCGAGTTCAGGATAGGATAGACCACCCGTTGCAATAACGAGCGACCCCGCCTCTATCCCGCCGAAAACCGTCGAAACGGAAAAGCTGTCTCCTTTTGTCATGCTACCGACTCTGCAATTCATGCGCAGTTCAACACCGGCGCTGCGGCACTCCTCATGGAGCATCCTGACGATATCCCCTGAAGTCCCACGGCAAAAAAGCCGGCCTTTTTCCTTTTCGTAATATTCTATCCGATACCTTTCCACTATTCTGATGAAATCATGGGGAGTAAAGCGGGCAAGAGCGGATTTGCAGAAATGGAGATTGGCGGACAGATAATTGTCCGGCCTCAAATTTATGTTCGTGAAATTGCAGCGCCCGCCCCCTGAAACCCTGATCTTTTTCCCTATCTTGTTCATATGCTCAAGGACGAGAACCGAGCGGCCTCTCTTTCCGGCCTCTATTGCGCACATGAGACCGGCAGCCCCCGCTCCAATGATGACCACGTCCTTTTTGATCAGAGGGTTTTTATCCTGAATCACTTTTCAGGCAGCGTTTAATTCTTGTCTCAGCCACTCCTTGAGTTCGCCTTCAACCGGATATATTCCCTTATACTGACATACGGGCAATTCAAATCTTTGCGGCAATTCAAACTTTGCGACTTCCACCGCATCTTCGGAATTTCTCTTGATGAGATAAATGAGATAGGGCCTGTCCCAGCAGTTCACGACAAAATAGACCGAATAATCGCTTTTAGAGCGGATGACATGTCTTCTGTTCTCCCCATGCGCCCAGATGTTCCCCCACTCTAAATAAACCCGCACAGCCATTTCCGGCGTCATTTCCCAGTCAATGGCATTGATCAGCGCTCTCTCTTTTTTCAATTCTTCGAGTGATGTTATCATGTCTCTCCTTCAGATTTCTTTCATAAGTGTTTTATAGAACACTATTATTGAATTGTTTATCTTGATACACTATCAAAGTTGAGACAGTTAATTCAACAAATCCTGATGTTATTGTAATGCGCTGTAAGGTGATGTGAACCCATTATAATGATAAAATGTAAGCAAAAAGGAGAGAAATGCCGCGAGTCAACGAGGTCAGCGTATGGGATATTTTTTTCTCAAGGCGTTTATTTTAACTTTATATTCCTTTATCAAATAGTCTATTTCTTTTTTCCTTTTCCCAGCCTTGCTTTTCAGCATTTCATGCCAGTAAATCAAAAATACTTTAAAGAAATAGAACAATAGAAAGGCAAACCATTTTTTGTAATCGCCGAGCGTTTTTTCAAAATCAAAATACTGTGCGTATAGTCTCTTTTCCTGTTTGTTCATGAAGTATTTGTGTAAAATACCCTCAGGATCTGCATGAGCAAATTTGCTGCAGAGATCATAAATCTCCGGGAGTCCGGCAGCTAAGGGGAAAACATTTTGATTGTTCTTTATAATTGGTTTTATATTGCGAAACAGATTATCCCACTTTGCAGCATTTCCGATTTTGGCCACGTAGATCTCCGTTTTATCGGGATTCTTCAATAGGTAATAAGCAGTAAAAGTACTATCAAGTGCAGCCCGTAAACAGCGGAAAGATTGAGTTTTGTGGAGCCTTAGGAAGGAAGCCATTCCACAATAAAATTCCTGATGTGATATCAGATGAAGAAATGCGGGCATCATAATATTTGAATCGGCAGGAAGGGCAATATTTAAACAGGAATTGTACAGATTATCTAAATCCAGGACGAGTGGATAATCCTCTGCCAAAAGAGCAACGGTCTTCGATAAATTATCATCCTCGATTGCCAGATAATGTTCAAACCCTTCAAGAAACTTTATATTCATAGATCATATAGTCTAATGAAGACATATAGAGAATTAATAGCCCTGTTTATCGAGATGATAACATGATTCCCCGATTCTTGCGATATAACAATGTAATCTGTAAGATATGGCACGTGTCTGCTCACACACTGGAAGGATTCATTGACAAAAGAACCGCGAGATAATGCAGGACGCTGCCGGACAGTACGAATACATGCCAGATGGCGTGGTGATATGGCAAGCGACGCCACAAATAAAAGAATATTCCAACCGTATACAGCAGGCCCCCCGCCACTATGAGAGCCAGCGCGACCCGAGGGACCGAAGCGGCGAGAGGCTTGATAGCAGCTAATGCTGCCCATCCCATCGTGATATAGAGGACAAGCCTGATATACGAAAATTTTCGAAGAGGTGAAAACTGAAGGACAATACCCAATAGAGCGAGTCCCCAGATGGTCCCGAAAAGCGCCCATCCCCATGCCCCCCGCAGGTTCACCAGGGTGAAAGGTGTATAAGTGCCTGCAATGAGGAGATAGATCGATGAATGGTCTATTATCCTCAAAACCTTTTTTGCCTTCGGGTGCCGGATGCCGTGATATAAGGTGGATGCGGAATAGAGAACGATTAGCGCTGCGCCATAAATGGCGCAACTGACGATATGACGGGCGCTGCAGAAGGCGGCTGTGCGGGATATTAATATTCCCAGTCCTGCAACAGCGAGGAGCATACCTATACCGTGGGTGACGCTATGGGCTATTTCCTCTCCCGTTCTGTACAGCTTAGGGTCTGAAATCTCTCCCATGTCTTAGATTATATCAAATACCCTTTTGAGAAGTATAAGCACACGGAAATATCATTACAATTCGGCAGCATCTCCTGCAAATCGTTTCGTCCGGCCATTCCGTTCCCGGCTTGCCGAGTTGTGATAAAATATTTCTAAAGGACACCGGAAAAAGGAGAAAAAATAATGCAATATTTTAAGAAGATTTTCGGCCGTGTTCTATTTTGTCTGTTTTTGGGTACAGTTATGGTCGCACCGGGGAAGGTATCTGCAGGAGACAACCTTGACAGAATAAAAGCGGACCTTGGCAACAGTGATTGGAAAGTCCGCCTGTCGGCAGTCGAAAGCCTGGGAAACCGCAAAGATGAAATGACATTGCATATGCTGAGGGAGGTTGCCGGTACCCGCAGTGAATATTGGCCGGTTAAGATTAAGGCGATTCTATTGCTTGGAGAAGCGCAGGATCCCAGAGCGGTGGAACTTTTATTGTCAATTTTTAACGATAATTTTTCTAACTGGGAATGTCCGTCAATAAAGTCTTATACGGCTGTTGCGCTTGGTAACTTCAAAGGGAATTCAAAGGTGGTCGATACACTTATCAGCGGAGTAACCGACCGCGAGCTTCTTGCCGAGAAGCGTCAATCCAGTCACTCGGGAGAATCGGCGATTCAAAAGCGGTCCCCCATTTAGTCGGCCTGTTAGGAGACCGGAGTACTGCGATAAGACTGAGCGCCATAAAGGCACTCGAACGGATCGGAGATACTGAGGCAATCCCTCACCTTCAGCGCATCGCAGACAGTGACAGTGACTCTCTAGTGAAAAGCGAGGCTTTAGCGGCATTAAAAAATTTTCGTGGCAAGGGAGAAAAGAATTAATCGATTAATATCTTCAATGACTTGCGTCTGTTCGGATGCTTAAGTTTTCTTAGTGCCTTTGCCTCTATTTGTCTCACCCTTTCACGTGTAATCGAAAAATGGTTTCCGACTTCTTCGAGGGTATAGTCTTTTTCACATCCTATACCGAATCTCATTCTTATGATCTGTGCTTCCCTGGGGGCGAGAGTATTAAGAACCTTCAGTATCTGCTCTGTGACCATATTCTTTTCCGTATCGGAGTATGGAGAAGGGCTATTCTTATCACTAACAAGGTCCTCGAGTTTTGAATTTTCATCATCTATGGGAGTCTGAAGCGCTATCGGGTCCTGTATTGCCCTGAATACTTCTTCGATTTTTCCCGTTGATACTTCCAGTCTTTTGGCAATTTCTTCCTTGCCCGGCTCTCTTCCGAGCTGTTGGGTGAGTTCGCGTGATGCCTTGGTAACTCTGTTATAAAACTCCATCATATGAACGGGCACCCTGATGGTCTTTGTCTGGTCGATTATAGCCCTTGTTATCGCCTGTCTGATCCACCACGTTGCATACGTACTGAATTTAAACCCCTTCTCATAGTCAAATTTGTCAACGGACTTCATGAGCCCTATATTGCCTTCCTGTATGAGGTCAAGCAGCGGGAGGCCTCTTCCTACATAATTTTTGGCAATATTTATTACCAACCTCAAATTCCGGGTAATTAATTCGTTCTGTGCTTCGCCGACAAGAATCCTTGCCCTGGTTATCCTGTCCCACATAGCTTTCAATGCATCAACCCTGATCCCCACTTCCGACTCAGTCCGCTTATACTCGTTCTGAACTTCCTGAACAACGGTATCAAGTTGCATCGAAGCGACAGCCTGTTTCTTTTTGTCATGAATCAGTTTCTTTAAATTCTTCAGATTCCCGTATCTTGCGATCTTTCCGTCGGCGATCCTTATGCTGCTCATAAGGGCGTCAAGTGCATTCAGACTCATTTTAAGAGCTTCTTCCGCTTTTTCTTCTGCATTGTCCAGGTCATCTCCGTTATCGGAGTCCAAACTTGCCTCGAATTTCCGGTATAAGGGCAGTGCCGCAATTATTCCCTTAATTATATTTTTTCCTTCTTCCAACATCTTAGCGAGCTCCACTTCTTCATCTCTTGTAAGCAGTGAAATATTGCCCATCGAGTGGAAATATGTTTGGACGATGTCCTCTGTCTTTTCATGCCCCGCATCTTCTTCCGGACTCAAGACTTCTTCCTCATCAACATCGGTTTCCTGGTCATCGACAATTTCAACTCCGACATCGCGGAGAAGATCCATGAGTTCTTCTATTTCACTCGGGGAAAAATAATCAGGAGGAACAGCGTCATTTATCTCTGCATAGGTAAGTTTTCCACGTCTCTTGCCTATGTCTACAACCTCTTCAAAGATATCCTCTTTTTCCACGGTACTCCTTAAAATTAGTCTATTAACAAGTTAAACAAAAAATCACACAGCTCGATGTGTGGTCGCATTTCCTTTTGATGTTGATAACCGGAAGGAAAGAGATAGGACAAAAACATTGCGCAGTCCCCGCTCAAAATCGTCCATAATTCTATAATTAGTATAGCAAAATGTGTAGTTACTATGTTGTATTAAGTTATTAACTGTCGGTATGTTCTCCCCCTATGGCCATGCTTTCACGTTTCTCAAAAGACGGAGGCAAAATGCTGAATATTACTTGAGCCAGCATTCATAACACTTCCATGAATTAGTATGGTTGTCAAACCATATGGCATCGGCAAATTCGGGTCTCTTGCCGCCACTCTTTATTTCATCATATCTTCCGCCGGCGCCGCAGGAGGGGCAGTTCATTTCTTTACCGTGCAGATATTGACTCTTTATCCATTCTCCCGTTAATGCCCTTCGTATTCCAAGATAAAGATCGTATCCGTTACAGGAACCACAGAGAATTCCTTCCTCCTCGATCCACTGTACGATCTTGCTCTGAAAGCGATTGACCGCTTCTCTCATTTGATCCTCTGAGAATTCGTTAAAGCCTCTCTTATTCTCCTGCATTTTGTCTCCTTGCCTGTGAAACACGGCATTTGCGATTCGTGGGTCCTCTCGGTTTCGTGTGGCTTAATAATACAATAACGGGATTAGATCTTGAAATGCCCTGACGGGTTTAAAATTGTTGTATCAGGGTGATAAACTATTTTTTGAGAAAAGGATGAAAGTCTCATGCCGCTCTTGAAACTTTTTTTGGGGACCGCAATGCTCACCATGGGACGCAAGCTTTACTGGCTCTTCCTTGGCATAGTGGGTTTCATCTTCGCCTCTGATCTTATAGTGCACGTGATCCATGGGCAGCCCCACAATGTCAAAATTATCTTTGCCTTGCTCGCGGGGTTGATAGGGGCGGCTCTTGCTGTTTTCCTGCAGAAATTCGCCGTTATGGCGGGAGGATTTTTTGCAGGCGGTTATCTGCTCACCGCATTGATGAAGGAACTGGGCATGACAGCCGCACCTTACCGGTGGCTTGTATTCGTTGCGGGCGGATTGATCGGCGCGCTCCTTATGAGGGTATTGTTCGGATGGACCCTCATTATCCTGTCGTCGGTCGTGGGTTCCGTCCTCATACTCCAGGCCCTGCACTTCAGCACGCAGCTCACACAGCCGCTCTTCATTTTCCTTTTGGTGTTAGGCATTGCTATCCAGTACGGACTGATCGGGCGGAAATCTCCTTGATAATCCTCATCTATCCGCCTGGCGCAAAGACGTGTGAGCCGCCTGCCGGTATAGCGAGGCTTTCGGGGATGCTTGGGAGACATGGAATTGAACACCGGCTCCTGGATGCGAATATAGAGGGACTCCTCCATCTTCTCCGAATGCCTGTTCCACTGGGAACGGTGAATGATGCGTGGACGAAGAGGGCCTTCCGCAATTGTCAGCGAAATATTTCTTCTCTGAGAGGCCCCGGCCTTTACCGGAATATTGACCGTTACAAGAGAGCGGTCAGAGATATAAGCAGGGTCCTGTCCGAAGTCTCGCCGGCGGGTACAGCGGTGGGATTGGCAAATTACGAATATAAGGGGCTGTCTCCCCTGAGTAGCGAAGACCTCCTGAAAGCTGCGGAACGCCCTCAGCTGAACCCTTTTTATCCCTATTTTCGGTCGAGACTCAGAGGGCTTTTCCGCAACAGGGAGCCCTCTGCCGTGGGTATCTCCCTGAATTATCTGAGCCAGGCATTAAGCGCCTTTTCGATGATAGGTTTCATAAGGCGCGAGTTTCCGAAGCTGAAAGTGATTATGGGAGGCGGACTTGTTACTTCGTGGTTAAGGAAGCCTGCGTGGAAAAACCCCTTCTCCGGACTGGCAGATTACCTCGTGGCGGGACCCGGCGAGCATCAGCTTCTTTCGATTCTGCGTCCGGATGCGAGGGGAGAGGCGATGCCGACGCCGGATTATAGTGCTCTGTCGCTGGATAGTTATCTTTCACCCGGCTTCATCCTGCCTTACAGCGCATCGACAGGTTGTTACTGGAGCAGATGCGGGTTCTGTCCCGAGAAGGCAGAGGGCAATCCTTATGTCCCCATTTCTCCCCGTCAAGTTATTTCGGACTTGAAGGCAATCAGAGAAACAACGAATCCCGCTCTCGTCCATCTCGTCGATAATGCGATAAGCCCTGCGCTCCTCGATGCCCTTTCCACAGACAAAATATCTGTCCCCTGGTATGGGTTCGTCCGCATCGGTCCTACCTGGCAGATCCCGATTTCTGTACAGAGCTGAGACGAGGAGGGTGCGTCATGCTCAAGCTGGGTATCGAATCCGGGGACCAGGGTGTGCTCGATGCCATGCAGAAAGGGATCAGCGTTGAGATGGCATCAGTCGTTCTGAAGAACCTGAAAAGAGCGGGGATCGGCGCCTATGTTTATCTGATATTGGTACGCCGGCCGAGACGGAGGCGTCCGCAAGGAAAACCCTCGACTTTACCGTGAAGCACAGTGACAGCATCGATTTCCTCAACCTTGCGATATTCAATATGCCTGTCTGCGGGATGACCGACCCGGGGATCGAGACGAGGAGGTTCTATGAGGGCGATCTTTCCCTTTACACCGACTTTATCCATCCCGTTGGATGGGACAGAAGGCGTGTCCGGCTGTTCCTCGAAAATGAATTCAGGCGACACCCTGCGATTTCGGCGATCCTGAAAAATGACCCGCCGGTATTCACATCGAATCACGCTCCGTTCTTTGTGATGGAACGTTCAGGACGCGGGAAGCGATAAATGATGTTCTTCAGTTAAAATATATGCGTGATACAGGTAAGCAATCTTTCGAAGGCATACGGCACTCAGGTACTATTCGATGATGTCGGGTTTACGGTCAATGCCGGGGAGCGGATAGGGCTTGTTGGCAGAAACGGCCACGGAAAGACGACCCTCTTAAGGATGATAACCGGCGAAGAAAAGCCGGATGTGCGGCGCTGTGAGTATCCCGAATAATTATGCGGTGGGCGACCTTTCTCAGCACCTTGCGTTCAGCGAAGACTCTGTGCTGAAGGAAGAGATGTCTCGGCCTTAAACCCTCTGATGACGGAAGGGATGAGTCCTATAAAGTAGAGACGGTTCTGATGGGCCTTGGATTTTCGATGGAGGATTTTTCTCTGCCATCCCCTTGAGTTGTCGGGAGGGAATCAGGTCCGTTTGAATCTTGCGAAGCCGCCTGTCTCGGACCCGAACCTGCTTCTTCTCGACGAGCCGACAAACTGTGACAT
This sequence comes from Thermodesulfovibrionales bacterium, assembly GCA_963776195.1. Lineage (GTDB taxonomy): Bacteria > Nitrospirota > Thermodesulfovibrionia > Thermodesulfovibrionales > SM23-35 > CAVZMO01. Next base: position 13,199 of record CAVZMO010000052.1, read on the forward strand.
CATCGTCTCGATACGATGGCTCACGAGGTTCCTGAACGGCTGGAGGGGGCAACTTATTTTGATCACTCACGACAGGGACTTTATGCAATCGGCGTGACAACCCATACTATGGGTATCCACCGCAATAAGATCCGAAAAATAGCGGGACCGACCCACAAGCTCTATCAACAGATACTCATGGAAAGAGGAAGTTGACGAGCAGACGAGAATAAACGATGAGAAGAGGCGCAAGGATGTGGAGCAGTTCATAAATAGGTTCAGGGCGCAGGCGACCCGCGCGCGGGTGGTACAATCGAAGATAAAGTCCCTCCGGAAGAAGGAGAGGCTCGAAAGATGTCGGTGATAAAGGACCTCGAATTTGAATTTGTTCCGGCGCCGTTTACGGTGAAATGTCTTATCGACGTAAAGGACATTTCTTTTGCCTTTGCGCCGAGACAGGGCGCCCTCCGCTCATAGACGGGTTGAACTCTGACCGTCGGCAAAAATGACCGTATAGCAGTCATCGGGAAAAACGGAAAAGGCAAAACAACACTTCTGAACCTTCTTGCAGCAGCGCGGCCGCGCTGCTCTCCGGAGCAGGAGGTTCACCCTCATTCACAGTTGAGGCTGGCCTATTTCGGCCAGACAAATATCCAGCGGCTCTCTCCTGAAAAAACGGTGGAGGAAGAGATACTCGATGTGCAGCCTGATCACCACAGGAGGCGCCGCGCGCAAAATCTGCATCGGCATTATGATGTTCGAAGGCGACAGCGCCCTCAAGGAAGGTGAGCGTGCTTTCAGGCGGAGAGAAAAGCCGGGTGCTTTTGGGCAAACTGATCGTCAGCCCCGCCAATCTGTTATTGCTGGACGAACCCACCAACCATCTCGATATGGAATCCGTGGACTCGTCTCCTGGCCGCGATTGACGCATTTAAAGGCGCTGTTGTCATCGTCACCCATAGCGAGATGATCCTCAGCGCAATAGCCTCACGGCTTATTGTCTTCGATGAGGGGGAAAGTGACACTTTTTGAAGGTACCTATCAGGACTTCCTCGACAGAGGCTGGCTGGAAAGATGAGGGTTCTGCCCCTCGGTCCGCAGCGTCCAGCATTCCGGACAAAAAGGGCAATGGCACAAGAAGGAAGGATTTGAAAAGGATGAAGGCTGAAGTGATTAATAACCGCTCAAGGACTCTGTCGCCCCTTCAGGCAAGGATTTCCGAAGTAGAAGAGGAGATCACCGGGCTTGAACAGCGGATTGAGGAGGACACGCAGGCGCTTGTTGAGGCTTCCGTGAAAGGGGACGGCGAATCGATCAAGCAGCTGTCGAGGTCCGATTCACGAGGCTAAGAGCACAAATCGAGATCCTCTTTGGCGAGCTTGAAATTCTGACAGCAGAGCTTGATGCGAAATCGAGGGATTTCGAGGAGAGGTTTGAGGCGCTGAACACCGCGGACGGTTAAAAGAAAAGCGCCCAACCTTCGCACCGTCTTCACACTTCTTTCATATTTCCTTCGTTATTTCTTCATATTTTTCTTGTAACTTAGAACATAAGACAGTATTTTTACCTTCCGGCAGCCAGTTGTCCCTCCGACTGGCTGCCCCCCCTCCAAGACTTCGAAAAGGTCATACAGAGCGGGAATCGTCGATTCATCTGCAATAAGACTTATGTAAACAAACAGATATTACAATCCTTTGCGTACTTTAAGAATTCCTCGGCAGCTTGTATCGTGACCCCGTCGATGAAATCATTTTCAGAAAGTCCCATCATGTCTATGGTCATCTTACAGGCAATGAATTTTACACCTTCGCACTGAGCCATCTCCTGAAGGTCTCCAAGGCAGGGTATGTGAGCTTTTTTTATTTTCGACTTCATCATCCAGGTAGCAATAGCTGACATACCGGGTATGGCGCCCATAAAACCCGGCGGTTGAAATTTGGCTTTTTCCGTCCAACCTTTACGTATTACGTTAATCCCCATGAAGGTAAAAAAAACCCTTGATTCCATTCCTAACCTTGCGGCGTTGATTCCTAAAACCAGTCCGGGATAAGCACCGTCAAGGGTATCCCTCGATGTAATAAACGCAGCAGTTTCTTTCTGGCCCTCTGATTTCATTCCTGTCTCCTTTCCGATTATCTTAAATTATTGTTGAAAATAGACTAGCAAAGGTGATGCCAAAACATAACATGCTGAAATTATTTAATATTCTAAAGATGACGATGCGGGACAGCAGGGCAACTTGCCCTATGCACGGTATATTGTGAAAAGTAGAACTCTTTGTATTTGGAAGGGGAAAAAAATATTTCAGCAACGATTCG
>CAVZMO010000053.1:0-157549 GCA_963776195.1 Thermodesulfovibrionales bacterium
CTGAAATCATGCATATTGAGATCCGATACCATGATGCATATTTCAGCTGATAATGATCGACGCCGGATGATCGAATGTCGATGATTAACCGATGAGAATAAAATCTGAATTAATGACGATAAATATCTCTGACATCACAAACAGCCTCTTAATGAAAAAATGGCACGCGGAATATTAGTAAATAACCATTAAGCATAAATAAGCTTCCCAATCCCGCAGGTATTAAAGCAAAATAGAACATGTATCTGGAAACTGCGAGAATAGAGATTGAAGCCATAACAATAGAAATTTGGAGTAGAACCTCTGCATAGTCGAAGTAAGGATCTTTGCTCCGATTTATATCACGCTCACGTTCAAGATCTTTGGCATCCTGTTCGATCTTTTTCTTCTCAGACATTATAGCGCAGTTCTTCGTCGCTTATTGTTCTCAGCATTGTTTCATATTTTTCTCTGACTTCTGGTTTCATTGAAGCTCCCCATTGGTGAAGGTCTGCTTCTATACGCATCTTCTCGATTTTATAGAAATGTTCCCGGATCACCTTAGACTGGTAAAATGCCCACTGGTCAGAAGATTGCTGTTGTGCAAGTAGCATCTCCTTCATCGCATTATTCCCTCCCAATGAGGTGATAGCAAGAATAACAGCAAAAATAGCAGTAGTAAGTGCGACTCGTTTAGTGAACCGTTTGCCTCTTACTTCTTCGAGTTCTTCAGTATTCGGAAGTTCAACTTCGGGCATTAAATTTACTCCTTCCCAAGAAATTTATTAAACATTATATGACTTTATTTCAAAAATTTACATTGAAGGTGATAAGTAGAACTAAATATATAAGAAATCTTGGGTGAATAACTGCTTCTTCCTGAAACACGCATACTAACAGCCCGTGCAGATATTGAAGCCTTCAAGCGGTAATCAATAAAAACGTGGTCTTCTATATTCACTCTAAAATCAACCAACCAATTGAAATAGCACCAAAGATGTGCTACATTTAGGTTAAAAAAATATGATAAACAAACGTCAGCATAAGCGAATTCCGATAACAGGAACTGCCACACTCAAATTTGAAAATAAAGGTGAATTTCTGTCAATTCAGACCATACCAGGTAGTATATCTGTAGGAGGAATCGGATTATATTCTGATGATCCGATAGAAATCGACACGAATGTATCAATTACCATTAATTTTATATCTATAGATGGCATAAGAAATGATTCCATCGAGGGATGTGTTATCTATACAAAAAATATAGGGGGTATCTATTTTATGGGTATCGAATTTAATGAAGAAATTAATCCTAAAAACCAGCCTTTATTGTATGATCACATCCAGAAAATCCTTACATGAAAGATGAAGATAAAACAAGGGACCAACTCATCAATGAAATCGTAGAATTGCGTGAACAAAGTTTTCAATTAAGAGAGTCAGAGACCGAGCTCAAGCGAGCGGAGGAGAGGTTGTTACGTGAGAGCGAGGAGAGTGACAAGGCAATAATTGAACAAAGCGCTGATTGTATTTATCTTGCGGATGCAGAGAGCAGGCAATTATTCCATGCCAATCAATCATTTCAACGTTTACTTGATTATAGTTCCGATGAGGTAACCAAGTTGACTGTCTACGATTTTGTTAACCATGAGCGAGAAGATATTGATGATAAGATCAACTATTTACTTAAGGGACAGAATTATTTTATGGGAGAGAGACGCTATCGCAGGAAAGATGGTACTTTAGTGGATGTCGAAGTAAATGTAAGCCTCATATCTTATGGCGGTAGGAATGCTTTATGTGCAATTGCTCGTGACATTACTGAGCGCAAGGGTGCAGAAAAATCTTTGAAATTAAATGAAGCCCGCATGGAGGCTCTACTAAAGCTGAACCATATGCCAGATGCTTCACTTAAGGAATTAACGGACTTCGCTTTGGAAGAAGCGATTCGCCTGACGGAAAGCAAGCTTGGGTATCTTGCATTCATGAATGATGATGAGACGGTGTTAACAATGTACTCTTGGTCAAAAAGTGCACTGGAAGAATGTCGCATTGCGAATAAACCCCTGATTTATCCAGTCGAGACGACGGGACTCTGGGGAGAAGCGGTACGCCAGCGCAAACCTGTCATTACCAATGATTACACTGCTCCAAATCAGTGGAAGAAGGGTTACCCCAAAGATCATGTCGAACTCATTCGCCATATGAATGCCCCAATTTTTGATGGAGATCACATAGTGATTATAGCGGGAGTAGGCAACAAATCTGCTTACTATGATGCGTCGGATGTTCGACAACTGACACTCTTGATGGAAGGGATGTGGAGAATTATCCAGCGCAAGTTAACAAAGGAAACGTTACGAAAAGAAAGAGATAAAGCACAAACATACCTTGATGTAGCGGGCGTGATGCTGCTAGCTATCGATGCTGAACAAAGAGTCACGCTTATCAATAAAAAGGGGAGTGAAATCCTGGGCTATCCTGAACAAGAGATTGTTGGGAAAAAGTGGTTTGTTCATTTTGTGCCAGAACGGGATAGGGCTAAAGTTAAATCTGCTTATATAAATCTAATGGCTGGAGAAGTTGAGGTAGTTGAATATTTTGAAAACTCAGTTTTGACAAAAAGCGGAGAAGAGAAGATTATCGCCTGGCACAATTCTGTATTAAAAGATGAATCAGAAAATATTATCGGGACACTCAGTTCAGGAGAAGATGTCACCGAGCGCAGGAAGGCGCAGGAAGAAATGAAATTTTTGGCTTCCATTGTTAAAACTATTCCAGATGCTATCTGTTCCATTGACCTGAATGGGAACATAATTTCATGGAATGAAGGCGCTGAAAAGATGCTCGGTTACAAAGCGGAAGAAATCCTTGGAAGACCATTCACTATCACTATCCCAAATGAATTAGCTCAGAAAGAACTCGACCACTGTATCAGTACTTTGAATGCTGAAGGCTTTTTCACGGGCTATGAATCATTAAGACTTGCAAAAGATGGGAGAATAGTGCCAGTTGAAATTACAGCGGTAACATTGAAGGACAAGGAACAAAATATTACAAATTATACTTCTATAATGAGGAACATCAGTAAGCGTAAAGCGGCTCAGGAAGAGATTAAAAAAAGGGTGAAAGAGCTTGAAGATTTTTATGATATGGCAGTCGGCAGGGAACTAAGGATGGTAGAGTTAAAAGAAGAAATAGAGAGCTTGAAGGAAGAATTAGAAAAATGTAAAAAGCAATAAAATCTAGACTATCACTGTGACTTCCACTGCATATTACTACCAATAATTTCCAATATTTTTGACTGCTCAACAGTAAACATTTCCAAGTGTACTGCGCACCCCATTAAAATCATCCACATTACGTGGCTAAAGATGAAAGAATCAATACAAGTCATGGACTTTTGAAATATTCGATTGGGAAGGTGACCTCGATAACTGGATGAATCGTCGGTAATTTCGATTTTCATCTGGAAATCTGTTTCCCGCAGGCATATGTCTGGGATAGCGGATGATTCCTTCTCGAAAGTTCGATTTCAAACTTACTCTACTCTACAACATGGCATCAGAATAAAAACTTGATATAATAATAGCCACATTTTTGAAGTATATATTTTATAATGGAAGGAAGTGTATGGATGATACCGATTTATACAATGAAATAGCCATGGTAGCTCTTGAACTGTATGAGAAGAGCGGGCGAGTCGAGGGCCGTGATCTTGATAATTGGCTTGAGGCAGAGCAAATTGCGAGGACGCGATACGGCCCAAAGGAGAAAAATAAAGGCGAAGTGTTCGAGTCCCGCAACATGGAATATGCCGGAGATGAGAAAAGAAGGAATGAGAGGTTTACAATCACGGAAATCCAGAGAGAATTTCTCCATTCCTCAAATATAAGAATAATCGATATAAGTGTTGGTGGAGCGGCTATAGAAGCAACAAAGAAGCTTGAGATAAATAAGGAATACCGGCTTCACATTAATCATAAAGGCACCCCCATAAAATTAGAGGGTCGTGTGGTATGGTCTATACTTGCCCGTGAGGAGAAGAAAGAATCTGGTGACATAATTGCGATATATAAAGGTGGTATGAAATTTCATAGGTCTTTCTTAATAAATCCCCTTTTGTAATTTTTTTATACGACAAACGCATTATTCTGTCACCTCAAGCGCGACGCTTCAATCCTCAGGAACAGTGTCCCTCGAGGTGATCAGCACAATACCCTGTCCCGGCTGCAGGTTATAAGAAAAAGGCACGGGAATATAGTCCAGGGGATATTCGGGAGAGATATCAAGGAGCGGAGCCCCTGCCTGTACATACCTTTGAAGATTTTCCTCATAAAAATATTGTTCGTTGTGGATGTCCTTATTGAGGATAAACAGGGATTCTTCTTGAGTGTGAGTGGACGCCTTCCACATCAGCAAGACACGGGGATTCCTGTGAGGCAGCATCTCTGTGGGCGCATCTTCCTGAAAGATTTTGTGCTCCGCCTTGATCTTGTTCACCGCCGTTATGAAAGATGTCAGATCAATGCCTGTTTCTTCCCAATCCCTGGACCTCGTCTTTACAACATGCAGCCTCCTGCGGAAGCCGAATTCAAATCCGATAGGCATCATAACACCTGCCGAAAACAAGACGGAGAAAAGGTACCGCTGTTTAATCCCGGCCGGATTGCCGTTCAATTCCTCGCTGACTCTCATGGTGTCGTGGCTTTCAGGAAAGCTGATGGAAGGGGAAATGTCTCGCGTGAGGTTATACTGCTGCATTAACCACCGGCTGTCGAAATCCCACCACTTCGAACTGTTGAATATGTAGTCAAAACCGGCACTCGCGGTTTTTCTGGTCAGGTCCGGAGTAGTTCCGAGCGTCTCGGCAAAAAAGAGCAGATCCGGGTACGTCTTCCCGGCCTCTTTTATGAGCCTTTCCCATATATTTCTTGGGATCTGATACGCGGCATCGCAGCGAAATCCCTTAAAGCCGAGTTCTGCAAGAAACTTCACGACATCGAGGGAAAACCGGAAGAGGCCCTCTTTGTCCCTTGTATTTCTGTGATCAAACTGTGCGAGGTCTTTCCAGGTCACTCTCTTTCCGTTTTCATCCGCAAAGGGATGGGCGATCCGGCCATTCGGCTCGCGAAGGAACCATCCGGGATGCGATCTGATCAGGTCCGAATCAGCTGCACAATGGTTTATCACAAGGTCGACCATAATCCTCAGTCCCAGCTTTTCTGCGGTCTTTATCATCTCTTTCACCTGATCCTGGGGAAGTTCGTCTCTTTTCGAATCTACCAAAAGGGGATTAAAACTGAAATAATCTTTTATCGAATAAATGCTTCCCGAGGCGCCGGGAAGATGGATGGGGTTAACAAAAACCCAGGTAAAACCCAGGTCGGATGCCCTTGATAAATGAGTTTCCCATTCAGTAAACTTGCCGGCAAGGAGCGGGAATAAATTATAGATGATCATTCCAGCACCCTTCTCCACGCCGGCCTCTTTTTTCCCGCATGCCTTCAGTACAAGATTCTGATTCTTGTGAAGGACCGACAGCCAGAAGTTCATGCGCTCGGCATTCCCTTTATCTCGCCAATGATTGAAAAGATGAGAGGCATTCCCGAGAGGAAGCCTGCCCTCTCCCGGATGGACCTCCAGGGTGAACGAGAGCCGGTCCGCGTCAAGCCATTGCAATGCCTCTTTGACAACCTTTGAGAGGCCGGAAGGGCCGAACATCGGATCAAGATATCTCCTGCCCTCGTATTCAAAAGGTATCGGGATCTTATCGAGGAAACTCAGATGATCGGATATGCCGAAAGAACCGGAGTTCGACAACGGGTGAGCATCATGTAAGTGAAAGTGAAGCGGCTTACCCAGACGGCCGAGTTCCCGGACCACCAGAAGAACGGTTTCCAATGCAGAGGACACTGCGCGTTGGACGTCCTCCAGCACCTCGAAGAGACGCGGATTATCAGGCTTAAGGGCAAAGAACTCTTCTCCCGGATGAAAGCGTAAATAGGTGTTTTTCGCCTGCCAAAGACCTATATGGCCTATATCGATGCATGCGCTCACGTGTGTCAGTTCCTGTACCTCTTTGAAAAGTTTCATAAAAAGTCCCGGCTCCAATCCTGCGGCATATTCGATAAACAGACAGGGACATCCTTCGATTTTGTCCAATGCGTATTCCAGTTCACGCAGGAAACCCGCGTATTCGTTAAAGCGGTCGGCGATTTCAGTTTGATCATGGACAATCATTCCGAAGATTCGACCTTTAAACAACTGAGCAAAGTCGAGGATCATTTTGCGGCCCGCCTCCTCGAACAGATTAAGGCCGCGACTCAAGTGGACTATCGCCGGCCTTTCAGGCAATGACTTAAACTTCAAAAGCCAGTCGAGTTCTTCGGGTGATTCCGCATAAAACTCTCCTCCAAGCCCTGCTTCTTTAAACCTTAAACCGGCTAACTGAAGAAGAGCATCATCGCCTCCGATCCTCTTCTGGAAAAGAGCAAGAACAGGAGGACACTGAGAATAAATGCCGGTCATAGCGGACATTTCACACCTTGCTGCGGACGTGATTGGACCAGATAAACCGTACCTCCTGAAATAAGTCCTTCGATATCTTGCGGGCCTCCCAGGGCGTTCTCAACCGACCTCCCTATTGTTCCCAGACGAATTCCGATTCGGTTTCTGGATGCTTGATCTCTCGATAAATCAATCTTGGAATAGTCCATGGTCTTGCGGATGATTCCCCCTTTCGGGCCTGGCCAGGCCGAGCTGCTGAAACTGGCAAAGGCGAGCATGCACACCTTTTCCGTATCCTTATCAAAGACCATTCGATAAGGAATGCCCGGAGTGACCCCTGAAGTCAAGGTTTCACCGAAACCGACCGCAACTTCGAGATAAATCTCGGCCTGGTTATTACTCACAGGATTAATTGTGTGCATGATGAAGGAAAACTCCGGGACGATCATCTGCTGGATAAGAACAGCCATATAGGCTTTGTGATGGGGTATGCCCGCATTTTTCCTGCCGGCAACTGCGGCGCTGTTCCATAGAGATGCCCAGACCGTACAGATAGCTTGAGATACCTCTGAAGGGACCACATTGACAACGGAGTCATACGCCCCTGCTCCTGAGAACCCGCACCCGTCCTCACAGTTAGAGCTCGAACGGACTATCAGCCTTTGATTCTCGCCGAGTGTCCCGATAACAGACGATACAATGTCCTTCGGAACTTGAAGCTGACCGATTATATCTTTAAGCCTTTTTAGGGCGCCGTTAAAATCATCACCGGATAGTCCATTTAATTCATCGACCAGGAGCCGGTATTCTCTTTCAGATGGGGGCCAAGAGTGGAGTGATTCATCCATAATGCCAAAGGGTATCACAACTCCTGCAGGCGTTCTGAAACCTACCCCTTCGCGGGATGAAAATTCTTCAAGTCTTCTTGCCCCAAAAGCCTTGTTCCCTCCGGTCTCAGGGGCCACGTCACAGAGAGGGAGCATCCTGGTTTGAGGAGACAGATCCACTGAAGGAACCGTGGCGCATACATGTTGCTTCTCCATATCACGGTCATCAGCCTCTCCGGCCTCTTGTCCACCGGCTATTTTGAGATGTAATTGGTCCGGAGAAACGTCCAGAATAACCTGTTTTCCCATAATATATTTTATGTTCGAAAAACCATTTTTCCCATCGCACGATGCGAACGGAATGTTTCTTTGCCGTGCCCTCACTGCCAGGTGAGAGAGCAGCGATGTTTCCTGGGCAACAATAATACCGGCTATCCAGGTGGGAATCTCCTCATTCCCTTCTATTTTATCCAGAAGGGCAACTACCGGCTCGTTGTACGCGTGTGACAGGTCGCTTATGCGCGAGGCCGCTCTCATGGTTCCCGAAACCTTTCCCGGCACGATAACATCCCAGGGAGGAAGTGCTGCAAGTGCCCGGATTTTTTTGAGCAGCATCGTGACAAGCTTTGAGAATTGAAAGATCGGATGGCCCCTGATATCGCCTTCGATAAAGGCCTTTATGGCGTGCTCCGCCACACCGAGGGACTGACCTAAGCTTTCAACCCTTCCGGGGAAGAGATCGAGAATTTTATCGCAGTAAACGTCTGCCAGCCTTCGGCATCTGTCAATGGTCGCCTTAATACGCAACAACTGGTCTCGGTCTTCTTTGTCGAACGTCTCAGACCAGGTCTTTAGTTCGGATTCCAAGGCGCTGCACTCATCGATATCAAATCCGCTGAGTCGCAAATTCTTAACCGCCAGGGAAAGGGAATTCAGCATCAAAATCCATGGGACACCATTCTTCGCGGCATCAAAATGGGTCACCAGCCTGCTTAACAGAACGAAGGAGAAATCCTCTAATCCGATATCCAGCAACTGACGTTGATGTCCTTCCGCACCGATTTTCTTTCCGAATTTCTTACTGATTCTGTCACGCAGTTCAGTCAAAAGCTCGAAGGTTTCCGGCACTTGTTCCCGGGTCTCAGCTCTCCCTTTGGACCCAAGAAACTCGCGTATCAAACCTTTGTCCTCAGCACTCACTTTCTTCATAAAGACGGTAAGTTGTTCGTCCAGAGAACGGGCATTAAAAAACTCCTTCAGCTCCTCATGGAACCGCTTGAATTCCTCAACAAAAGCGGGAGGATACTCAACACCCGGTGCGGTTATCTTTTTGAGCAATGTCTCCGACGCTGCGAGGTCTTCCGGACCCGCGGAGCGGTGGAGTTTGTTCTGGAGTTTAAGTTTGATCTCCGCTTTGAGCTCCATGGGGATATCGTTCCTATGCGCTATATCGCGTATTCGTGTGAGGGGTTCAGCTCTCATGAAGGGACTGTCAAAGGAAGGCAGCCATGGATAGATTTTTCTTATGATGAAAACATTATCAGCGGTTGTCATCCCGGAGAGACGCTTGTATATCCTTTGTGATATCCTTGCGTGATTGGATGGACGATAATGGCCGCCGTCCTCACTGCATCGGACTTCTCCCGCACCGATGAAACGGAGATAGATGGCTATATAAACGAGTTGTTCAATATTGAGTTCCCTTCTGTTGTCGATGAAAAGCTCCTGGATCCATTCAAGTCTCTTCCTCCAACTCAGGTACCGTTCATTCGCTTGCACAATGCTCTCGACAAAATCGCTGCTGCCTTGCCCGCGAAATTCAGGGGGACTCCCGATCATGCCCAGGAGTCTGTCACGGGCTTCATCAAGCAAGTCTGCGGGCTCCGGCCATTGTTCGAGAATAATAGAGCCGGAAAATCCGCGTTTCTTCATACGCCCAATGAGGCTTCTTATCCCCGACGGGTCCTTTCCCGCCGGACCGGTAAAAATCGGAAGATGGCTGTCATAGTCTCCATAGTTCTCATGCACATGCATATGAATAATCGGCACCTCGGGATCGAGCGAGTCAATGTACTTAAGATAGTCGTTCCGGGTAGAATCACAGAGGTTGGCATGACCGATGTCCAGGCACATTCCAATAAAAGAGACATAAGGAGAATGATGATCAGCGAGATATCCGAACAGTCCATTGAAATCTCGGGGGGAGGTTTCCGGGATATTTTCAATAGAGAGCTTGATAGCGGACCGGGATAAAAGTTCTGCTAACGGTACGATTGATTCGACGTAGGCACCGATTCCTTCACCGGGGAAAAAATGGATATTGAAGAGCGCCGCGCCTATATCCCGCGCAAACTCAATGCCCTTTGTAAAGAGTTCATCTCCCTTTTGTTTCAGAGGGTTTGACCCCAGCGAAGCATGGACCGAAAGTATGATGCCTTTTTCACGAGCGGTTTCCCTGACGATCGCCCTCGTCTCTTTCGATATGTCCTCTTCCGTCCAGCCCTCTCCCGATTCATTTTTGTCGGGAAGCCATTCAAAGGCATCAAAGCCGTGGGCCACGGCATATTCAAAAGGCAGCAATATCGGCACAGCGGAGAAAGAGGTTTGATTGCCGATGCGTATGCGCTTCGTTTCAAACATTGTCTATGCCCACCTGGGGTCTCGTCTGCACAACGAAATATCGGCCCTGCGAGTATGCTCCTTCAATATCCTGCGGAGATTTCATGGCATCTTCGACGCTTCTGCCGATATCTGCGATGGCAATAAGAAGGTCCCTCTGAAAACCTTCATCCCATACGAGCGCATCAGCGGTATAGTCCAGGGGAACCCTGCGGGGGGACGGAAGCATAAAACTGTCATAAAGGCCCGCTCCTGCATAACCAGCCAGGTCCTCTCCGTTGGAATCGGAACGGAAAATCAGGCCATTGCCATACAGACCGGTACTCTTGCTCGGCAAAGAAAGGAGATGCGGCTCTTTCGCTCCTTTTCGGCACGCGAAGCTGAATGCCCTCCCCGGATAATTCGCGGCCAGCGTTTCGCCGAGACCCGGAACCACTTCCGCATAGACCTCATCTTTTGCACCTGTGAAGGGGTTGACCGTGTGGATGACAAAACTGTAATCCGATTCAACCACTCTCTGAATCAATACCGACATGACAAGCGCATCATGGGGGATACCGTTCGCCATACGGCTCAGGTAGGCCCTCTCGTTCCATTTCGAACTCCACACCCTCTTGATACACATCCACGTCTCGTTCCAATCAGAAGGCCAGGGAAGACCTGCTCCCTTCATGACCTTTCGGAGGGAGGCGATAAGTTCACCCGGCGCATCGAGGGAGAGAATTGTCTTGCGCAGTTCGGCAAGCGCCTCTCCTCTCTCCTCTTCCGACGCGTCCTCCAAACGCTTCGCCATTTCGGCATATTTTTCTGCGACCCCTCTGTTATGACCTTCAGCGAGTACCTTTTCGAAAACGCCAAAGGGAAGCGCCACCGACGCAGGAAGACCTATCCATCCGGGAAGCTTTCCCTGGATATTCCCGAGTTTGTTCGATTTATAGCCAACGTTGTGCTCATTGAAATCACTCATCGCGACGGCATAAGCGGTGAAAGAGGCCATGGATAAACCAGCAGGGATTTCTATTCTGCGCGTCTTTACAACGACTGTCTCCTCACGACTTTCCTCAAAACGGATATCATTGGTATTCCGCACATTCAGCCTGAGCTGATGCCCGGCCAAAGACTTCAGTTGCCCGATTGTCTCCAGGTCGTAACAGACCGCGAAAAGGACTCTGTCGTTTCTGGCGCGGATCGCGATATGGGACAAGCTGTCGATCACCGCAGATGTGACAATTGCAGCGACACCCTGCGGGATTTCCTCATCCCCCGTTATTCTATCGGCAATGAGTACTACAGGGCGCACAAAGGTTTTGCCTTGAACGGACTTTAGAGTCTCCACCACTTTCACTTCTCCTGTACCGTGTCCCCTGCTGATCACCTGCCAGTTACCCACCTCGGCATTCTTTCGCAATAAGGGATCGAGGTAACGCACAATCATCGAAAGGACAAATGCCGGACGGCCGCGCAGCACTTCTTCGCCGAAAAGGTCAATCGCCCAGGAGTCCGCGTGAAAGGCGCTGCCGAGTAACTCCGCCTTCGGCTGAAGAAGCCGGTAAAAAAAGTCAATGAAAGAACCTATGCCTCGCCTGATACGTTCGAGGACCGCTGCAGCATGGAGCGCCCACTCTCTCTTGAAGCGCGGCAATTCCTTAAGGCGCCTCCAATGGTCCAAACAGCGTTGAAGCTCGATATCCCTATTCGAAAGGCAAAGGTTTTCGAGCACCGTTGCCAGCAACTCCACCAACCGGTCGCCGCTTGACCGCGGCCCGAGATCTCGTTCCGCCACAACGCGCAAAAAATCCTCCAATGAGATATCAAGGAAGAGAAGGTCACGCACCTTGTGAGATGGGCCTTCGAGCCTGCCTGCCAGAAGCCTGCGCGATTCGGTTATCTTTTTTGCGAGCAAGCTTATATCCCGGTCATTCTGGTGTGACCATATGAAATCCATGAGGCCGTGCATTTCAGCATCGAAAAGGTATCTCGAAGCCTGGATCGCAATCCCAAGATCAGTGCCGGAATGCACTTCCTTCAGAATCCCCAGAAAATGCTCGAAAGTCACCGGATCAACGCATCCTTCAGATAGGGGACAAAATCGGGATCGGACTCTATGGGACGTTCGTAGCCCTCCAGCCTTTCTTTTGTCACGCCTCCTTCTTCCAGCCTTTGATAGAACCGTGGGAGATTTCCGTTACTCCTTAAGAACTCGAGGTAGGCTTCACAGATGACGATGTCATCGGGTGTGGTGTTATTGTGGAGTTTCTGATGCCACTCTTCCATAAAATGGCCGGAGACTTCCTTGATATGATGGCGGTGCATGATATTCAAGACCTCATCGCGGACACGCTGGGCATTACTTCCCCGGCCGAGGGTGGTCATGATCAGTCTGATTATTTCACGCTCTTCCTGCTCTTTCATATAACGGTCGGCAAGTTTGAGTGTCAGCCGGTCCATGGCGTGTCCCAACTCCCCCGGCTTTGTATTGTAGTTTCGCTGCCAGTCCAACTGCCTGATAGCAGAAAAACGCAACCACACGAAGATCAATGCCATCCCGTCAAGGTTATTGCTCTTCACCTTATCGAGCAGGTCGTAACAGAGATTAAAACGATGCATTAGAGTCCATGAATTGCGCCCCGTTTCCTTCTCTATGATTTCGGCTGCAAGACGGTCCATCTCTGGATCGCCCGGGGAGGATTCATGAAGCGCCGATTTCCGATCCCATGGGATTTGGACCCGGTAGTTGCGGCCGCGGTTGTTGTCCCAACAATTTTCTTCCGGGAAGAAAAGGACGAATTCAAATAGTCTGAAACCTGCAGAGAGTCCCACTTTGATGGTTATTTCACCGTAACCGTTGCGCCCTATGAAAGGGGTTTGGATTGCCATATGGTCAATTCCCTTGCTCCCTTCAGGCCAGGTCGGCTGAGGCGGGACCTGCCAGGGTGCGTAGGGACTGCGACGAAGGCCCCAATGCAGAAGGAGATTATTATATTTCTCGGTCCGGAGGATTATTTCAGCCGCACTATCAAGGACGCTGCATTCTATCCTGACCGCAATATCGCTTTCCGTAGTCATCGTTTCTGTTTTCGTCATTCTATCGTTTCATCCTCCAATCGAAGTTTCTCGCTTAATCATCATGCATTGCGCTAAGGTAGGAACTGTTCCCCCTTGCCCGGAACAATTAGTGCTCATGAGACAGATGTCCGATAATGCCGAATAGAACCTCAAGAAATTATACCTTTCAGATGTCACACCTCTAGTGTCTATCCCTTTTTCCCATTATATTATTTTTATGAACACATGAGAATACCTGCTCATCTTTTCCTTCTCTTTGTGGAACGGTCAACAGCTGTGTATTCACCCTCCCCTGAATCCCCTCCCATCGAAGGAGTGGAGACAGGAAAAAGTCCCCTCTCCCCTTGTGGATTAGGGCGAGGGTATTTTGGGGGACAAAAAACCTTTACTCTTTCATGTATAATTAATAGATGCTTATGCAAGGCCAAATTGTAGTCTGCAAAGTTTTTCTGTTCGTTTTTGTAAGGCAATAGGTAACGGAAAGGTCTTATAGAGAAGGTCTCACTTAAGTGGCGGAAATTAAGACCCTTTCAGGGATAAGAGCAATTGCCGAAACGGCCGAACTTCTGTTGGCTTCCAGGGAAGAATATCAAAAGACCCTCAACATTATCGTTGAGAGCGCTCTCAAAATTTCCGGTGCGGACAGGAGTTGCCTGATAATAGAGAACAAAAAAGATGAACTGATAATCAAATCAGGGGTCCCTCAACACGCTCATGGAATCGACAATAAGATTACTCCCGATACAGGCGAAAAATTCTTAAAGCAGGTTATGAGCGATGATGCTGTCGTTTTGGTCATGAATCCCTGCGCGGACCGCCGCGTAACCTACATGAGAGAATTGGCAATAGCCCACAAGATTTCCTCAATATTGTTTTTACCGCTTCGTTCGGAAGGAGAATCAATAGGGGTCTTAGTTTTAGATTGGGTCGACGGAAAAAAAATTTCCAAGGATGTCATCGAGAATATTAAACTTTTGGGACACCTGTCCTCTACAGCGATAGGCATGGAATATAAGGGACGCAAGCATCGGGAAAAAATGTTGCGGGACGAAAAGTTGCGCGTCCTCGGTGAACACTCTTCACAGGTGGCACATATAATCCGGAATAGTTTGATGGTGATAGGGGGATTTTCAGGAAGGTTGCTGAAGTATTTGTCAAAGGAGTCCCAATATGGGAAGTCAAGATTCGACAGTGAGTTCGTTGAGACTCTGCGGGAAAATGCGAAGATAATTGATAATGAATCAAAGAAGCTCGAGGGGATAGTGAATGATGTTTTGACCTTCACAAGTCTTAAAAAGCCTGTCTTTGAACCCCATAACGTAAATAAGTTTCTCGATGAGGAGTTGGCACGGATGGTCTTGATTGGCCCTCGGCCGATACTGAAATTGAGTAAGCGTTTAGACGGATTGAATACCGCTTTTGACAAGAATATGCTCTCGATATGCATAGCGGATCTTATCCGGTATGCTACCGATGCCTCAGCTTCGAGAATCGTGATAAAGACCAAACTGAAACCAAAACAGAAAGAGATCATGATCTCGGTTATTCATAACGGGAAACAGATCCACCCTCATATTATGAAAGACCTGTTTTCTCCCTTTGTGACATCAGAGATAGACGGAAGCGGTTTGGGATTAGCCAATGTCCAGTCCATCGTCATGAGACACGGCGGGAACATCTCCTTTTTGAGCGGCGACACTACGGAGTTCAGAATCACGCTTCCCTTAATAAAGGGTGGCAGCCCGGACCTCGGTTGAAACTTGTTTGTAACCAGGCGGATTAGATCTTGTCCAAAGCCTGCATCAAGTCGGCGACCAGGTCGTCCACGTCCTCCAGGCCCAGTGCGATGCGGACCAGGTTGTCCACCATGCCGATCGAACGGCGATAGTCCTCGGGGTAATCAAAAAACGACATCGGCGCCATCTGCGTCACCAGGCTTTCGGTGCCGCCGAGGCTCGGCGTAATCAGGAAAAGCTCAAGGGAATCAATAAACCTGCGCGTTTCCTTGTCGCCGCCTTTGACCAGGAAGGTGATCACGCTGCCGAACCCGCGCATCTGTTTGATCGCGATCCGGTAGTCCGGATGCGACTTCAAGCCGGGATACCAGATCTTCTCGATCTTCGGGTGTGACTCCAGCATGCGGGCGATAGCCAGTCCCGCGCGGTTGTGGTGCTCCATGCGGAGAGCAAAGCTCTTCAGACCCCGTTCGAGAAGGAAGCAGGTGAACGGGCCGGGAGTAGCGCCGATCATCCGCTGCATGCGGTTAAGGCAATTCAGCAGGTCGTGTTTGCCGAGGGCAACGCCGGCCAGCAGGTCGTTGTGGCCGCCGAGATACTTGGTGGCGGAGTGTATGACGATATCCACGCCCAGTTCTATCGGCTTGATGTTGTACGGCGTGGCCAGAGTAGCATCAATGATGGTCATCGCACCGTGCTTCTTTGCGACTTTCACCACCGCCGGGATGTCCAGCACACGCAGGTAAGGATTGGTCGGCGACTCGGTGAAGATGATGTTGGTGTTGGGCTGGATCGCTTTGGCAATGGCCCCGGCATTCGGGTCGACCAAGCGAGACTTGTATCCCGAACTCGGACAACAGGCTCGTGGCAAAATCGCGTGTCTGCCGGTAACAATCGTTGGTGAAGATGATGTGGCCGTCACGGCGCATGTAGGCCAACAACGTCATGATCACCGCGCTCATGCCGGTGGAGAATAGCAGCGCCCGCTCGGCGCCCTCGATAGCCGCCAGTTTGCGTTCGCATTCCTGCTGGGTCGGGTTGCCGTAACGGCCGTATTCGTGCTCGCGCACTACGCGGCCCTTGCTCTTTGCTTTCATGAACTCCAGCACTTGAGCGGTTGAGTCGAAATAGTAGTTGGAGGTCTGGACGATCGGGGTAGAGACCGCATGGTGGGCTTTAGGAGTGCGGCCCAGACCGTGAATAGCGAGCGTAGCAGGTTTCCAGTTCTTGGCGTTTGATGACTTTTTAGACATTCGTGTTTCTCCTCTTCTGCAAAGCTTGCTGGAGAGCTTCCTTGACCGCATCCACGCGGGGCGGCAGCTCGATCGGTTTGTTGGCGAAACGGCAGGGGAAGTCCAAAGCCCCTTCGTGGTAGCGGACCTTGAAGTCGGTGAACTTCAGCCCGTGCGCCGTTGAGATTACCACAACGCGTTCGGACTTATCAATCTTGCCGGCCTTAAGCAGTTTGATCAGCGCCGCCAACGCAACGCCGGTGTGCGGACAGTTAAACATGCCGAAGGTATCACCGAGTGCAGCGGCGTCTGCCAGTTCCTCTTCGGTCGCTTGCTCGACTATGCCGTTGAACTGCTTCAGCGTGCGGATAGCCTTTTTGACACTGACCGGATTACCGATCTGGATGGCACTGGCCAATGTCTTTTGGGCCTCTATCGGCTCGAAGGTCTCGAAGTTTTTCAGATACGAACGGTAAAGCGGATTGGCGCGCTCCGCCTGGGCGACAACAATACGCGGCAGCTTGGTAATCATGCCGAGGTCGCGCATCATGAGCATGCCGTTGCCCAGAGCAGAGACGTTCCCAAGGTTGCCTCCCGGTATAATGATCACGTCAGGTGTCTCCCAGTCAAATTGCTGGACGATCTCAATGCCGACTGTTTTCTGACCCTCGATGCGTAATGAGTTCATTGAATTGGCCAGGTATATTGTCTCGTCATTGGTGATTTCCTGCACGACGCGCATGCAGCCGTCAAAGTCGGTGTCCAGCGACAACACCAGCGCTCCGTTGGCGATCGGCTGAACGAGCTGTGCAACAGAGATCTTGCCCTTCGGCAGCAACACGACAGACTGAATTCCTGCGGCTGCACAGTAAACCGACAGCGCGGCCGAGGTGTCGCCGGTGGATGCACAAGCGACCGCTTTTATCGGTGCGCCTTCGCTTATCATCTGTTTGACCTGCGATACGAGCACTGTCATGCCGAGGTCCTTGAATGAACCGCTGTGAGAGTTGCCGCAGAGTTTGATCCAGAGATCCTCCAGACCGAGTATCCTGCCGAACCTCTCTGCCCAGAAGAGGTTGGTGCCGCCCTCGTAAAGAGAGACGATGTTCTCATTGGCGAGCTGCGGCAGTACCCATTCCTTTTTACCCCACACGCCGGAGCCATAAGGCCACTCGGTGGATTTGTAGCGGTCCTCGAACAGCTTCATCCACGCCTTGGCGTCGCGGCGGGCCAGGGCCTGGAGGTCGTGCTGCACTTCCAGCAGCGAGCCGCACGTCTTACACCGATAAATGATCGAATTGAGAGGATAGATCGCTCGGCACTGCTCGTTGATGCATTGAAACCAGGCTCGATATGACATAGTCACCTTCTCGATTTTAAGCCGGCGTCAGTCCTTTGCGTATGGCGGACCCGTCAGCCGAATCCTTCTTTACAGCAAGATTTCTCTCATTTTTCAGAATTAATTATACCACAGCATCTATGTATAAAATTATAAGAGGCTCGTCTTTTTCGGTTTGAGAGTCATATGGGTTGCCTTCATTTTCTTCTTATACGCGATCTGAATTGTTTTCAGTATTTTCCGGTTTTGCAGGAATGCTTAAAGGTGAAAACAACAACCAAGACTCCGACTTTATGCCTCATGATTATCAAAATTAGGCATCGTGGCTTTTTTTCGGTAAAATATAACAAGAGAAAAGACAATATGGTTAGGGTCATATCCCCTGTAAGGCAACATCCAATAATATTAATGTCGCTTAAGGAGGAAGTAAGATGAAGAAGATCTTGATTGCGATCGATGATTCGGAGGGCGCATTGAAAGCGGTCGATTCTATCGGCCAACTGTTTGCCGGAGCAAGCGATATAAAAATTACCGTCCTGCACGTTATCCCCAACCTGCCGGCGCCGTTGTGGGATGACGGGCATATCCTGACCGAAGAAGAAAGGGAGGCCAGAAAACAGGTTATCGATAAATGGCTCAGCAACCAGAAACTCAACCTCCAGCGGATGTTTGATAAGGCGGTCGAAAGGCTAACGAAAAGGGGCATAGGTCGGGGTCAGATAGAAACCAAGACAGTCACCGACACTCTCGATGTGGCTGAAAAGATACTGTATGAAGCAAAAGACGGGGGTTATCAGGTGCTCGCAATAGGACGCCATGGCTATTCGAAGGCAAAGCGTCTTATCATGGGCAGCGTGGCCACTGCAGTCGTTAACCACGGAGCGGGTATCACCATCTGTGTAGTTGAATAATAACTAATCGAAAGGTCATATATGGAAAAGTTCTTCCTCAATGTAGACGATACTGCCTTGCTCATCATCGACGTTCAGGAGAGACTCGCGCCGGTCATGAAGGCAAAGGATGTTGTCGTAAACAATTGCCTGCATCTCGTCGAACTCTCAAAAATGCTTGACATTCCGATTGTCGTAACGGAGCAGTATCCGAAAGGGCTCGGGCGGACGGTGGAAAAAATAAGAAACGCACTGCCTGTCTATCGGCCCGTCGAGAAGCTGACCTTCAGTTGTTGTGATGAGCCGTCGTTCCTTGACGGCATCAAGGGAGCTAACAGGAAAAGACTTCTTTTGACGGGGATGGAGACCCATATCTGTGTCCTTCAAACCTGTATCGGCCTCTTACAGAATGGCTTCAAGGTCCATGTTGTAGGTGACGCCATGTGCTCGCGGGCAGAGGACAACCGGAAAACAGCCCTTGAATTCATGCGTGATGCCGGCGCTGTCATAACCTGCACGGAAACGGTTTTATTTCAGCTGTTGAAGTTGGCCGGCACTGAAGAGTTTAAGGCGATCTCAAAAAGGATTAAATAGCTCAAGCTGAAATGTTCGTGCAGGTTATTAAAAAATATTCATTTATTTATAAAATATATTAATAATGCACATTTTATTGGTTGAAGATGAAGAAAAGAATGTTGCGGCCTTCATAAAACAAGGCCTCGAAGAAGATTTCTATACCGTTGAGGTTGCGGAAGACGGCTTGGACGGCTATGCGATGGCCACCAGTCAGACATATGATCTCATCATCCTCGATCTAATGCTCCCGGGGATAGACGGCAGAGAAGTCTGCAAGAGGCTGAGGACCCTGGGGCTAAAGACTCCCATCTTGATGCGTACGGCACTCAATACGGTGCCGGACAAAGTGGAAGGCCTCGAAAGCGGGGCGGATGATTATCTTACAAAACCCTTTTCTTTTTCGGAAATGCTTGCAAGGATACGGGCTTTGATGAGAAGATCCGCGGACTACGGCGGTGACATATCCTCGGCTGATTTAAGAATAGATCTTCTGTCGAGGCGGTTGTATCGAGGTCGCATTGAAATGGATCATCAATGCCCACAACGGAAAAATATCCGTAAGAAGCTCGGTCGGTTCCGGAAGTGACTTTATCATAACATTCCCCCGCGTCCCGGATTAAAAACAATTGGAATGGAAAAATGAACAAAGAATGGGTTGAAGTCCTTATTACCTATGATTCTCTCGAAGCGGAGATCATCAAAGATCTGCTCGAAAGCGGCGGGATTCCTGTAGTATTGAGGTCCTCGAAGGTGAGCCCTTATCCGGTTAATATCGGCAAAATTGGCGAAATAAAGATTTTAGTGAGAAAAGAGGACAAAGAGACGGCTGAAGAGGTGATAAAAAGCGGCGATGACAATAATTCCCGGGAGGACACATAAAATCATACCTCGTTAAATTCTGCGGGGTATTCGACAACTCCTTCTGCATTTTTCAATCCGTTTTCCTTCCGTACGATATAAAAAGACTTGTTAATGATATAATTTCTTACAGAATCCGGAAAGGAGTCATTTATGACCGATGAAAGAATAGAACTGCTCCGCGAACTCACAGAAGCGCCGGGCGTTTCCGGCTATGAAGAGGAGGTTCGCGATATCATACGGCGGCATCTCAAGGGAATTACGGCCATCGAGCAAGACCGCCTTGGCAGTATCGTATGCAGGAAAGACGGCGAGTCCGAGACACCGAGGATTATGCTTGCAGGACATATGGACGAGGTGGGATTCATTGTAAAGCTTATCACCGACGAAGGTTTCATCAGATTCAGCCCGCTCGGCGGGTGGTGGGGGCATGTGATGCTTGCGCAACGGGTTGTGATCAAGACACGTGAAGGCGACGTCCACGGTCTCATAGGTTCCAAGCCGCCCCATGTCCTCTCGGAAGAAGAAAGGAAGAAGCTCCAGGAGCCGAAGGATATGTATATTGATGTCGGCGCCACATCCTCGGAGGAAGTGAGAGGACTCGGAATACGGCCGGGAGACCCTATTATCCCTGTCTGCCCTTTCACTGTGTTAAACACAGGAAAAACATATATGGGAAAAGCCTTTGATGACCGTGTCGGCTGTGCACTTTTTATCGATGTGATCAAAGAACTCGTAAAAGAAAAACATCCGAACACGGTTTTCGGAGTGGGGACGGTACAAGAGGAAGTCGGCCTGCGAGGCGCCCGTACAAGCTCATGGGTTGTCGAACCCGACGTGGGCCTGACCATGGAGATCAGTGTTGCCGGAGACGTGCCTGATGTCAAGAAAGAGGATGCTCAGGGGAAACTCGGCAAGGGTCCGGTCATCATGCTCCGTGATGGAACGATGATACCCAATCTGATGCTCAGGGACCTGTTCATCGACACGGCGGAAGAACTGAAGATCCCTTATCAGTTCGATATGATGGAACGCGGCGGGACCGATTCAGGCGCAATCCACCTTCATCGCCACGGTGTCCCGAACCTCGTCATCGGGGTGCCGACACGGCATATCCACAGCCACGCAGGCATCATCCACAGAGAGGATTATGACAACGCGGTCCGGCTTGTGACTGCCGTGGTCAAAAAGCTCGATGCAAGAACGGTGGAGGGTCTGACGAAATAGACCCATACGGTGTATCAGCATGATATCCATCTGTGGCGTCAGCTAATAATCCGCCGCCGGACACTGTTGATATCAGGATGTTCCATCGGGTTCTGCCCCCATAATACATCCTCCGCTCTTTGAAATGGATCATCCACCTGCTTATTGCTGCTCTTCTTTTTCCCCTTAGATAATAAATCCTTGATTTTACTCTATAGAATTCCGTTTCTTTACAGCTTTATCAATTCTTAAGATCAGTTCTCCTATATCTATCGGCTTCATAACATACTGAAACGCGCCGCTCTTCATTCCCTGTTCCACGGTTTGAGTATCTCCATGGCCTGTCAGCATGATAACCTCAATAGAAGGATTTATCTGTTTAATGATTCTAAGAACCTCTATACCATCCATCCCGGGCATCCTAAAGTCAAGTAATACTACGTCAGGTGGGTCACTTCGAATAAAGGTCAGGGCATCCTCAGCTTGAGATACAGCCGTTGCATCATAATCCCTCAACCGTAACCTTTCTGCCAGTGCAGATCCAAATTCAACCTCATCATCCAGCAGAAGAACTTTGGCTTGCGGCAAAATTATCCTCCTTGGACACTTCCAGCTTTTTGAGGTATTTCAAGAGTGAAAGTTG
Source organism: Thermodesulfovibrionales bacterium (assembly GCA_963776195.1). Lineage (GTDB taxonomy): Bacteria > Nitrospirota > Thermodesulfovibrionia > Thermodesulfovibrionales > SM23-35 > CAVZMO01. The sequence goes on from CAVZMO010000053.1 coordinate 21,485, forward strand.
TTCCTTTATTGACTTCACTCCGGACAAGAATTGTCCCGCCTAATTTTTGCATAATCCCATATGAAATGGAAAGTCCGAGGCCTGTTCCTTTCCCTTTTCCTTTCGTGGTAAAAAATGGTTCAAAAATATGCTTCAGTATATCGTTAGGGATTCCAGGCCCATTATCTCTGACCGACAACCGTACGGTATTCTCATCTTTGACATCCGTAAAAATTTCTATGAGACCTCCCTTTTCAACCGCGTCGACGGCATTATTAATAATATTCAGCACCACCTGCTCAAGCTGTCCTTTGTCACTTATTACTTTTGGAAGATCCTCTTGCAGATTCAGTTCCAAGCGAATGTCCCTGAATAAAATCTCTTTTTCGAGGAACCCTATAACCTCTCTCAGTGCATCATTCAAATTAATAACGGCATGGGATACGTCTGTTCGCCTCGAAAATCCCAAAAGACGGTGAGTAATTGTCCGACAACGGGTTACACTTTCAAATATTGCGCTAAGCAAGGAGAGAAACTTTTCTTTATTCCGGTCTGAATCTTCAGACAACTCCAAGAGGTCTTTCATCAAACCGGCTTTTTCATTAATGATGGCAAGGGGATTATTGATTTCATGCGCCACACCAGCGGCAAGCCGACCGATTGCCTCCATTTTATGCGCCTGAAGGAGAAGTTGCTCTGACTCCCGCAGCGCATCTTCTGCACGTTTGCGCTCGGTCACATCCCTAAAACTCCATACCCTTCCAATTATAGAGTTGCCCATTTCTTGAGGGTGAGAATAGCGCTCAAATGCCCTCCCATCCTTAAATGAAAGTATGTCGAAACTCTCCAAATCCGGTTGGTCGTATAATTCCCTCACTTTTGTTAAGAACTTTTCCGGTTCCATTAATTGATCTGTAACAAAAGCAAGGGCCTCATCATCGTTCCGCGATGTCATAATAGATTCCGGGATACGCCACATCTGTATAAATTTCCGATTGAAACTTATCATCTTCCCCGTCTTATCAACAACGAGAATACCGTCTGCGGTCGATTCGAGTGTAGCGCTGAGCAACGAAAGGGTGTCCCTCAGATTTTCTTCCGCCTGTTTGCGCATCGTGATATCACGATTACTTGCCCGTACCCCCAGAAACGTTCCCCGGGTATCGGTCACCGGCTGGCAGACATGTTCAATCCAGCGTATCTTACCGTCCTGCCTCCTGATGCGAAATTGGATACTTTGCGGACTTAGCACTTTAAGGGCTTCGTGACGATGCGCAATTAAGATGTCCCTATCTTCCGGCACAGTAATTTCAGATGTAAGATTAGAGTTCTCGATAAAGTGCTCCGCCTTATAGCCGGTGATGCGTTCACATGAAGGGGACACATAGCTCAGCTTTCCGTCAGGGGCCTCCCAATACTCCCAGTCATGGGTAAAATCAGCCACTGTACGATAGCGCAACTCAGCCTTCCGAAGCTCTCCTTCAACTCTTTTCCGTTCAGTTATTTCGTTCCATAGTTTTTCATTTATTATTCTTAGTTCGGAGGTTCGTTTTTCTACACGATGTTCCAGTTTGTCATGGGCTTTGCGCAATGCTGCCTCGGCCTTCTCCCGCTTGTTAATTTCTTTGGATATGCTCTGAATCATTTCATTCGTCACTTTTTTCAATGATTCCAGCAGTTCTACTTTTGCCTTCCCCGATACCCTTGCACGCAGGTCACCCATCGATACCCTGTGCAGTATATCAAAATGCTCGGCAAGCGCTATGGCAAACTCATGGGATTGATCGACAATTGAGTTTATTTCTTTGGAAGTCAGATTAACCATATGTTTCAATTTGCTGATCAATTCGATGGCGGATGCTTCATCTATTCTTACGGAAGGATCTCCGGATGCAATCTTTTTTAATGCCTCGAAGACTTCGGAAAGGCTCAAGGCCAGCTCCATGCTCATGCTTTCGAGTTCCTTGTCCCGCTCTCTGATAATCTTATTGAATTCCTTGAATTGCTTGTCTACAACCTTCAGAGTAGCTTTCATCGAAAAAACATCCGTGTTCTTCTTAAATACTTCACAGCCGATGCACATCTCTATCTTCTCCAAAAACTTCCCTTGAATTTCATGCCGGCAATGAGTTCCCGAAAAGAGCCAGCACCCGAGACTTTTTGACTTGTATGCCGCGCACCTCTTCTCTTTACATTTAAAAACTTCCCAGCATTTTGCCTTTTCAACCTTTTTGTCTTCCAATATTCTCCCAGCTCCCTGCTTTTTTGTTTTCATTCACTTAAACTCATAGCCTTAAGTATCTGACTTTCATTTCCAGCGGTTTTTTTTGAGGGCCGATGCTCGGCTTGGCAGCATAACCTACAGGCACAACTGCCATGAACTCTCCCTTCGGCTCTCCCAAAAACTGCAGAACATCATCCTTCATCAGGAAAAGGATTCCCAGCCAGACGGTCGCAAGTCCCAATGATGTCGCCGCCAGAAGCAGATTCTCAACGGCGGCTGCTGAACTCTGTATCTCCATAGTACGGAAGAAATCTTTTGCCATCTCTTTTTCGATTTTGAAAAGCTGGGTGCCATGTTCAATCAGCTCGCCGGTATTGGCGGCTGCAATTACAACAGGAGCGCTTACGATACTCCTTGCGGCCATTCGAAGCAGGGCAGACGCCGGTTTCGGGAAATTGCCGGCATGGGAAGTGACGAGATGCGCTAATTCCTGCTTCTTCTTAGCCCTTGCAACGATAAACCTCCACGGTTGCTGGTTATGGGCGGATGGTGCTTCGTTGGCTGCCTGAAGCAAAATGTTTATAAGATCATCAGATACTTCCCGTTCGGTGAATGACCTGATGCTATGCCGCTTCTTGATGGTCTGTAAAGTTTCATTGAGGGAAAAAACCGAATCAGTAGAAAGCTTCATGGTGCCGTCCGCCTTTCCATCTTAATCTCAATAATTTTCTTGAGACGAGTTCTTTTCGGAGATCTTCAAAATCATGGCCTGAAACATCAGAGTGACGGCAAGAGAAGAGTCGAAAAACTCCTTAGAACCCCTGTATCGCCGCCTTGGCAAGGTTCAGGAGGAATGAAGGCAGTACCCCGATGAACAGCACGGCAAACGTTGTTATGCCGAGGGCGACACCGTTTGAAAAGGATGTTGTCAACGTGACCGTTTCCTTAGGTTCTCTCATATACATGTACATAACAACCCTTAGGTAGAAGTATGCGGAGATGGCGCTGAATATTACTGCTATGATTACGAGCCATGTATAGCCCGCGTTGATCGCGCTCATGAAGATATACAATTTACCGATAAACCCCGCCGTCGGAGGGATTCCCGTGAGCGAGAACATAAATATCAGCATGAGCATCGCCGCCAGCGGATGGGTCTTTGAAAGCCCCTGATAATCGTATATGCTGTCACCTTTGAAACCTTCGCTCCTGAGCATGATGATGACCGCAAATGCCCCGATGTTCATGAATGCATAGATCATCAGATAATTCATAACGCTGGCAAGTCCTTCATTGTTTGCTGTAATAATACCGAGAAGGGCATAGCCCGCATGGGCGATTGATGAGTAGGCAAGCATTCTCTTGATGTTAGTCTGAGACAGTGCAACGATATTCCCGACAGCCATTGTGAGGATCGAGAGAGGAACCAGTATTGCCGCCCATTCGACTTTTACAGAGACAAAGGCCACCATAAAAACTCTTCCGAGAACAGCAAACCCTGCCGCTTTCGGACCTACCGACATGAAGGCGGTAATGGATGTGGGAGCGCCCTCATAGACATCCGGGGCCCACATGTGGAACGGTGCGGCGGCGATCTTGAACCCGAAAGCGACGGTCAGGAATATAACCGACAGGAGCAGAGAGAAATTGTCGCTAAGCCCCCTTTCATTGATAAAAAACGCTATCCCCCTCAGATCCGTCGTGCCCGTAAGTCCATAGATTATCGAAATGCCGTAGAGCAGGAATGCCGATGAAAAAGCGCCCAAAAGGAAGTATTTCAATGCTGCCTCGTTTGATTTTATATCGTGTCTGATGAAGCCTGCGAGGACATACGTACTCAGCGCCATGAGTTCGAGGCCGAGATAAAGCACGATAAGGTCGCCGGCAGACGCCATGATCATCATGCCGATCGTCGAGAAGAGAATGAGGGCGTAATATTCTCCGTGATTGACCCTTTCGACGGCAATATATTTAATGGATATTAAAACAGAAAGGATTACGTTGACAACAAATATGAGTTTAAAGAATGTACTGTACCCATCGGAGATAAACATGCTTCCAAAGGTTGTCACCCTGTCGGCCCGAACAGAGATAAGGTTACAAGTGCAACACCCGCCATACTGATCAGGGCCACTATTTCCTTTTTCTTTATGACAAGATCGAGAAGCAGGACATTAATGCCAGGGCGGTCATCAAAAGTTCCGGCATCATCGGTGTGAGATCGGGAATCTGAAAATTCATCTGACCACCTCCATAATGACTTTGGCTATGTTCGCCTCTTGTACTCCGCCGGTATTAACTCTCTCCAAGAGATGCTGAACGGAAGCGTGCATGAAGCCGAGGAAAGAGCTCGGATAAACGCCTATCCATAGAACAAGGACAAGCATCGGGATTAGGGTAATGGTTTCCCGGACATCCATGTCCGTCAGGCCGATAATCTTTCTTGTTCGTCTCCATAAAGAACACCCTCTGATAGAGCCAGAGCATGTATCCGGCCCCGATGATAATTCCGGTGCACGCAAGAACCCCGGCCAGCTTGCTCGCCGTAAATCCGCCAAGGAGAATCAGGAATTCACCGATGAACCCGTTCGTTGCGGGAAGTCCAATCGCCGCAAGAGTAAACACCATAAAGAAGGCCGCATAGATCGGCATGACCGACGCAAGTCCCCCGTAATCCGCGATCTTCCTCGTGTGGGTCCTGTCATAGACTATGCCGACCGACAAGAAGAGTGCGCCCGTAACCACTCCGTGGTTGAGCATCTGAAGTATTCCGCCCTCAAGTCCCTGGATGTTCAGGGCAAAGATTCCGAGAGTCACAAAGCCCATATGGCTCACCGAACTGTACGCTATAAGTCTTTTCAGATCAGTCTGCGCGAGACATATCACGGCGCCGTAAATGATTCCTATCACGGAAAGGGTCAGCATTACCGGCGTCATCGCTTTCGAGGCTTCGGGAAGGAGGGGGAGAGAAAACCTGAGAAAACCGTAAGCGCCCATCTTGATAAGTACGGCAGCCAGGATGACGCTGCCCGCTGTCGGGGCCTCCGTGTGAGCGTCAGGAAGCCACGTATGCACAGGCCACATCGGAACCTTTACAGCAAAGGCGGCAAAAAATGCCCAGAAGAGCCACATCTGCATGGTCAATGGGTAGCTCATTGTCATCATGTCAAGGATGTTGAAGGTCTTGCCCGAGTAAAAGTAGAGAACGATGATACCGACAAGCATCAGAACGCTTCCAACCAATGTATAAAGGAAGAACTTTATCGCAGCGTATATCCTGTTCGGACCTCCCCATACTCCGATGATGAGGAACATGGGTATCAGCATCGCCTCCCAGAAGAGATAGAAGAGGAAAAAGTCCAGAGAGCAGAATACGCCGATCATAAAAGAAGTCGTAAGAAGTATCGCTATATAAAATTCTTTGACCTTCGTCTTGATCGAATTCCCATGATATGAGAACACAGAGGATCGCCGTCAGCGTCGAGAGCAGAACAAAGAGGACGCTGATACCGTCAACGCCAAGGAAATAATTGATGTTCCAGGTCGGGTATCCACGTATGCTTCTCGGCAAACTGCATCTTGTGCGTCAGCGTGTCGAAGTTCGTAAACAGCGGGATGGACAAGAGAAATGTGGCTATGCTCGTTCCGAGAGCGATCCATTTTGTGAGCAGTTCCCATGACCTTCTGTTCAGAAGAATGAGAAGGGCGCCGAAAACAGGCAGAAATATAACCGTGCTCAGGATCGGGTACCCCATTTGATTCATGATTACCTGTTCCATCTTTCTCCTCTATGAAGACATTTCATATACTAGCGTAACAATAATACCAACGCGATTATGAAAAACGCTCCGGCTGCCATAAAAATCCCGTAGTGCTGCGCCAAACCCGTCTGGACCCTCCTCAATTTTTCGCTGAACTTTCCGATGGCGCCGGGCACACCATTGACAATGCCCTCTATAATCTTTGCGTCGGTAATAGCAACCATGACGTTACTCGCTATCCACAATGTAGGTTTTATTATCGTATAGTTATAAAGTTCATCAATATAATATTTGTGATAAAGGATGTTGTGTAATCCACTGAAGGTTTTCACTATCCTTTCCGGGAGATCGGTTTTTCTCAGATAAAGGAATGCTGCAAGTCCGAGTCCAAACAACGCGATACCGGTCGACAACGCCATCACACCCCATTCTTCCGCATGGGTAGCGTGAAACTCCGGCTCTCCGACCACAGGTCTCAAAAACTCGGCAAAATGAGCGCCTCCGCCGAGGATCGGCGGTATACCGAACCATCCCGCCGCAACTGCGCCGACCGCAAGAAGCATCAGAGGTATGGTCATAACCTTTGGAGATTCGTGTATATGATGTTCACCGTAATGAGCGTCATGAGAGCCGTGAGAGCCGTGTTCTCCGTGGCGGACTCCACGATGTTCACCATGAAAAGTTAGGAATATAAGCCTGAATGTATATAACGGCGTGAATAGTGCGCCTGCCAGGGCGAGAACCCATACAAATTTCCCTACAGAAGACCCTGAAGCATATGCAGACCATATGATCTCGTCTTTACTGAAGAATCCCGACAGACCCGGAAATCCTCCGGCGCTTAGACCCGCGATCACAAAGACTGCATAGGTAATCGGCATGTATTTTTTCAGTCCGCCCATCTCCTGGATATCGTTCGTATGCACGGAATGGATTACGCTGCCCGCCGCCAGGAAGAGAAGTGCCTTAAAAAATGCGTGTGTGTAAAGATGGAAAATGCCAGCAGAGTAAGCTCCTACGCCGCACGCGACAAACATATAGCCTAAATGACTGCATGTCGAATAGGCGATTATCCTCTTGATATCATTCTGGGTAATAGCAATCGTCGCGGCAAAAAACATGGTCAATGCGCCGACAATCGCGACAGTATTCATTGCCACTGCGGAAAGGTTGAATATCGGATTACACCTCGCAACCAGAAATACACCTGCCGTGACCATCGTTGCCGCGTGGATCAAGGCGCTGACAGGTGTGGGACCTTCCATTGCATCGGGAAGCCATACGTGAAGCGGAAGCTGCGCGGATTTTCCGACGGCGCCGCAGAAAAGCAGCAGGGCTATCAATGTCGGAAGGTCCACATTCCATCCCAAGAAATTCACAGTCTGCCCCACGATACCGGCGGCGTTGGCAAAGACCGGCGCATAATGGAGCGTTCCAAAGGTAAGGAATATCATAAACACACCGATGCCGAATCCGAAGTCTCCGAACCTGTTCACAATAAAAGCCTTCTTGCCTGCGTCGGCGGCCGATTTCTTATTGAAGTAGTATCCGATAAGGAAATATGAACAGAGGCCGACGCCCTCCCATCCGAAATAGAGCTGCAGAAAGTTATTGCCCATGACGAGCATCAGCATGCAGAAGGTAAAGAGGCTCATATATGCAAAGAACCTGTAATAGCCGGTATCTCCGTGCATATAGCCGACGGCATATATATGTATTAATGATGCGCACGTAGTGACAACCACCAGCATTACCGCTGTGAGCGGATCGATAAGGAATCCCACAGAGACATTGAAGGTGCCCGAGGCTATCCAGGTGTAAAGGTCTTCATTGATGATCTTCCCTGCCATGACCTGCGGCAGAACCCAAATTACAGTAACTAGCCATGAACCGACCACCGCCAGGATCGAAGGCCAGTGGGCCTTGTCCCGTAAGACTTCTTTCCCAAGAAGTATGTTGATCAAAAATGCTGCGAGCGGAAGAAACGGTATTAAAAGATAATATTTCATAAATTGCTCCTCATCCCCGCATCTCTTTCACTTCATCTACATGCGCTGTAGCCTTGTTTCTGAATAAGGCTATGACGATCGCAAGCCCTATGGCGGCCTCTGCGGCGGCAACGGCAATGACAAAGAATGCGAGGATCTGTCCCCGCAAGTCCTGAAGATAGTGGCTTAGGGCTATGAGATTGATATTGACGGAATTCAGCATCAGTTCTATCGACATGAACATGATAATAATGTTTCTCCTCGAAACGAATCCGAAGACGCCTATCGCAAAGATCACCATACTGAGCAGCATGTACCAGCTTAACGGAACCATTAGCCTTTAAGCCTCCTTTTTGCAAGCACTATGGCCCCCACAATTGCCACGAGAAGTATCAATGACGCTATCTCAAACGGGTAAAGGTATTCCGTGTAGAGAAGCATTCCTAAAGCCTTCGTATGTGTTTCCTGCTTTATCAGCTCGATAGAATAGACTCCGGGAGGCGCAGCCACAAACGACCTGATCGACATAATAACGACCACCAGGAGGGCAACGGCGAAAGTGAATCCCGTCGGTCCTGCCCCTATAAATCTGCTTATCCTTACTTCCTCTCTGAGATTCATCAGGAGGACGACAAAGAGGAACAGCACAAGTATGCCGCCTGCATAAACAATCACCTGTATCGCTGCCAGGAATTCGGCATTCAGCAACAGATACAGACTTGCTATATGGAAGAAGAGGAGGAGCATCCAGAGCACGCTGTGGACAGGGTTCTTCCTTGTTACGACGAGTATCGAAAAGAGGACCGTCGCAAATGCGAAATAGGCGAATAACAATTCCTGAACCATTATTTCTTACCTCTAAATACTGCCTGACCCGGAGGGGTTCCGAAATCCTCGGACATAGGCCGCCAGAATTTATTGAAATACACATCCCCCTTATTTCCAGGCATATAGTTGTCCCAGTTTGTTAGTAGCTTATCCTTTGTCAAAAGCAAATTTTCTTTTTTATAAACGGAGTATTCGTAGCTTTCGGTCAGCACTATAGCCCCATACGGACAAACCTCCATGCAGAAGCCGCAGTAGATACATCTCAATATATCCAATTCATAATTTGCAACCCTTCCCTCCGCTCTGGTGATCTTAATGCACTGCGAAGGACAGACCGTCGCACAAAGGCCGCAGCCGGTGCATTTTGCTTTTCCTTCCTTATTCTTTGCAAGTGCGTGCTGCCCCCTGAAACCGGGAGCTATCGTCCTTTTTTCCTTGGGATACTGTACGGTTACCGCGTGAGTGAACATCATTTTCAAGGTAAGGGCCATACCCTGCAATATTTCTATGAAAGTAAACCTTTTTACAATTTCCTTGACAGTCACCTTAGACTCCCTTTGTCATCAAGATTTTCACCAGGGCCGTTACCACGATATTCGCCAGTGCGACCGGTATGAGTACTTTCCAGCCGATCTTCATCACCTGGTCATACCTGTATCTCGGCACCGTTGCCCTTATCCAGTAATAGAAGAATATGAATGCATAGACCTTCATGAGGAACCATACAATGCCGGGCACCACTTTTAAAAATGGGAGTACCGATGTGATATACCACGGCAACGTCCAGCCTCCGAGAAAACAGACCGTTGCCAGAGAAGCCATGATGATCATCGCGATATATTCACCGAGGAAGAAGAGTGCAAACCTGAAGCTGCTGTATTCCGTAAAGTATCCGGCGACGAGCTCGCTCTCGGCCTCGGGCATATCGAAAGGCGTCCTGTTCGTCTCTGCTAATGCCGCAATAGTAAACACGAGAAAAGCTGCGATTTGAGGAATTACGTACATTCCGAAGACGGATGCCTCCTGGGCCTTTACGATCTCCGTAAGGTTCAGGGACCCCGACATGATCATAACACCGACGAGGCTCAGCCCCATTGCGATCTCATAGCTTATCACCTGAGCAGATGACCTCAGGCCGCCGAGGAAGGCGTATTTGGAATTCGATGCCCAGCCGGATATGAATATGCCGTAAACGCCCATACCGGCAAAGGCGAATACCATCAGGAGGCCTATATTTACGTCTGGTGCAATTGCAAAATTAGAAGCAAATGGAATAAAGGAAAGATTCACCATTGCCGCTGCCATAAAAATGATCGGAGCGATGTAGAATACGGCTTTATCGGCTTCCGCAGGGATAATGTCTTCCTTAAAAAACAACTTGATACCGTCCGCAAAAGGCTGAAGAAGACCGTGCCAACCTACTCTCATAGGTCCGAGCCTCACCTGCATATGCCCGATGACCTTACGTTCAAAATACGTCGCATAAGCCACATGGAGTAACCCTACCGCGAGAACAACGACGATCTTGAGTATTATGATTAATACGGTGATTCCGAATTTGATCAAGGCATCAAGAGTTGCGGGTGATATGATATTCGTAAGTGTATTCATTATCTGTCACACTCTCCAAGCACGATATCAATCGTGCCGATGTTTGCAATTACGTCCGCAACCAGGTGCCCCTTACACAGTCTCGGCAGAACGCCTGCGTGCACAAATGACGGCGCCCTCAACCTCATCCTGAAAGGTTTTCCCGAGCCGTCACTCACAAAATAAAAACCGAGTTCGCCCTTGGGGACTTCGGTTGCCACATATAGTTCCCCTTCGGGCACCTTCGGCCCTTTCTTAACGAATTCGAAGTGCCTAACCATATATTCTGCGGCTTTAGCGATCTCTTCCGGCATGGGGCCGGCGGCCAATTCCTTTAGCTGCTCTTCGCTCATGCCCTTGCCGCCGGGTATAAGCTTTAATGCCTTGAATTTACAGGTCACAAAACAGTTCCCACAGCCCAGACACATATCCTGCTTGATCGCGTGCGGTTTCTTCTTCTCGCCGAAGATGGCCTTGGCAGGACATGCCCTCAGGCACATGCCGCAACCCTTGCAGACTTTTTCTTCGATCACATAGGCCAGCTCTTTCGTAGGATGCGTGATCGGCATCATCATATCTTTCGGCTGGAGGGTGAATTTCGGTGCATCGGCCATAACAGGACCTGTAGGCAATTTTTCGATCAACTGCCTGATTATGTTGTTCGACTGCCTCATTTCCAGCATCCTGCAACGGTATCTGTCATAGGTATCACCTGTAGTGCCGATAGGTACTTCAAAATCAACCTTGTCATATGCGTCATAGGGCATGTGTTTTCTTATATCATAGGCAACACCGGATCCCCTCAGCGTCGGTCCCGTCATTCCCCAGTTCACCGCCTCTTCCGCTGAAATCACACCGATACCTACAGTCCTCTGGAGCCATATCCTGTTCTGATCGATCAGCGTCTCATATTCCAGAATCCTCGACGGGAACTCGTCCGTGAATTTCCATAGACTGTCGAGAAATTCCTGCGGGACATCGTTCCTTACGCCCCCTACCCTCGGGTAAGTGACGGTGAGCCTCGCGCCGCAGATCATCTCATACAGGTCGAGGATCCATTCTCTCTCCCTGAAGCAGTAGATAAATACGGTCATGGCGCCGATATCAAGGGCATGGGTCGCAAGCCAGAGGAGATGGTTCGCTATTCTCGACATCTCTCCGACTATCGTCCTTATGAACTTTGCCCTCTCGGGCGCCTCTATACCGAACAGTTTTTCGACGGCAACGCAATAGCCGATGTTATTCGACATCGCCGATACATAATCCATTCTGTCCGTCAGCGGGAGGGCTTGGTAGTAACTCAAACTCTCTCCGAGCTTTTCGATGCCGCGGTGGAGATATCCGACATGGGGAGTGACCTTCACGACCGTTTCGCCGTCTATATCAAGGACGAGCCGCAAGACACCGTGTGTGGCAGGATGCTGCGGACCCATATTGACATTCAGTTCCCTTGTCTCGAAGATCTTTTCTACCTGGTCCATATCACCCTTCCCACTCGAATTCTTTTAATTCTTTTGACCTCTTGAGGACCTCAATAAATCCCGGCCAGTCCTTTTCGAGTTCAGGGCCTTGTAACGGATAATCCTTCCTTAACGGATGCCCTTCCCAGTCTTCGGGCATGAGAATCCTCCTCAGGTCGGGATGTCCGTCAAACACGACGCCGAACATATCGTAACATTCCCGTTCGTGCCAATCGGCTCCGGCCCAGATGGGAACCACGGAACTGATCTTCGTATCGTTTTCAGGGACCTGGGCCCTGATACGGATGTGATGACGAAATCTTGTAGAATAAAGGTTATAGACAACCTCGAACCTGACATCTTTTTTCTTGAGATAATCAACAGCGGTGAGGTCCTGGAGATGGTCCAAGCTCAAAAACGGCTCATCGTGGAGATATTTCAGGATCGGGATTATCTGTTCCTTCTTGACGATGACGGAAACCTGATCTCTGAATTCGGCGACATCGACCACCTGTTCCGGAAATTTTTCCTTTATCTTTTCTGCTATATCTTTTGGGTTTAGTCCTGCGGGGAATATCGAAATTCTTACTTCCGTTACCGCCATGGACTCCACCTCGCCTTTTCTTTTCTGATCTTTTCCTGAAGCATTATCAACCCCTCAAGCAATGTCTCGGGCCTCGGGGGACAACCGGGTACATATACGTCAACGGGAAGAAAAGAATCACATCCCTGGACAGTACTGTAAGTTTTGAAAACCCCTCCCGTGCACGCACAGCTTCCCATAGCAATCACATACCTCGGTTCCGGGATCTGGTCATAAACCCTTCTGACGACAGGGGCCATCTTCTTTGTGACGGTGCCTGCCACAATCACGCAGTCCGCCTGTCTCGGCGAACCCCTGAAAATGATGCCGAACCGGTCTAAATCATTATGGGCTGCGCCTGCCGCCATCATCTCTATAGCACAGCAGGCGAGACCGAAAGTGGTCGGCCACATTGAAGACAACCTTCCCCAGTTAATAATCTTGTCGAAGGAGGTTATGATGATATTCGGGGGTAATATCTTTACGTCTTCTTCCACCTGAATAAGTCCCATGGCTGATGTATCGATCATTTCCCACCTCTCATTCTTAATCCCATTCAAAGGCCTCTTTCTTCCAGGCATAAACATACCCGACCAGCAGTATCGCGATAAAAAGCACCATCTCCAGAAAAGCATACATTCCGATTTTGTCGAATACTATTGCCCAGGGATAAAGAAAAATTGCTTCCACATCGAAAACAACGAATAACATGGCGATGATATAAAACCGGATCGAAAATCTGTAGCGGGGCTCACCGGTCGGAGTGATACCGGATTCATAGGGCATAAGCTTTTCGTAGTATGGTTTTTTCGGCCTGAAAATCATGCCGAGAAGAAGTGCGCCGAACCCAAAGGCCGTCGCGATCATAATGAAAATAAGAACCGGCAAATACTCTGATGGTAAATACGTTCCTGGCATAAGCAGAAATGTTATACTGAAAAGCGAATACTCTTGTCAAGTAAAAAATGGAGTTAAGGAAAAAGATTTATATTTTTTTAAAAAAATAGTCCGACGTTCATGTATATAATATGTGGTATCATCCAGATCTATAAAAAGGAAGGAGATTTTGATGTTTAAAATCTTAGAAAAGCAGGAGCTTTCGGATTTAGTCACGTTATTCGAAATCGAAGCAAGGGATATCGCAAAAAAGGCAAAGGCGGGTAATTTCTTCGCCCTGAGAATCCATGAGCAGGGAGAAAGAATACCTCTGACGATCGCTGATTATGATAGAGATAAGGGAACGATAACCACGGTCTTCCAGAAGATGGGCAAGACGACGTACCACCTGGCTTCTTTGAACGAGGGTGACTATATATTGGATGTGATAGGCCCGCTCGGGGTCCCTTCCCATATCAATAATTTCGGCAAGGTCGTCTGCGTCGGCGGAGGCGTCGGTATCGCGCCGACATACCCGATAGCCAGGGCATTAAAAGAAGCCGGCAACGTCGTAATTTCCATTATCGGTGCGAGGACGAAAGACCTCATTTTCTGGGAAGACAAAATGCGCGGGGTATCCGACGAGTTGATCGTCGTGACGGACGACGGTTCTCACGGGCGGAAAGCGGTCGTGACCGCTCCGCTGGATGAACTCTTGCGTGAAGAAAAGGGCATTGAACTGGTTTATGCAATCGGACCGGCCATCATGATGAAATTTGTCTGCATAACAACGGAAAAACACCATGCGAAAACAATTGTCAGCCTGAATTCGATTATGGTTGACGCCACAGGCATGTGCGGCGCCTGCAGATGTGAAGTCAATGGAGAAACAAAGTTTGCCTGTGTCGACGGTCCTGAATTTGACGGGCATAAAGTTGATTTTAATCTCCTGATGTCAAGGCAGAGGATGTACGTTGACGAAGAAAAAATAGCCTTCGAACGGTATAAAAAACAGACGGAGGTCCAATAGCATGGAGGACAAAAAACAGGAAAAACAGTCGAAGAACAGGATAAAGATGAGGGAGCAGGACCCCCTGGTGAGGGCCAGGAATTTCATGGAAGTCCCTTACGGATACACCCCCGAAGAGGCGGTTCACGAAGCATCCCGGTGTCTTACCTGTTTGAAACCCTCTTGCAGAGAAGGATGCCCCGTGGCTGTAAACATCCCATCCTTCATTAAATTGGTCAAAGAAGGGAAGTTCGTAGAGGCCGCATGGAAGATAAAGGAAGATAACGCAATGCCCGCTGTCTGCGGGAGAGTATGCCCACAGGAGATACAGTGCGAATCTCTCTGTGTCCTCGGGAAAAAAGGCGAACCGGTCGCCATAGGGAATCTCGAACGCTTCGTCGCGGACTACGAAAGAGAAAAAGGCGAGGTACAAATTCCGGGAAAACCGAAACCGACGGGAAGAAAAGTGGCGATAATCGGCTCTGGTCCCGCGGGTTTGACCTGTGCCGCCGACCTCATAAAAGCGGGGCACACGGTCACCTTATTCGAGGCTTTGCACAAACCGGGCGGGGTGCTGATCTATGGCATTCCTGAATTCAGACTTCCAAAGGCGATCGTCGAGCAAGAGGTCGAATACATTAAGAAGCTGGGAGTGGAGTTGGCTGTAAATGCTGTGGTTGGAAAGCTCTACACCATTGACGAACTCTTCAATGAGCGCGGATACGATGCCTGTTTTATCGCGACGGGCGCGGGGCTGCCGATGTTTCTGGGCATACCCGGGGAGAACCTCAACGGTATTTACTCTGCCAATGAATTCCTGACAAGGGCCAACCTCATGAAGGCTTATCTTTTTCCAGAGTACGACACGCCCATCAAGAGGGGGAAGAAAGTGGCGGTATTCGGAGGCGGCAATGTGGCCATGGATGCGGCCAGGGTGGCACTGAGGCTTGGGGCGGAAAAGGTGTATCTCATCTACAGGCGTTCGCAAGCCGAAATGCCTGCAAGGAAAGCAGAGATCCATCACGCTCAGGAAGAAGGGGTGCAACTCCTGCTCTTGACAAACCCACTCCGGTTTATCGACGACGGCAAAGGAAACGTCGCTGCGATAGAATGCATAAAGATGGAGCTGGGGGAGCCCGACGCGTCCGGAAGGAGAAAGCCTTCTCCGGTCAAGGGCAGCGAATTCCAGGTCGAGATAGACGTTGCAATTCCGGCTATCGGCACGCGATCAAATCCGTTGCTCACAAAAACCGCCCCTGACTTAGCCTTGAACAAGAAGGGTTATATCATCGCCGATGAAGAAACCGGTATGACATCCAAGAGAGGCGTCTTTGCCGGCGGGGACATCATCACCGGTTCTGCGACGGTAATTCTCGCGATGGGCGCCGGGAGAAAAGCGGCAAAGTCCATCGGTGAATATCTGAAATGGAAGCACTGGGACACGAGCACGCTGGTGAGCTGAGACTTTTGATATTTAAAAAAAATGCGTTGAGGAATCTATGTCCTTTTACTCTTTTTTCTTTTAAAAGCGCCGACAACCAGCATTGCAACTGAACCTAAACCGATCAGAAGACGTGAAGCCGCACCCGATATCGCGATTCCCTTTTTCAACGCCTTCATTACTGCGGCTTTGTAATTCATTTGAAGCGGATTTACGGCTTTTTACCTCTGTCCAGTTCTTCTCTTAATTTTTCTATCTCTTCCTTCAGTTCTATCATTCTCAGTTCCCTTCCGACGGCCAACTGATAAAATTCCTCGAGTTCTTCCACTCTCTCTTTAAGTTCTTCTCTACTCTTGTGCAATGCTTCCTCTGCCTGCTTTCGGTCGGTAATGTCACGCCCTACCGACTGGAATTCGATAATATTACCCTGCCCGTCCAGTATCGCACGATTAGTCCAATGTTGCCAGCGTATTTCACCGGTCGGCATGCTTACGTAATGCTCCATCATCCCTACGGGGTTCTCTCTGTTCAGTCTGGCGATATGCTCCTTTAGTCTCCCCCGTTCTTGCTGTGCAATATGGGGCAAAACATGTCCTACGAGCTCATGGCATTTTTTCCCGAAATAACGACAGTAAACCTCATTGGCATAGGTAATGGTGCCGTCAGGCCTCCATCGGCATATTAATTCTGTCTGATCTTCGACAATGGTGCGGTATTTCTCTTCCGATTCTTTCAGGCGGCGTACGTCCATCCCCCGCGAAAGAGCTGTTAAGAGAATTTCGGGTTTAAGGGGTTTCAAGATGTAATCGAACGCGCCCACTTTCATCGCCTCGACAGCGGTCTCGATCGTACCCTTTCCCGTAACCATGATGCAGATAAGATGGTCGTCGATCTCGAGGGCATTCTGCATGAGCTTTATCCCATCAGTTTCAGACAAAATGAGATCGGTGAGCAGGAGATCAAATCGCTGCTTTTTCAACAACTGGAGTGCTTCTTTGCCTGACGCGCATCCGACCGCCTCATAGCCGAACTCTGCAACAAGATCGCGTACGATATTCAGCACATCGATGTCATCGTCAACAATAAGCACCCGTCCAAGTGAAGAGGTTTTCATAGTTCCTATTATCTCTATCGTTTTAAAGTATCATTATTATACCAATTATTTTCCGAAATTTAGTTTTGCTTCTATGAATTCTTTCAAAAAAAAGGAGAGGTTGCGGATCGCCTCTGTTTGCGGCAGATGCGCTGTTATCCTTTCAATATACTTTCTTTCCGAGACTAAAGTGAAGGAATGCTGAAAATTCAGGTCGAATATCCATGAAAGCTGCAGAAGTCTAAAATCATTCAGTGTCTTAATTGTTGAAAGGGACACAATCTGTTTTTTGTGAAGGCTCGACAGTACGTTCTCTGAATATTCGGGTATTTCCGGCAATCCAAGGCCGACCGCAGACGCCATGCTCTCTTCCGTGCCTTCGTAATCTTCCAGGAATACGCGCCAGATATCGAGCTTATCGGCGTCCCTGATCAATTTGATGTAAAAAACAATATCATCTCTCTCTTTTTTCGGGACCGAAAAGGCGTTATGAAACCTGACCGCCTGAATAACCACTTCCCGTTCACCGGGAGATAGGGCCTGAAGGACCTCTTTGTCCTGAAGCGTCTCTGCGCCGAGAAGAGCGTGATTGACCGAGACGCTGTCTCTGAACGTCTTATACCTTGCATACTGCGGAAATCTTCCAATATCGTGGAAGAGCGCAACTGTCTCGGCCAATAGCATCTGATTCTCATCCAGGGATAATCTTTCCGAAATCTCGACGATATTCTCACATACCTTAAAGGTATGCCGTTCCTTGAGAGAGACATTCCTCTGGTCTTCGGCGTCCGGAGAATAGAAAGACCTGCAGTAATCGGAGAACCATTTCTTGAAGAAATCTAAATCGTTTTTTTTCATATCTTATCTTAACGGCCCTTTTCCCCCCGCCAAAAAATTCCAATCCCATTATTGTATTATTCTATACCAAATGATTTTTTTGAATCCTTCCGATAGAATAATAGCCGTGCCAGACAGCGAAACAGATATCTGTTTTATGAAAATGGCCCTTGAAGAGGCTGTTCTCGCATTCAACGAAGGAGAAGTCCCTGTGGGTGCGGTGCTTGTAAAAAACGGCAGGGTTTCAGTAAAAACACATAACTGCAGGGAATCTTCTCATGACCCGACCGGCCACGCTGAAATCCTCGCAATGAGATCGAGCGCCGGGGGAAAGAGCAGATGGAGATTGACGGATGCGACACTCTATGTGACAAAGGAGCCTTGTGTTATGTGTGCCGGCGCGATGGTGAATGCAAGACTCGGCAGGCTCGTCTATGGGTGCAGGGACGAAAAGGGCGGCGCGGTCGATAGCCTTTATAGCCTGCTTTCGGACAAGAGACTGAATCATCAGGTAGAAGTAATATCGGGAGTTCTGGAAGAAGAATGCGCAGAAATATTAAAAAGATTCTTCCGGGAGCGGAGATAATTTTATTGCTTATGCTCCGATTGAGTTTTTTCTTTAAACTGTTTAGTATTTACTGTTCGCTTTTGACTGATTAACGGAGGGGTGCCAGAGTGGTTGAATGAAAGGCATCTCGGGACTTTTGGCTTGGTTTCCAATAACTTATTGTTTTTAAATAATTTCCATTATTCTGTTTTATCCATTTATTGTCCTATTTTCCCTCTGTTGAGCTACATTCTGACTACAATTTGACTACAGTCGAAAACGTGTGATCCTTCCTGGAAGAGACACCTTTCGAGCCGGATATAATGGTGCGGAGTACAAGGTGGAATAATTGGATATTGACAAAATTCCTATGTTATACCGACCCCGCTTTTTGTACCTAATTACCACAATATGGGATAAGGCTATTTTAACGGCTTTGATTTTATTTATTATTTTAATTTTCAAGGCATACGGATTGTGCTATATTTACGTCATGAATCTAAAAAACAACGGGGCCGTATAGTTAGTGTTAGGTTAATAAATTAAGGAGAAATACTTAAATGTCAGACGACGAATTAAAGGAAAGAATAAAATCTCTTGAGTATGAAATTGAGAAAGTCAAAAAAGAGAGCACTCAATACCTTCAAAATGTCGCCCATCAACTGACAGCTCCTTTAAACGCTATAAAATGGAGCATTGAAGCGTTAAAGGATAAGGATGTACCTTTAGCAAGAAAACAGAACTTGCTAAGATCCGTTTATTCGCAAGCAACGATTCTTGTCCATTTAATAAAGAATTTTACTTTGCTATCAAATTTGGAAATGGATCATGATTTAAGAAAATTCCGTGAAACTCCACAGGAAGTTGACTTGTTGCTCTTAGCCATAAATCTTGCAAATGATTTTCAGCCGCAAGCAAATGATTTGAATAAAAAAATTAAGGTTTATGATAGTACGTTTAAAAGTGTGATAGGTAAACGGTCTGTAAATATTGAGAAAAACTTAATAGCACAGACTATTTCAAATATCTTAGAAAACGCTGTCAAATACTCAAATGCTAACAGCGTAATTGAAATCATGGCTGAAAAAGAAAATAATGCTGTATGTCTATCGGTAATAAGTCAAGGACTCCCTATTGATATAAAAGATTCAGCAAAAATATTTGAGCGTGGCTACCGCGGGAAAGATGCTATTGAAAAAGTACCAGCAGGTACAGGCTTTGGACTCTACTTGGTTAATCGCATCATGGACTTACATGGGGGAAAGGTATCTTTCGAACCAAAAGGAAATATTTCAAAATTTAAACTTATATTCCCTGCGGAACTCTTTAAATGAGCAAGAATCAGATAAAAATACTGTTTGTTGATGATGAGCCATGGGGCACAGAAGCTCTTAGACTAAAGCTTGAGGGTAGAGGTTTTATTTGTGATACTACAACGGATATGAGTTCTGCTCTTAAGTTAATGGATAAAGAAAAATATGAATTAGTTGTAACAGATATTATGATGCCAGCTGGTGAAGATTTCCCAGATGTTGAATCATCTAAAACAGGTGTTAAATTTGCTGAAAAAATAAGGCAAAAATATCCTGATGTGCAAATTATATGTCTGTCTGTTATTGGAGATCAACAAATCATAAATTTATTAAAGAAAAAAGGTGTGCTTTATTTAAGGAAAGGGGAAACATCTTTGGATGTGGCCTCAAGACTTATTGAATCAAAAGCCAAAGGAATAATATCATTTTAAGTTATATATGCCAATACTAATTGTAGAAGATGACAGCTTTTACGCACTACGATTAAAGGAAGTGCTTATAGATTTTGGTATAGATTCTTCTATTGTGCAGAGCACTCAAGCCGCTCTTGGTCATAATATCAGTAAATACGAAGCTGCTCTTATTGATATAATGTTACCTAATGATCCAGATGCTTCGGGGATTTCTAACGAAGAATCACGGGCAGGCTATCTATCTGGTGTTGCGTTGGCCAGACGAATTAGGCAGAAACAATCAGAATTCCCCATAATACTTTTTTCAGGTTATTTTGGTGGCTTTGAAGGTGAACAGTGGGCCAGAGATAATAGAATCCCTTTTTTTTCAAAGGAAGAAGGCCCCGGTGCCTTGAAGCGTTGTCTTCAAAAAATAGGAGTTATTAAAGATGTTAAGCCAAGAGCTTTTATAGTTCATGGTCATGATGAACAAGCATTATTAGAGCTGAAAGATTACATACAAAATACTTTAAAGTGGCACGAACCAATTGTATTGCGTGAGCAACCGAGTAGTGGGAAAACAATAATTGAAAAATTCGAAGATTATGCTTCTGTTGTTGATTATGTGTTTGTTTTAATGACGCCTGATGATATAGCAAAAGAAAAAGAGGGGAAAAGTAACAAAAGAAGAAGCAGACAGAATGTCGTGTTTGAGTTGGGCTTCTTTTACGGACAGTTTGGGCGTAAAAAAGGCAAAACGTTTGTTCTTCACAAAGGATCATTGGAGCTTCCATCTGACATACAAGGCATAATATGGATTGATATTTCTCATGGCGTTCAAGCAGCAGGTGAAGATATTCGCAGAGAACTTAATCTTTAATTTGATAAATAAAAACAGTCGTTATGAGTATTTCAACTGTAAATCTTCAATTGGCGTCTATTCTTGGTTTTGCCACATTGTAGGAGGTGAACAGCGCGGAATCACCTACTCACAGAAACCCTCACGCAGCAATGTTTTTAGACGAGCACTTACCTCCGCTCCTACGGTGCTCGTCCTTTAATAAAAACGTCGCCATGCCAAAAATATGCTATGGGGTCATATGCTATGGGGTCAGGTCTTTAATCTTGCTATTTAAGTGAACCTGAGATTGAGATATAGAGGACAGTAAAGGGGAAAGGCTACTTTATTGGTCCTTAGCACTGCGTACCTTTCCCACAAATCGATAACAATATGATCTATCAATATCCGTTTGGTTGCAGGTAACCTTCATACCGGCAAAGGTTTATCTGATAAAAGCTAAGAATTAAATATTAAACGAATGACTTGATTCATAGTGGTGGCGCCGGACCCACTCGAACACCCAATCCGGAATCATGCGAACACCTAATCCGGAGTTACTCGAACACTGATTCCGGCGTAGACTCGAACACTTTTAGGGTCTTCACTGGAACGTGAGCAGTAATCTCCGCTGACGAACAGCATACCGAAGCTGGATAATTTCCAAAAAGATACGCCATTGTTTTTGTTTGAAAGAATTACAAGGAGGAACAATGGCTACGAGGTTATCCATGCGAAAGACAAAAGAGATTTTACGGCTTCACTGGGGACTGGGTCTGGGCAAGCGGCAGATATCACGCGCCTGCAACGTATCCCCGAGCACGGTAGTTGACTACATTCGTCGGGCGGAAAAGGCCGGATTGAGCTGGCCCTTGCCCGATGAGATTGATGATACAACAATCGAAGCGCTTCTATTCCCCCCTGAGCCCCTGAAACACCTGCCCCATCGTTGCATGCCGCCTATGGGAGATATCAACAGGGAACTCCGCAAAAAAGGTGTTACCCTGCAGTTGCTGTGGATGGAGTACAAGGAGAAGCATCCGGAGGGTTATCAGCATAGTCAGTTCTGCGAATTATACCGCCGCTGGGCAAAGACTCTGGATTTGAGCCTGAGACAGGAATATCGGGCCGGAGAGAAGATGTTCATAGACTTTGCGGGTAAGGGTATACCAATCGTAGATCCTGCCACTGGAGAGATTACAGAAGCAGAGGTATTTGTTGCAGTGCTTGGGGCAAGTAATTACACCTATGCCGAGGCGGTAGCGTCACAGGATCTGCCGTCTTGGATCAGCGCCCATGTACGGGCCTTCGAATACTTTGGCGGTGTTACAGAAATCCTAACCCCTGACAATTTACGCAGCGGGGTAACCAAAGCATGCCGGTATGAGCCTGATCTAAATCCAACCTATCGGGAGATGGCAGAATTTTACGGCACCGTGGTAATCCCGGCACGTGCAAGAAAACCACGAGACAAGGCAAAGGTCGAAGCCGGTGTTCTTTTAGTAACCCGCTGGATAACAGCGGCGCTGAGGAATCATACCTTCTTCAGCCTTGCAGAAGCAAACGAAAGAATCCGGGAACTTCTTGAACGTCTCAACACCCGCAGGTTCAAAAAGCTCAATACGAGCAGGAAAGAACTCTTTGAGACGATCGAGAAGCCCTCGCTTAAACCGTTGCCGCTTACACGATATCAATACGCCGAATGGAAGAAGGCCACGGTTAACATCGACTATCACATCGAGGTGGACAGCCACTTCTACAGCGTCCCTTACCAGTTAGTAGGAAAGCATGTCGAAGTAAGGCTGACTTCAACTACGTTAGAAGTGCTCTACCATAGCAAACGCATTGTCACCCATCAAAGGAGTTATCAGAAAGGGAAGTTCACGGCGCTTAATGAACACCGACCGAAATCTCACCAGCGATATCTTGAGTGGACGCCGTCGAGGATCATAAGCTGGGCAGAGAAGACCGGACCATGCACAGCGAGACTGGTTGAAACAATCATGTCCGCAAAGCAGCACCCGGAGCAGGGGTTCAGATCCTGCATGGGAATCCTGAGCCTCGGGAAAAAATACTCTGCAGAACGGCTTGAGGCAGCATCAAAGAGGGCACTTGCCATTAAGGCATGTTCATACAAGAGCGTGAAGTCGATCCTCCAGAACAATCTCGATAAGATCGCGCTTCCCGAAGAAAAGGAGGTGACTGTAGTCATAGAGCATGACAATATCCGCGGTGAGCAGTACTTCAAGTAAAAATGTCTTTGTCATTTGCCCCAGAATCGCCGAAAGGGAATAGACAAGGGGTAAGGCATACCCCTAAAACAATCAAGGGAGGACTTAGAATGATTCATCAGACAGCAGAAAAACTTTATCAGATGCGGCTTGATACAATGGCAGCCGCCTTCAATGAACAATTGGAGCAGCCTTCAACGGGCAGCCTTAGCTTCGAGGACCGCTTCGCCATGATCGTGGACCGTGAGTGGATATCCAGAGAGAATCGGAAGCTTACCAAGAGATTAAAGGCAGCCCGCCTGAGGCTGAAAGCAACGGTAGAGGACATAGACTACCGTCATCCACGTGGACTTGATAAATCGGTTATGAGGTCGCTCATCACCAGCCAATGGATTAAGAGCCATCAGAATGTAATCATCACGGGGCCCACAGGCATCGGGAAATCTTACCTCTCAGAGGCTCTTGCAGATAAGGCGTGCCGTGATGGATTTACCGCGCTCCGTTATCGGGCAACACGGCTTATGAGAGAAATGGAGATCGCCAGGGGCGACGGAAGTTATATCAAACTTCTTAACCGGATGGCAAAGATCGATCTCCTCGTTCTCGACGACTGGGTGATGGATCCTCTTACTGATACTGAACGGAGGGACTTCCTTGAAATTATGGAAGACCGCCACGGTCTCAAATCCACCGTGATAACAAGCCAGTATCCGGTGACAAAGTGGCACGAACGCATCGGCGAGCCAACAACTGCAGACGCCATCCTCGACAGGATCGTACATAATGCACACAGGATACCCTTGAAGGGAGAATCGATGAGAAAGACAAGGTCAAACTTGACTCCATCCGAACACTAAACGTATGATTTAAACGTCCAGCTTCGCTATACGAAATAAGGTGTTCGAATGGACTGGATCAAATGTTCGAATGTGCCGGAATCCGCATTCATAGAGTAAATTACCTGATTATTGCTCTGACCAGTTTACCGATAATAGGAAGAATATCCGGTGAAGCTTCTTTGAGTAAGGCGGTTATGGTTTTATCAATTTCCCTTCTGCTTTTCCCTTGATGGCTCAATTCGAAAAAGTCCTTTATCTCGACCTTTAGAACCTTACTGATTTTATCCAATGTTTCAAGGGATGGACAACTCTTACCAACTTCAATCCTACTGAGATGCTTAGCCATGCTCAAAAGAAGGAAATGATTTCTGAGTCCTCAAGCAACCTTGACATGGAAGCAAAGATAAAAGATAAATAGACTAAAAATAGCAGACAAATAATATAGTGTAGAGTGAGAATCATTTTAAATTATGCTTTTCTATAGCAGCTTTTTAGCTTCATACCATTCGAAATGCAGAGTTTCACAGCTTTTTGTCGGGAATCGTCTCTAAATGCATTACACACAGTTTGGTGAGCATCCAAAAGCGAGCTGTTCATAGCTAAGAACATTCGATTTCAAAGATTATCCCAACTTTTGCTCAAAAGGGAGCATTTTGTGTAATTTACCTCTAAAATATGCGGATATATCAATAGGTTAGCTTGCTTTGTAGCCATTTTTATGCTATCCTTTTACCCAAAAGGAATGCGAAAGGAGAAATAGCATGGAAAAGACATTTGCACCAGTACCGTTAAGTAAAATCAAAAACCCCTTTTCTTCAAAGTCTCTGGCTATGGTGTTTAACAGCCCTCTTCCGAAATACTTCACCACCGAAGAGATTAGGCAAATACTTTCCGATGAATTGAGGGGAAGCCATTACAAGCAATATTTCCTTTGTCTCTTCTTATGGAATACGGGCGTAAGAGTAAGTGAAGCTCTTTCTATCAAGGTGGAAGACATTGATCTAAGAGGTATGGTTATGAGGATAAAGACGCTAAAGAGAAATAACCATATGAGAGTCGTTCCACTTCAAAGTCAATTTATTGGAGAGGTTGCAGTTTGGATAAGTGAAAGAGGGCTGAAAAGAGGAGATGCATTCTTCCCGTTTAACAGAAAGACAGCATATAACCACGTAAGGGAAGCTTGTAAATTGGCTGGCATTGAAGATGAGAGATGCCATCCACATACCTTCAGACATTCCTTTGCTGTGAACTGCATCCTCCATGGAGTGCCTGTAACCGTGCTCAGAGAATGGTTAGGTCACAGGGATATAACCAAGACCTTGATCTATACTCAGATATTGGCGCACGATTCTAAAATTTTTATGGAACAGGTAAGATTTTAGGGAAATGTTATTCTTGCGTAATCCTTTCACATTGAAAGAACCGTTGTAAGACATTTCTGATTACGGTTCGTTCCTTCCTGAACAGCGCACTTCTCAAAATCTACAAAATGGTGCAAGTTATCATCGGTAATCAACGGGGACATGTTGTGGAGATCGCTCTTCAGTGCAAATAAAAAGAGCCATCTTAAGGGATTCTACTTGTCGGTACAGCCTATTGACTTCTTTTCGGCTGTCCCACCCTTATATGGCTCCAGAATAAACTTGCGATCTCATTTCGGGATACCTAAAGCTCTTTTGTTTAAGTGGGTGCTTTGGTAGACGCTTAGGCTTCCTCCTCGCTTCCTGCCTGAAGTCTTGCAAACCAACATCTGATACAATAGTGCATATTCCTGCCGATAATTGACAGCGGAAAGGCGGGATGAGTTCTTACTCCATGTACTAAAGTCAGTCCGAAATTTCAGTATCACACGAAGTTCGCTTTTTCGGATATTTATGGGCAAGGTTAAGGGAAAAGAGGATTCAAAAGGAGGTCTTCGAGTCGTCGCCCTTTTTGAAGGGGCGAAAGGATTGCTTGTCTTGTTTGTAGGCTTTGGGGTTCTGGCGTTCATCCACAAGGACCTTCACTCGTTTGCCGAGCAGCTTGTTCGCCACTTTCATTTAAATCCGGCCAGACACTACCCCCGGATTTTCATCGATGCTACCAATCACCTAACTGATGAGCGCCTTTGGGCAATGGCCTTCTCAGCTCTGCTCTACTCAGTGGTTCGCTTCGTTGAAGCTGTCGGTCTATGGCTGCAGCGGCAATGGGCTGAATGGTTTGGTTTCCTTACCGGCGCGATGTACATTCCTGTCGAACTATTCGAAATTATACGTGGGGTAACTTGGCCGAAAGCTACCGTATTAATTGTTAATACAGCTATTGTGGGATATCTATCCTATGTCTTATACCGATCAAAGCAAAGTCGTAAGCATGCCAGAGAATGATTGTTAAAACTCACGATGACGCGGAGATTCTCAGTAAAACCGCAGCCTTTTTTTTATAGTATACTTAGCTATGATCGCAATAGAACAGATTTACCAGACTGCTGCGCTTGTCCTCACCGTCGGGTTCCTCGATACCATAGAGCGGCGGCACCCCCGTTTTCCCGTAAATCGCGGACACAACCTTGGGCTGAACATCACTGCAATTCTCGTGGTCATTTTCGCTGGGGAGTTCTGGAAGATTATCCTTATGAAGGGATTCGATGCCCTGAATCTGTCGAGCATGCTCGCCAGTGACAGTATGAGGCGCCTCCCAAGTGTGTTCAAGATACTACTGGGGTTGGTCGTTGCAGACTGCTGCCTCTACTGGGTCCATCGGGGCATGCACCGACGTAGAATCCTATGGCTCACGCATGTCTTCCATCACTCCATCGACCAACTCTGGTGGCTTTCAGGGTCAAGAACAAGCGTAACACACCTTCTCCTATTCGCCGCCCCCCAGATCCTTCTCGGGTACTATGTATTTCAGCTTACCCCGATAGAAGCGGGCATAGCATTTTCAATAGGTGTAGTCGTAAATGTCTGGATCCACACAAACATCGCGGTAAACTTGGGGCCTCTGGACTGGTTCCTCATCACCCCGAATTTCCACCGCATACATCACGGAGCACGGGGGCTTGCCAGCAAGAACCTCGGGTTTGTACTGACCATTTGGGATAGGCTGTTTGGCACCTACGCGAATCCACAGACGATCGGGGATGAGTATGTACTCTCCTCTGTTTCGACGCGCGGACGCCTGCTCCGTCTCATAGCCGGTGTCTGAAAACATGTCAGCGCCATATGTTAGGCAGGACGTCAGATAGTAAAATTTACTCAGCCGACTTTCATGGCAAGTTGAGAATTACTTCCTGGTAACAAATACTCATAGGACCTGCTATAATCTTGCTGATAAAAAATGGTAATGGATTTAATCCGTAAATGCCCTAATACTGTCAAAGGGGAAAACTTATGAGGCTTAAATCTCGAAAAAAGATGAACGGCAGATATCCATACTTGTTTGAGCATCATTGAAATGACAATTTCAAAATGGTTAGATGAAAAGGAAGCGGAAGGCGTTGATGTATCTCAAATAGTTTTACCTGATGACCTCTCTTTCGACGAAGACCCAGACGAAACTGTTTTTTTTGAAGAGAATAAGCCTTGCGGTTTCCTCTGCCAAGGCAATCACCCATTTTCTACTGTCGAGCGTTTTGGACACTGGTATTTTTGTCGAGGTCAAGATAAAAAAGCTGGTATTCACGCTTCAGGAATGGAATGGAGATTATTTACAAAAGATAAAGACCTCGCTATCAAAACAGCGAAATCCCATATTGAATAATCGATTCTCCGTGGCAGGGTGCAGATGCAATGTTCCTTCCTGTAGTCAACTCCATTGAAACCTGATATAATTTTGTCGAATACAACCTGAAATCACTAATTGAAAAGGTGAGTTAAAATGGTTGAAGAGATAGAATTTATAATCAATAAATGTCCAGTAGGTTTAATTATTTTCAATCGTAAAATGGATATCATTGACCGCAACAAAAAAGCCTCAATGTTTCTCAATCGGTTTGAGTTACCTGAGGAGATAATAACTGTTACCAAAAGACTATTTGATGCTTTTGAAAGAGGAAAACTCAGTGAACTATTTCCGGGAGAGATTTATATTACAAAAAAGCTCGATGGTTCAGCGAGTAACTGGGTATTCAGATTATACATACAAGAAAAATCAAATCCACTTGTCTATCTTCTTATTTTTGAGGAAACTGTTTCAAATAAGATTGATTTACATGGAATAAGACAGCAATTTAAATTAACGAGGAGAGAGACTGACATACTCAGGCGCGTACTTGATGGTTCTAAAAATACTGAAATTGCAGTAGAGCTTGAAATAGCCGAGCAGACTATAAAAGACCATCTGAGCAATATTTATTTCAAGACCGGTGCTGAGAACAGAATGGCACTCATGCGAACCCTCGTATATTCTCCCAACAATCAATCCGGTCCACCATTATAAACGGATCTACCCCAAATCAAACCTTGTTCTTCCTGAAATGTTGTATCGGGGGGCCTTGTCTCAATTGACAATACTACACATAGAAAGAAATGCCCTGCGAGATTTCTGGGACCGGTTTGCTACTTCCTGAAGTCAACGCCTGATGCAATTACATGAAGATGCGACTTTCACCTCCAAACCCGCACCGCTGGACTGAAAGAAATTCTAAAGGTTATCAAAAGGAATCAAGATATAACAAAAAGTTCACCAGGAGCGTTACGCGATTCGGTGGAACGATAAGTTACTAAGGCGGCTATAAGTAAGGATACATATCTGTCATTGCCCGGCTTGGAGGCTGTGTCGCAATTATCATTACAAGTTGCCTGTTCATAAGAAACCGCGCGAAAAATACGTCATTCTCTGGCTTGACCAGGGAATCCAGGTTTTTGGGGGTAACTCCCTGAACAATTCGTGCTGAAAGCTGCCATTTACCAACATGTATTTCATAATCAAAGAACTCTATAGCGTTATTAAGCCGGCATGACTTTGAACTTTAAAACAAAACTCCAATACCCCACCAAGTAAAGTTATCATCCGTGCAATATTAAAACAGGTCGCTCCAATTGATATCTCTGCTTTCGCCCCCTCCCGGCCACGAAGCAGGAAGTTTCTTATCCCAAGATTATGTTTTATGTGCCCAAAAGGGTGTTCTGCTCTTGTCTTTCTTCGAACATATATCTCCTGAGATTCCGGTTCATTGAACTGTCTCTCTATCTTTTCTTTGAGTTCTTCCCTGATAAGGCGATTGATTTTTCGGCCTTGTATGGCGTTCGTACAAATACCAAAATTCTTACATTGACGACATAAGTTCGCATCTTTTATCCGATAGACTAATTGTTCTTCGCTAACCTTCTGTGTCGAGTAAATAAGCGAATGTCCTTCAGGACAGTAGTAGCAATTCTCTTCCGCATTATACGTAAATTGACTTTTGCTGAAGGGTTTCTCAGGCTGGTGTAATACTTGCCGCTGGGAAGGAACAACTACTTTTATATCTTTTCCATCCAGTTTCTCAAGTTCCTTTGTATTGGAATAACCTGCATCAGCACATACAACTTCACAGCTTTTTTCTATAGCCTCTTCTGCTTGCTGAACCTGCTCTGATAACTGATTTATATCTTTTGTTTCACTGACAGCATCGGCATGAACGATGAGTCCATTCTTATCATCAACTACGGTCTGGGCATTATAGCTTGCATGAGAACCATGAATGCTCCTCATCAATGCGCTGTCCGGATCTGTTTGATTTACTGTTCGTTGCACCCCATCTTTGGTCAGATCTCCTTTTGTTTCAAATTCAGTCAGAATTCCCTTGATTCGTTCCCGAAGATTTCTTTGATCGATAAGTTCTTCCTCCATTTTTACCAGCGAACCCTCTCCTTTTTCTTCTTCATCTATACGATCACATTCCTCAAGCAGTTTCTCTATGCGGATATCTATATCCTTTAGCTTGCCTTCATACTGCTCTTTGGTGTAGTTTTTCCCTCTCGATGCATTTGCCCGTATTTTTGTACCGTCAATAAAAAGAATGTTGCCCTCAACCAGCCCTAATTTCATGCACATCCGGGCACATTGTCTCAATACTAACTTCAGTGCCTTTTTGTTATTCTTCCTGAATTCAGCTATGGTCTTGTGATCCGGTTTCAAACCCCCCATAAGCCATATGAATGCTACATTCTCATGAACTGCCCTTTCAAGTTTCCTCGAACTCTTTATCCCATATGAGTAACCGTATACAACCAGCTTGAGCATCGCCTTTGGTTCATATGCCGAATTCCCAACTTTATGAGGATCTATTTCCAGATCAATCTCGTAAGGATTCAGCACTTCTATGAATGTGTCATATGCTCTCACTGGATGCTCTTCCCCTATGTATTCATCTATGCTCTGGGGAAATAAGGTAATCTGCGCACGACTACCACATTTATATGCCATGATTGTCTCCTTTTTTTTCCATGCAGAATTCTATCATATAAATGGGTTCCTTTCATTTCCCCTTCCGCAATAATTGCGACACAGCCTCCGAGCCGGAGAATGACAAACAGACGAAACTATGTCGCCATACTAATGACCGCATTAGTATGTGGCCTTCTATGGCCTTATCTCAACAATCGTACCATTTGGCGCTAACTTGTCAATTTCCTCTATTTCTTCGTCTGTAACGGCAATACACCCTTTCGTCCAGTCAACCTCTGTGTGAAAATCACCAACCCACGAGAAACCATTCTTAATGCCGTGGATCATGATGTCTCCGCCCGGAGAAACACCAAGTTCTTTTGCTCGCTTTTTGTCTTTCTCGTTTGGATAGGAAATATGAAGAGATAGGTGATGACGGCTGTCCTTGTTTCTTGAATCGATAACGTAGGTTCCCTCCGGGGTTTTGTTATCGCCTTGCCTTTCTTTTGGACCATTCGGGTTTCCCCCCAAGGCTATTTTGTAGGTCTTGAGCACCTTGCCCTTTGAGATCAACGTCAATCGTCGTTCTTTCTTTTCTATCAGGATCTTATCTGCCGGTCCCTTCTGGAGTGCAAAAACCTCTTTTTGCAGTGTAATAATCTCATTCTCTTTGCTCTTAACCTCTTGTTCAAGCGCCTCAATCATTTTTTGCAGTGTAATAATCTCATTCCCCCTGCCTTTAACCTCTTGTTGGAGAGTCTCAATCTGTGTCTGCTGCGTAGCAATCGTCTTATCCTTGACAATGACATTATGGATTTGAAATATCATCATCTCACTGTCCTTCCTGTACCCACTTCCCGGGTAATCCTTTATGAGTTTCTGAAAACATTCCAGAGATTTCTGATAATCTTTTTGCTCATTCCTGGGATACGCATAAATAATACCCATCTCGAAAAGAACCCTGTCTCCCTCCGTGGGATATTTTTCAATAATCTGCTCATATTTGCTCAGAGCGGCCTTATAGCTTCCCTGGCTGAAAAGATCATTCGCTTCTTTGAAGGTTGACTTGGCCTGCAATCCCTCATTAAAGTGACTGCATCCGCATATGAGAATTGGCGTTAGTATGATACAGACAAAGAAAAAGTTTAGATGCCCACCTATCCTACCCTGCTTTTTACCCATATTAGGCCTTCGTGTTCGTTAATAATATGTTTGATGATCGCAGAACCATTCCTCTTCCCAATATATCCAAAACATGTACCACATTATAAGTTAAATTCTGCATTTTTTTATTATTACCATTTGAAATGTTGTAGAGACTCTCTCAGGCTCATCTATCAAAGGCAGACCCAGGCTGTGCAAGATTGGATATGCACGGTTCAGGAAAGCCTTGCATATGCCTGCATTCTGAGAGCATGATGCCCTGGTTTTGACAGATTACATGATTGAATGGTCCAGACAGACTTGAACGGTGGAAGCATAAGGAAGTGGCAGGGTCTCAAAACCCTGCCACTTCCTTTCCGGAGCACTAAAGGCAAAGTTAACAGCTCCCCATAAAATTGACTTACTTCTTCATTGATTTTTTGAAAAGGTCCTCATCTTTCTTCGCCTTTTCCTCTGCGATCTTCGCCTTTTCCTCTGCCGCCTTCGCCCTTTCCTCTGCCGCCTTTGCACTTTCTACAGCACGTTCGGCGCGGGCTGCGGCTTCATTTGCCTTTATCGTGGCCGCATCG
Organism: Thermodesulfovibrionales bacterium; assembly: GCA_963776195.1. Taxonomy (GTDB): domain Bacteria; phylum Nitrospirota; class Thermodesulfovibrionia; order Thermodesulfovibrionales; family SM23-35; genus CAVZMO01. Next base: position 53,398 of record CAVZMO010000053.1, read on the forward strand.
GCTGCTGCCTTGGCTTTCTGCGCATCCTGCGCTGCCTGATCAGCTTTCGCACCAGTCTGCATTTGATCCGACTGAACTTTCTCGAGGTCACCTCTTGTTGCACAACCCCCCACAGCAATAGCAAGAACAAGCATCATTGAGATCACCAAAAGACTCTTCTTCATCGTCTAATCACCTCCTTTATGTTCAGTTTACATTTCCCACATTGATATTCTGAGAATAGTTATGTGAGGCGGTCCCATAGTAGACCTTATAACCGGCAAGGTCATTTAGACCTGTCCCATCTGTGTTTGTATTTGGAGCATTCCAGAAAAGTGTTACATTACCGGCGAAAGATGGTAATGCACTAAACAGAATGATTATTACCAAGCATAATAGGTTGTAAAAGGGAAATGTTAGTTTAAACATAAGACCTCACTATTAATAGTATTTTCGGCATGTCTGTATCCCATTAGCAAGAATTGTGACAGGAGAGTTTGATACAAATAAGTATCTTATTTTAAAGGATAATTAACTAAGAAGATATGTGATTTACTGTATAGAAAAGGAGAAATGTGTATGCATAATCATACATGGTATTCTAATAGGTTCTAAAGAGAATGATTCGTCATATTCTCAATCGGGCTCAATGAATATGTATGATATTTTTAACGCGGTGCTTCAACAAGCTATGCGGCTTGAACGTGTAGGAAAAGGCGGGATCGACTATCTCTTCTTGACAGGTTCAATCAATATACCATCTATTTCCAAATCAATTTTCAAGCGTTTGATTGCATCTTTGGCCTCTCTGACATCATTGAAAGGGCCAGCGATAACACGGTAGCTAACGTTCTTTGATAACACCCTTGCCGGGATTTGTGGACCCTGGTGGTTGATAATGGCGGCAAGCCTCACAGCATCAATCTCGTCACGCACGTCAGCAGCCAAAACAGACCACGCCTCTGTTTTCAGTTCTGGTATTTCTGGTCTGCCATATAATTCGCCTGGGTGCTTGACTTCTATGGTTTCCGCAACCCCTTTTCCACTTCCTTGCCTGATCTCGAATATGGGGACAGGAATCCCCCGGGCCTCGGCCAATACTTTCTTAACTTTGCTCCAGTCAAGCGTGCGCCCCGATTCCTTTTCAATATTTCTCAATTTTGTATATATCTTATCAAACTCAACAGCGTCCAAGTCTTCCGGGGGCGCATGAACTTCCATGTAAACTACTCCATTACATTGACCTAGGAGATATGGCTGGTTAACGATGCATACAGGTGTTTTAACCGGAGTGTTCTCATAGAGTTTCTTCACGTCTTCTGGATAGAGTCTTATGCAGCCATTGGTTGCCCTAAGACCAATGCTGGCCGGCTTATTAGTGCCATGGATCAAATAACTCGACTTACTTAAATATAGCGCGTATTCTCCCAAGGGATTTTGAGGTCCCGGCAGAACTGTAGCGGGCAGAGGATCTCCTTTTTTTCGATGATCCTTAGCAATTGAGGCAGGCACATGCCAGGTCGGCCGGATTACCTTGCGCTCCACATACATTTGACCTGTGGGCGAGGGTCGCTCTTCGGTACCGACACCGACCGGGTAGGTCAACACCGCCAGTGACTCACTATCTCCTTTAAATTGAAAAAGCCTCATTGCGGCTAAGTTGATCACGATGCCTTTTCTAGGAGCGTCCGGCAGGATAAAACTCAGAGGCAACATGATACGTTCTCCGGCCTCAGGCACCCATATATCTACCCCTGGATTAGCTGCACTGACTCCATTGATTCCCAGGCTGAAGTGCCTTGCAATATCCGGTAGCGTATCCCCCTTTTCAAGACTGATGAATGCCAACCGGCCAATGACATCATCTCCTTTTGCAACTGAAAACTCATTTCGTTCGATATTTTCTTCCAGATGGCTTGGAATGGGCTGGTATTCCTCATGAACGCTTTTCGTTGTAGCACATCCATGGAGAGATAAGATGACGATAAAAAGAACTATAAGACGAAGCCTATTGGATAAGAGTGACAGATCAATGATTCGGCACATGGGTCAAATAAGGTCCTTTCTTTAATGAAGAAAATTTAATAAACCATTTTTCAGTAAAGGACTGGATCGTATTGATGCGCAAGGCTCAATTCCATCGCAAGAGCAATAACGTGCAATTCAATGATATATACCAAGTATGGCCGATATTTTCAAAATAACAATATATTATACCCTCCGGGCATTTTCTGACTTATGAGCGAAATATTAGCATATCAGCAGCAATTTGTGAAAACAAAAGTGAATTAAATCGATGTAATATTTCTTTTTGAAACGGCATTTCCTGATATTACGGACTAAATACCATCATGGTAAAAAATGGGAATTTTGTCAGGCAATGCTAATTCCCATATGTACCCTTCAAAAGTTTAATATGCTCTGAAGGCGTTTGTTATCAAGGGGGACTCTGTAATAGATTCATTTTCCAATACCTGCAGACTTGTAGTAGTATTATGTCAACAAAGAGAGAGATACAAAGGCAATTCTACACGGCACTGAAACGGGCAGTAATTAGTTTCTGTTGCGGAAAGGGTATTTTCCGGTTGATATATTTGTCCAATTATTTTCATGGCGTCTTATTTGATTCATCGAGACATCCAATAAATAAATTCTCATCTGTATTTGTGCTTCTGTGCCGATTTTAGAAACACCTCTCCACCGAGCCTCCCAAATCCTCCTATTGTGAGTTTGTCTTCCTTATAATCGCGCCAGCGTTACCAGGTTGTGGCAGAAGACTGCACACCCCACACTGGAGGCAAAATTCTTAAATCCTTTAAAAAGACACTTACTGAGCTTAAATGCCCGTTTTAAGACGGAGATTGTCCCTTCTATGCCCGCCCGAAAACGCTGCCCGGCTTTAAACTCCTCCGTGCTTTCCCTCTGGTCTTCCTCCCTTGTTCGTCTCCCTTTCTTACATATCGATACTGTTTCAATTTCCTCTGAAAGACTCAGGATTTGCTCTCGACTTTCATAAAATCCTTTGTCTCCTGCCAATACGCCAGGTCTGCATCCAAATACCTTATCGTGTACTTTCAGACTCTCTTGTATAAGTTCCTTATCTGCTCTTTGCTTCGGCATCGCTTCATAGTGAATGATAAATTTTTCCCCGGTTTCCACCAATAATACTTTATGTCCAAATTCAATCGGCTTCCCCGCCTTCCCTCGTTTGATCAGTTCCGTGTGCTCTTCAAACAGACTGTATACTTTCTCCGCCGACGGCACTTGCTCTCCCTTGATTACACGACGCTTGGCCTGTCCTATTATCTTCTCTGTTATCGGCAAATAATGCTTAAGCTCTGCCGCCACTGCCATTGCTTTTAGATCACCCAACTTTGACAGCATTTTTTCAGCTACACTGCCCACCGAGACAATCCACTTTGTCCGTTCAATCAGCGTTCTGTAAATGCTCTGTATCTTCTGTTGAACCTTTTTGTCCTTCCTGCAACTGTTACGGCTTATGTAAAGAAATAGCTTCCTTACTTTTTTCGTATGAAACCTGTGCCTTATTCCCATCCGGCCCATCTCATCCCCGGCGTCTTTCATCAGACGCGCCAATGTCCTGAAGCCGTCCCATAGCAGGGATGAATCCGTAGGATAATGTATGTTTGTCTCATATGCTGTTGTGTCTAAACGCAGCTTTTCAGCCGTGATCTTCTCATTGTCCTTCGCATATCCGCTCAGCGCTTCGTTTATTTCTTTCCAGGTCTCCTCAGACAATGCGTTAAATGCTTTGCAAAGAAATGTGTAGTCCATCATTACCTTGTTGCCGAGTTTGATAAAATTCCGGAAAAATTCGCTGTTCTCCACCAAAATAACCGCATCCCGGTAGCTCTCTTCCTCTATAAACATTACCAGTATCGAACGAAGGATTTGTTCCGATGTGTAGCCCCCTCTGCCATACTCGGATTGTGATAGAGTGCGGTTGAAATCGCTATGCGCTAAGTCTAATATCTTCGGGTTCATCTCCATTATCCGCGCTATGCCTTCGTATTTCGCCCGATACTCCTGCACTACCTTTAAGGTTGACTTCATGCTGAAATCCAGGTATTCTTGATCCAATGTTTTATTTCGCAAAGCCTGCTCCTTTCTTCTTGGTGTTTTTCGGTTACCAATTATAAAGGTTCAGGCTTTTTTTTTATCAAATCTTTTCGCAACAGAAACTACCTAAGATTAGGTTCTCTGAAGAACCCGCATATTTTATCTGGATTGCGCTGGAGGGATTTAAGGTAAAAGCGCACTTTCTCTTGAAAGTCATCTGGACCATTGATTGATGAACGTCCAATTTTACTTTTCACGTTGTTCCATACAAGCTCATCAGGGTTCAGTTCCGGGGAATACGGAGGAAGATAAAAAAGACGAAGCTTCCCTTTCGTCGATTGCACAAATTTCTTTACCTGTGATGATCGATGCACCGGGTGACCATCGAGAACAAGAAATATCTTTGTTGTGACATTATGGATAAGCCGTTTTAAAAACTCACAAAATACCGGTGCTTTCATTTTTCCGGAATAGGTCATAAATTTCATCTTTCCCTTTGCAGTGATAGCTGAAATCATATTCACAGAGAATCGGGCGCCAGTTGTTTTTACTATCGGTGTTGCCCCCTTCATGCCCCACGTTGTCCCAAAATGATGATCCAATCTAATTCCTGCTTCATCTTCAAAATAAATTTCCGCCTTTTGCCGGCGCGCCAATTGCTTTATCTTAGGGTAATCTTCTTCTATCCACTGCTGCACTAATACTGGATCCTGCTGGAATGCCCTCATTAACGGCTTCTGGCAGCTGAGTCCCAGCTTCCTGAGTAATCGTCCTATGGATACCACACTCAGCTTTATGCCATATTGTTTTTCAATAAGGTCTCTCACCATTTCTCGTGTCCACAGTGCAAATGGAAATTTCAACTGCAAAGGGTTCTTCGTCGTCACTGTCTTGAATATCCACCTCAGCATAACACCACTCAACCTTAATGGCCGCCCTAAAAGAGGTGCCGCCTTTAGACCACTTATCCCCCGTTCACGATATAGCGCTATCCATTTGTAGATAGTCCGTCGATTCATTCCCAATGCCTTTATGATAACTTCGGGACTCTCGCCATATTCTATTTGTCGCACCGCCCGTATCCGCAGTGCTTCCAGAACATCATGCTTCAGTTTCCTCCCATCTGTTTCTCTCATGCCTCATAGTATACCATAATGAGGCTTTACTTATGAACTGATTAGTAGCTGTGCAAGACAAATAAGATCAGTTCTTTACGGTTTATCCTGTTTTTCGAACCTCCCCGCATACTTCGCTCTGCCAATACACTTCTCAAAAATAAATTGACAGATTCTTGTCCCAGGATATAAAGCTAAACGGGTATGGCCAAGATTCACGATTTCCAAAACCTGATGGTTCGAGATGCCGGGATGCATGAATCCTGCCGTTACATGAACAGCGAGACCAAAACGGGCAAACCTGCTTCTGCCTTCAAGCCAGCCACAATAATTTTCTGCTAGCGTAATCTTTTCCTTCGTTATCCCTAAAATCATTTCATCAGGTTTTATAATGATTGCCTCACAGTCTTGTAACGAGATAACTTCGGTGATATCCTCGAAATTGGAGTCATCCTTGACATGGTATACGTCGGCATATCTTTTGAATATCCTGAACTCGTTCCCTAACGTAAGATCAATAGAGCCGGCGCCTATCTGTGACTCATCCAGAGGTTCTATTTTGATGAGACCCCGGTCAATTGCCTTTTTGATCTCGTCTCGAGTGAGGATCGTCATAAGATAATGTAGAAAGGATTCAGCAAAATTACAAGGTAAAAATCTACCTCTTTACAACCATGACGATCTTCAAGAAATAAGAGAACCGCAGCGCAATGCCCATCCTGCGGGAACCTGAATAATAATCCCTCTGTCCGTCAATAGAAAATGAAAATTTGTGAAAGTAACACAAACGGTGATTACTCCTCTCCCTTCCACGCGCATCTTTCACATAGAAGAGGCTCTTGTGGGCTTTGGACATATTTCTCCATCTCACAGAAGTCCTCACTACTTAGCATCCTGGTTATTCTGCGGAGTACAAGCGAAAATCGGCAAAACGTTTCAAATGTCAATAAGCAAGTCTGACCCCAATCAGACCCCAATCACAGGGGCATCCCGTTGAATATTGTCGAGGCCATTTTGCAGAATCCCCAGCAGATAATTGATGAGTATGGAAATAAGAAGGCATATCAGTCCATAATTAAGATAGGAACATCAAAAGAATACCTTGTGAGGGTCATTGTGAACGACACCCTTGATCCTGCAAAGGTAATCACCGTTTATAGAACAAGCAAGATAGGAAAGTATTGGAGGCAGCCATGAAGATAACCTATGACCCCGAAGTTGATGTCATCCGAATCATTTTTAGCAGTGCCCCGATCGAGGAAAGTGACGAAGAAAAACCTGGCGTGATCCTTGATTTTGATAAGGACGGCAATGTTGTTGGCATGGAGATACTTGATGCGTCACGGCGGATGGAAAACCCAAGAACAGTCGAATACGGTGTAGCAGGATAAAAATATTATCTCCCCTTGGGTTCTATTAGCACCTTATTAGCCCGGTATTAGCCATTCATGCTAATAACAATTATTAAAGAGCATTTAGAATCAGACAATGAGTGTCAGATATATTAATAGTGACGATAGTAATTGCCCGGCATCATTAAGTCGCTATTTCGGGCAGGAAGCAGTCGAAATCATAGCCGCTATAGGGAACCTGGATATCCTTCATAACAAGAGCATCGCGATCTTCTGTTCCAACAAATGCCCCGGCAATATAATTCTGAAGACCTATGATCTTATGAGGCAGATGCGGGAAAGGGGGATTACCGTAATCAGCGGGTTTCATTCAGCGATGGAGCGCGAATGCCTCAACATCCTTCTGAAAGGAAAACAGCCGGTTATTATTTGCCCCGCCCGTAATATCGAAGCAATGCGCATCAAGACTGAATACAAGAAACCTCTCGAAGATGGTCGATTACTTATGCTTTCGCCTTTTAAACAAACAGATAAGCGTATTTCATCTGAGAGGGCACTTAGAAGAAATTATTTCGTTGCCGCACTTGCAGAAACTATTTTAATTCCGTACGCCGCACCGAGGAGTAAGACTGAAGTGTTTTGCCATCAACTTTTACAATGGAGAAAACACGTCTATACCATAGATGATGAAAAGAATATGCATTTAATTGAAGAGGGCATACCGACTATATCCAATGTAGCAAAAGCAAGTCTTATCTGAGGCAGTTGCATTGACGCGTAAGAATAAATTAAGTAAAGATAAGGCATAGTAATAATTTTCATAAGAACCACACATATTTCGCAGCTTGTGAAAAGGCAGTTGCTTCTGTGAGGACTGTTGACGATAGAATTCAAAACATAAGCGTGTAATTTTTGCATTTATATACTTTAAGTCACACAATTTTTGGTGGCGGTGCAGGGAATCGAACCCCGGACACTGCGGATATGAGCCGCATGCTCTAACCGACTGAGCTACACCGCCGCTAAAACAATAAATAGTATGCAGTAAATAGTGGTCCGCAAGCAGAAAGATAATTTCAAAACAGACACAAATTATAACAGAAGAAATCTATTTAATGGAAGAGTTCGAATCTTCGTGTTCTTATATTGATAAGAATCCCCACAGCTATCAGGTTAGACAAAAGTGCCGTGCCGCCATAGCTCATGAAGGGCAAAGGTACTCCGACGACGGGCATCAGGCCTAAAGTCATTCCCACATTAATAAAAAAATAGATCAGGAACATAAACGTTATTCCGAGGGCCAGAATCCTCCCGAAGTCGTCCTTGGCCTTTCTCACTGTGTCGAGTCCGCGCAATATCAGAACAAGATAAAGAAAAAGGAGGACCAAACTGCCGAAAAATCCCCACTCCTCCGCAAAAACGGCAAATATAAAGTCGGTGTGTTTTTCCGGCAAGAACCTGAAGGGCCCCTGTGTGCCTCGCATGTATCCTTTTCCGAAGAAGTTTCCCGATCCGACGGTAATCTTCGACTGGGTCAGGTGGTAGCCTATTCCTGAAGGGTCTATATCGGGTTCGATAAAGGCCACAAGTCTGCTCTTCTGGTAATCTTTGAGCCCTTCCCAGAATATGTTGCCGAGGAACGGCAGGGATATCAAACCGATGAGAACAAAGAGTATGGCGACTTTTTTGTAAAGCCCCCTTGCGATAGCCAGCGAAATAAAGATCAACAGGACTATCAGTGCTGTTCCGAGATCCGGCTGTTTAAGGAGAAGGAGAAAGGGAAGAAACGTTATGAAAAAGAAAACACGGAGAAGGGAGACCGCGTCCAGGGGCGTTTTCATTATGCTCAGGTACTGCGAGAGCATTATGATAAATATTAGTTTGAAAAATTCCGACGGCTGGAAAGAGAGGGGGCCGAGACTCAGCCATCTCTGGGCGCCCATACCTGTCCTGCCCAGGATAAACACTGCTATCAAAAGGATAATCCCTATGATATAAAGAGGGAGCGAAAATCTGCTTATCCATATATAGTCGATACCGTTTATCAATAATAAAACGAAGAGCCCTAATATGAGCCAAGTCATCTGTTTTATAAAGAAAGCCGAATGTTCTTCTGCTCCGAGAGGGCGCGTAGCGCTGTATATTGTCATTATTCCGATAAGCGATATCAGCATGGCAACGGAAAGTGTTACCCAATCGAAGTTTTTGATCAATCTGCGGTCTATCTTTATCATTTCTTCAGATGTTCATAATGATGCAGCGGTTTATTTTATGTAAAGAAACGGAAACAATAAAGTAAGTCTTACGGAGGACACTTTGCGCAGACGGATGTAAAGAGAGCAGTGGAGAGATACCTGTCGCCCCGGTCGGGAAGGATAACCACGATAACGCCTTCCCTAAGCTCGCTGGATTTCCTCAGCGCTACGTGCACTGCCGCACCACTCGACATACCGGCGAATATCCCTTCCTTGACCGCCAGCATCCTCGTGGTATCAAATGCCTCATCGTCGTTCACAAAAAGCCTCTCATCGAGACGGTCAGGGTCAAAAATCTTCGGTCTGATCGACTCTGTCATATTCTTGAGCCCTTGTATCCTGTGGTGGAGCACAGGCTCTACTCCTATAATTTTGATGTCCTTGTTGAACTCCTTGAGCCTCCTGCTCACTCCCATGAGCGTACCCGTGGTCCCCATACCCGCAACAAAATGGGTGACTCGGCCTTCTGTCTGTTCTATGATTTCTTTCCCCGTTGTTTCGTAATGGGCCAGGACATTCGCCTCATTGTCGAACTGATTCGGCATGAAGTATTTCCCGGGTTCCTCGGTGAGTATCTTGTGGGCTAGTCTGATTGCGCCGTCCGTCGCTTCATCAGGCGGGCTCAGTATCAGTTCCGCGCCGAAGGCCTCGAGGATTCTCCTTCTTTCTATGCTGACACAGGCAGGCATGGTAAGTTTTACCCTATATTTTTTGGCCGACGCAACCATGGCGAGTCCTATTCCCGTGTTTCCCGATGTGGCCTCAAGTATTATCTTGTCCCGGGTGAGCTTTCCTTCTCTTTCGGCAGCCTCTATCATATAGAGTGCGATTCGGTCTTTGATGGAGCCGCCGGGATTATTGCCCTCGAGCTTCGCATAGAGCTTTACACTCGGATTAGGGTTTATCTCGATGGTCGTCATCGGCGTATTTCCTATGCACTGAAGAATTCCCATGATTTATTATAGGTTATATGGACATTTAATGGTCAAGTTTGTGGTCAGCGGGGTGCGCTGATTTGAAATATTCTTCTATCGCCCTGCGGGCTATCGGAGCGGCGGCGACCCCTCCGTGTCCGCCGTGCTCCACCAATACGGAAAGGGCAACCTCGGGTTTTTCGACAGGTGCAAATGCGACGAACCACGCATGGTCCCTGAATTTTTCAGAGGAGGACCGAATTCCCTTTTTCATTGTCACAACCTGGGCCGTACCCGTCTTCCCGCATATCGGTATGGACTGGGACTTCGCCGTCCATCCCGTCCCCGAGGGTTCATTTACGACTCCGAAAAGACCGCTTTTTACGACCTCAAGATTCTCAGGGCTAATCTTCAGTCTTCCGGAAATCAACGGTTTGGCGTCCTTGACCAGCGTCGGTTTATAGAGAATCCCGCCGTTCGCCACGGCGCTTGTCATCATCGCCAACTGTATTGGTGTCACGGAAACATATCCCTGGCCTATCGAGGAATTAAAGGTCTCCCCGAGAAACCAGGGGAGCTTTTTGTTCTCGGTCTTCCACTTTGTATTCGGGATCAACCCCTGTCTCTCGCCTCCGAGTTCAATGCCGGTTTTTTTCCCTAAGCCGAGAGCCGAGGCATAATAATAAATTCTGTCTATGCCGAGACGTCTGCCGACCTCGTAAAAGAATACGTCACAGGATTCCACTATAGCCCTGTGGACGGAGACAACGCCGTGCCCGCGTTTCTGCCAGCAGCCGAAATGCCAACTGCCGTAGTGTATCCCCCCCCTGCAGTCAACCTTGGTATTCGTGTTTATCACACCGTCTTCAAGTCCCGCAATGGCAGTAACGATCTTGAATGTCGAACCGGGAGGATACTGGCTTTGTAATGCTCTGTTGAGCATCGGATTTTTTCTGTCTCTTGCAAGAGTCATCCATTTTTCACTGTTTATCCCTTTCGTAAAGAGATTGGGATCGAATGAAGGTTTGCTTATCAGTCCGAGGATCTCCCCTGAATCGGGTTTTATAGCAATAAGGGCACCCGCCCTGTCTCCAAAAGCCTGCTCGGCCTCTTTCTGAAGATTGATGTCTATGCTCAAGGTAAGATCCTTCCCCTTTACGGGCTGCACTTCCTGCAGCATCCCTATTTCCCTGCCGAGGGCATTGACCTCGATAATCTTCTTGCCCGGGGTCCCCCTCAGAGAACTATCAAAGAGTTTTTCGACTCCCCATTGTCCGATAAACATATCCTGGGGGACATCCCTGAATGCGGGACTTTTTAATTGAAAAGGACTCGGTTTTCCGAGATATCCCAGGAGATGTGAACCAACGTCGCCAAAAATATACTCCCTATTGACTTCGATCTCGAGGATGAGACCGGGAAAATCCGACCGCCTCGCTTCGATGTAAGCGATCTCACTGAAAGACAGGCCCTGTTTCAATCTTATGGGAACGAAGGGGCTCAGGTCTGGTTTGTTTATCTTCTCGAGTATTTCTTCGACAGGAATATGGAGCACCTCTGAGAGAAGGGCGACTTTTGTTTTATCAAATTCCCCGGTGCTTACCGAGGCATAGTAATAGGGTGAATTTTTTACCAGGGGGATGCCGTTTCTGTCAAAGATTATTCCCCGCGGGGCCGGTATGTTCACTATTCTCAACCTGTTTGCTTCCGACAGTTTTTTATATTCGCTGCCCTGGAGTATCTGTAACTGCCACAGCCTCATGCAGAGTAGAAGAAATGCTCCTATCACCATGTAACTGATGACCTGGATTTTGTCGGACTCGCTCTTCCCTTTCATTTCCCTTGTTCATTCTTCGGTTTCAGGAAAATACCGAAAGGCGCGTTTAACAGGGATTGGATAATAATGACAAAGGCTGCTGCCCCGAAGTTGACCGGCATTGCATCAAAGATGCTCCTTGACATTAAAACAACAAATCCGTCAGTCAAGGTAAGGACCGCAATGTTGATCATACCCAATACCGGTGTCCATACAAAGAATCTGCTGTATATAAAGGAAGAAAGATAGCCAATAAGGCCCTTGCTCAGGAGATTTGGACCGAGAAAGGGGCTTGCAAGGTTGTCTTCAATGATCCCTATCAGCGATCCCAGGAACATTCCTTTGATCTCTCTTTTCTTAATCCCCGTGTAACAGGCCAAAACTGCGGTGAGGTTCGGGGTAACATCGAATAACGAAACGCTGCCCTGAATGATAAAAGTAAAAAACATTATCGCTGCCCACAGGATGTATCTCATTTTTTTATGATCGCTACGACCTCGATTTTTGTGCCGTCGACGAAAGGTTGGACCTCTATATCCTGGAAAAAGCCGAAGGCTTTTTTATTCACGCTCGACACGTGCCCTATAGGGATCCCGTGGGGGAAAAGTGCATCAAGTCCTGACGTTATAATAACATCACCTATTTTTACCTTTTCTTCATACGGGATGTATCTCAAATGGCATTTTCTGAAGCCCGTGCCGGAGATTACTCCTTCAGTTCTGCTCTCCTGGATCCTCGCGGCCGCTGAAAAATTTATATCAGTCATGAGAAGCAAAAATGAATAAGCTTGAGACACACCCGATATCTTTCCGACCAGGCCATTATCCGTTACCGCTATCATATCTTTCATAACTCCGTCGGACAGACCTTTGTCGATGATTACCATATTTGACCATTGCTCTGTATTTTTTCCTATGACGCGGGCCGCGGTAACATATCGATGTTCCGTTTCTTTCAGCCCGAGGAGTTGCTTGAGTCTCTTGTTTTCGAGAAGTGCTTCGCCGCACTCCCGCTGTTTTTTGAGCATCGTCGAAAGCTCTGCCTTGAGCCTTGTGTTTTCTTCTTCTCTGAGAAGCATTCTTTTAAAGGGTGTTTTGACAAAATCTACGACGGAATGTTTCAAATCATAAAATACGTTCAGGGCCCCGGTGAGGGATTTAAACGGTAACAGAGGTTTTCTGTTACTCTGAAAGGTCATTAAACTCAGGGATATGATGATAAATAGAAAAAGCAGAAGCCTCTTCCTGGGCATTACAGATTAATAGCTACTCTTCTCAACAGGTCGATTTCATCAAGCATCTTGCCAACGCCTCTGGCAACGGCAGACAACGGGTCATCCGCCACGAAGACGGGAAGTCCCGTCTCTTCTCTGATCAGCGTGTCCATACCCCTGAGAAGGGCGCCACCGCCGGCCAGGATTATCCCCTTGTCTACGATATCTGCAGCGAGTTCCGGCGGAGTGTTTTCGAGGATTAGCTTGATAGTGTCGAGTATTGCGTTGACCGGTTCGGTAAGGGCCTCCCTGATCTCGGCCTCATTGATCGTTAAGGTTTTTGGTATGCCGGAGATAAGATCCCGTCCCTTCACCTCCATGGTGCGTTTATCGCCGCCTTCCGTAACGGAAGCAGAACCTATATTGATTTTTATCTGCTCTGAGGTCATGTCGCCGATCATAAGGTTATATCTCCGCTTAATGAAGGCCATGATTGCCTCGTCCATCTTGTCACCGCCGACCCTTACTGCCTTACTGTAAACGACTCCGTCGAGGGATATGATAGCGACATCGGTGGTGCCGCCGCCGATATCCACGATCATATTACCCGATGGCTCGCCTACAGGAAGCCCGACTCCTACCGCCGCTGCCATGGGCTCCCCTATCAGGTAAACTTCCCTCGCCCCCGAGACCTGGGCCGCATCTTTTACCGCACGCTGTTCAACCTGAGTAATGCCGGAAGGGACGCCGATAATTACCCTTGGTGAGACAAAGCTTCTCCTGTTATGGACCTTTGTTATGAAGTATTTCAGCATCTCACCGGTGGCGTCAAAGTCGGCTATTACTCCGTCCTTCATGGGCCTTATCGCTATGATATTGGACGGGGTTTTTCCGAGCATTCTTTTTGCTTCGACTCCGACAGCCACGACTTTCTTATCATCTCTTCTTAACACTACCACTGAGGGCTCGTTACAGACGATCCCTTTCCCTTTCATGAATACGAGGGTGTTCGCGGTTCCCAAGTCTATGGCAAGATCGTTAGAAAACAGTCCGAGTATTTTATGGAAAAACATCATTCCTCCCGTTTAACCTGAGGGTTATCGATCACAATGGTTTTGGCGATCTCATCGCCAATACGCATTTTGTCCTTGCTTCCCAGCAGGATAATAAATTCTAAAGCGGCTATGCTTACCATCAATATCCATCCAATCCAGAGTACCCTGGAGACAAGATACCCGACAGCGAAAATACCGTTTCTCAGTATGGAGCCCCTGAACGTACAGGGTTGATAGGAATCCGACGCAACAACCCTGATTCCCACAAGTTTTTTCCCTAAACTTTGCCCATCAAAGAGGCCGTCCCCTATTAAAAGATAGGTTAATCCTGCAAAAAAGCCGGCCTTGGGCACTATCTCAACAGCGGCTGCGATGATAATGAAGTCGAGGATTTTAGCGACAGTCCTGACAAGCAATCCTGCCCGTGTAAATTCCTCAGACATTTAAAAATGTTAACAGAAGGTCGCCCTTTTTTTCAAGGCGACCTCTAAACTAATATATTCCCGCTCCCTTGATGGTCTACGAGTCGCAGACCGTCAAGGGAGCTGAGTTTTATTATGCTTCACCCTGACAGGTTCATTGTGTTTCTATAGTGCCCTGTGGTATAAAAATCAGTCTCGATGACGAATAAGATCAGCAGGGGGAACCGATACTGATATGGAGATAGTCCTCGCAACAAGAAATAAAAAGAAGGTTGAAGAAATAAAAAGGATCACCGCCGGACTGGACGTCTCTATCTCCACCCTTGATGATTTTCCGGGATGTCCCGACGTCGTGGAGGATGGAGCTACCTTTGAAGAGAACGCAATCAAGAAGGCCGTAACCGTCCGCGAATACACGGGAAAACCTGCATTAGCCGATGATTCAGGACTTGAAGTATATGCCCTGAACGGAGCTCCGGGCACATTATCGGCAAGGTATGCCGGAGAAGGCGCAGACGACAGGAAAAATGTCGAGAAATTACTCAATGATATGCGCTCTCTGGGGAGAAGAGAGGCAAGATTTGTCTGTTGCCTGGCTTTAGCGCTGCCTGACGGGAGCGTAACCATATTCATGGATATTCTGAAGGGACGATAGGGACAGAACCCAGAGGTGTTTCAACGGTTTTGGATATGACCCGTTATTTTATCCTGAAGGATATGACAGGACATTTGCTGAAATGAGCGATCAAGAAAAGGACTCTCTCAGCCATAGAGGTAAGGCCCTCAAAGAGTTCCGAGCAATTCCTGAAGCAAAAGATAAAAATAGAAAATACAATTATTAAAGGGTCTAATAATTCGAACTTGAGTGATAAGTAATTCTTATCTCTCTATCAAAAATATGAATTTGACTTAAAACATGCCGGATAATATAGTTATATGTCTCTTTTTTGTTAGTGAAAAGCTCTGCCTCGTAATTTTTAGATTTTGTACAAAGCACTTTATTCTGTGTATTGACATGCTTTCTTAAGCGATTAAGAAGCAGTAAGTCGTTGATTTTTATATTAAATTAGTCTTTAAAAATAATATTCGGGGGTTGAACTATGAGAATTGTGTTGCTTGGTGCACCGGGAGCCGGTAAAGGGACGCAGGCTAAGAAACTGATCGAAAAATACGGCATGCCTCAGATTTCAACAGGAGATCTTTTAAGAGCAGCCGTAGCTGCGGGTACTCGCACTTGGTAAAGAGGCAAAATCTTATATGGATAAAGGCGAGCTTGTTCCTGACAGTGTTGTATTGGGTATGGTTGAAGAGAGGCTGAAGCAGGATGATTGCAAAAAGGGTTATATCCTTGATGGCTTTCCGAGGAATACCGCGCAGGCAGAGGCGCTTGGATAAAATGCTCGCAGCGCTGAATATGTCTTTGACCGCGGCACTCAGCGTTGACGTGCCTTTTGAGGATCTGATGAAAAGGCTGACCGGCAGAAGGACATGCAAGGCATGCGGCCAGATGTATAATATGTATTTCAAAGCCCCGGCAAAAGAAGGCGTCTGTGACAAATGCGGAGGCGAATTGTTCCAGAGGGATGACGATAAGGAAGCTACCATCAAGAAGAGGCTGGAAGTATATAGCTGCTCAGACAGAACCGTTAATTGGCTATTACAAAAATAAGGGAATAGTGAAATCGGTAAGCGGCACAGGCAGCATTGATGAGATATTCAAGAAGGTAACCGCGACTTTGGGTCTTAATAAATAAAGAATTCAAGGTTTGTCTTGAAAATATAAAACTAAGGAGGAAATAATATGGCGTTAGTAAATCCACATGGAAAAGCAGAAGAAACTGAACCCCCTTTTACTTACAGGGGCGGAACTGGAAGCAGAGAAGAAAAAAGCGGCGTCACTAAAACAGATCAAGATCACATCCCGCGAGGCAGGCGACCTTATCATGATGGGTATCGGCGGCTTCACCCCGCTTACCGGCTTTATGACCCAGGCTGACTGGAAAGGGGTCTGTGCTGACTTCAAGATGGCAGACGGGACGTTCTGGCCGATCCCTATTACTTTGTCTGCATCTAAAGCAGACGCTGATGGCATCAAGGTCGGTGACGAGATTGCACTCTTCTCCGATGAGTTCGAAAAGATTATGGCCACGATGAAGGTGACCGAGAAATATACCATCGACAAGACTTTTGAATGCAAGCACATCTTCACGACAGCAGATATGGAGCATCCCGGGTGTCAAGATGGTCATGGAGCAGGAAGAGGTTAACCTTGCCGGTACTGTTAAGGTTCTGAGCCAGGGCGGGTTTCCGGCCCAATATCCCGGTCTGTTCCTGACGCCTGCCGAGACCAGGAAGATGTTCGAAGAGAAAGGATGGAACACAGTCGCTGCCCTCCAGCTCAGGAACCCGATGCACCGTTCCCACGAGTATCTCGCAAAGATAGCCATCGAGATCTGCGACGGCGTTCTCATCCACCAGCTTCTCGGCAAGCTCAAACCCGGTGATATCCCTGCCGAAGTCAGGGTCAAGGCCATTGACAAGCTCGTCGAACTCTATTTCGTAAAGAACACCTGCATCCAGGCGGGCTATCCGCTTGACATGAGATATGCCGGCCCGCGTGAGGCGCTCCTCCATGCGACTTTCAGGCAGAACTACGGCTGCTACTATATGATTATCGGCCGCGATCACGCCGGTGTAGGCGAATACTATGGCCCATTCGATGCGCAGAAGATTTTTGATCAGATCCCTGCCGGTTCCCTTGAGACCAAACCGCTGAAGATCGACTGGACATTCTTCTGCACGAAGTGCGACGGCATGGCCTCGATGAAGACCTGCCCGCACGGCAAAGACGAAAGGGTGCTTCTGAGCGGTACAAAACTCAGGAAGATGCTTTCCGAAGGCGAGTCAGTGTCGTCTCAGTTCAGCCGTCCCGAGGTTGCAGTTATCCTTCAGGAGTACTATCAGGGCCTGACCGAGAAGGTTGAGATCAAGCTGCACAAATATGCAGAGGGCGAAAAGAAATAAATTTTGTCCGGAGAAAATTGAGATAAAAGGCATATAAATATTCGAAAGTTGCTGAATCATACATTTAGGAATGGCAGATGGCAACGGTGCAGCAATGCATCATTGCCGTCTGCTTGACAAGTCATAAGGAAAGGAGGTGGAAAACTATTAGTTTCTTGGGTTTTAGTTTTTTAACTCTTAATTTTAACTGATACGATAAAAGGAGGTGTAGTTAAATGCCAAGTTTTGTTATTACTGAAAAATGTGATGGTTGCAAGGCACAGGATAAGACTGCATGTCAGTACATTTGTCCTCACGATCTGATGGCACTCGACAGAGAGAAGATGAAAGCTTACAATCAGGAGCCTGAACAGTGCTGGGAATGTTTTAACTGCGTAAAGATCTGCCCTCAGCAGGCAGTCGAGGTAAGGGGTTACTCAGATTTTGTACCTCTTGGATCCAGCACTATTCCTTTGAGAGGTACTGAGGACATCATGTGGACAATCAAGTTCAGAAGTGGATTACTCAAGAGGTTCAAATTCCCTATCAGGACCACTGTTGAAGGTTCCGTTGATCCCTATGCAGGCAAACCAGAGCCTGATTTCGCATCGATTAAGAAGCCTGGCTTATTTACAAAACCAGCAAGAACTGAATAATCAAGGAGGTGATATATAAATGGAAAAAGAAACTTGTACATTTTCTTATTGTCAGAAGCCCGAAGTTACTGAAGTAGATTGCGATCTGCTTATCATGGGCGGCGGTATGGCAGGTTGCGGTGCAGCTTTTGAGGCATGCCGCTGGGCAAACGCGAAAGGACTGAAAGTAGTCATGGTTGATAAGGCTGCGACAGACAGAAGCGGCGCTGTTGCAATGGGTCTCTCCGCTATCAACACCTATGTCGGCGAGAATAAGGTTGCCGATTACGTCAAATACGTCAGGAACGACCTCATGGGCATCATCAGGGAAGACCTCGTATTCGACCTCGGCAGACACGTCGACGATTCAGTCGAATGTTTCGAAGAGTGGGGACTCCCCATCTGGAAAAAAGGCGATGACGGTTTCTCAATGGACGGTCATCAGGCGAGAGCAGCCGGGAAAAAATCCCTGAAAGACGGCGGCACACCGGTAAGAACCGGTAAATGGCAGATCATGATCAATGGTGAGTCCTACAAAGTCGTTGTTGCTGAGGCTGCAAAGAAGGCCCTCGAGACCAACAGGGAAGCAACCGGTATGGCACAGAACCATTATGAAAGGGTATTCATCGTAAAGGCTGTCATGGATACAAACGGGAAAAACGTAGCCGCAGCCATCGGATTCAGCACGAGAGAAAACAAGATTTATTCCTTCAAAGCAAAGGCAATGCTCTGTGCAACTGCCGGCGCAGTTAATTGCTTCAGACCGAGGTCGGTCGGTGAAGGTCTGGGCAGAACCTGGTACCCGGTGTTTTGCGCCGGTTCAGGTTATGCATTCGGCATGCAGGCCGGTGCAGAGCTGACCCTTATGGAGAACAGGTTCGTCCCTGCAAGGTTTAAGGACGGTTATGGACCGGTCGGCGCATGGTTCCTCTTCTTCAAGGCAAAGGCAACTGACAGCTATGGTAACGACTATTGTGCTGATAAAGAGTATTTTGACGATGCAGTTGCCAGATATGGAGACTATGCAAAGAATCTCGGCACTGCCATCAGAAACCACCTCATGATGAGGGCCATGAAGGATGGGAGAGGCCCGATCCTTATGCAGACCCCTGCAGCGCTGGAAATAATCTCCAAGAACATGAAAGAGAAGCTTGGTGAAAAAGAAGGCGCCAAGCAGATCAAGCACCTTGAAGCAGAGGCATGGGAAGACTTTTTAGACATGGCTATCGGACAGGCGTCACTCTGGGCAGCAAAGAATATCGAGCCTGATAAGGTTGCTTCCGAGATCATGCCGACAGAGCCGTATCTCTTAGGTTCACACGCAGGCTGCGCAGGGTTCTGGGTAAGCGGCCCTGGCGATCTTCCGGGCACACCGGAACATTACAGTTGGGGATATAACAGAATGTCTACCGTACCCGGTCTCTTCATGTCAGGTGACGTTGTCGGTGCATCAGGCCATAAGTTCTCTTCAGGTTCTCATGCTGAAGGCAGAATGGCAGCCAAGGCTGCAATCGCATACATCCTTGACAATGCAGACTACAAGCCATCGCCCAAATTGTCCCTTGACGAGATTGCGGCTGAACTCTATCTGCCGTTCGAGGTCTATGAGAAATATAAAACCTACACAACCGATCCATTGATAAACCCTAATTACATTGGTCCAAAAGCACTCCAGGCGAGGCTGATGAAAATCGCTGATGAGTACTTTGGTGGTTGCTCGACATGGTATATGACCTCAAAGACCATGCTCGACGAAGGTCTCAAGCAGCTTGATATGCTCAAAGAGGATTGCAACAAAATGGCAGCAGCCAACCTCCATGAGCTCTTAAGGTGCTTTGAGAACTATCACAGGATTCTGTCTGTTGAGGCACATGCACGGCACATCCTCTTCAGGGAAGAGTCCAGGTATCCTGGCTACTACTACAGAGGCGACTACAATAAAATCGATGATGCCAACTGGAAGTGTTTTACAAATTCCAAGTACAATGTAGAGACCAACACATGGGAGTTTAAAAAAGTACCATACGTTCAGATGTACCCATAGTTGATATCTGTTGGGGAGGGCTTTGCCCTCCCCAATTTTTTGAATGTCAATAAAAGGATTTTTACTGACAAGTATGCTATAATACTCCCCGTTTATAAGTAGGTTAAAAAGAGATGGTTATACTTCCAGGTATAACCCGCTCTTTGTGACTTACTGCCTTGAAGGAGGGTTAATATGGCAGAAAACAAAAAGGTTCTTGTAGTTGGAGGCGGTATGAGCGGGCTTACCACTGCAATTGAAGCAGCAGAGGCAGGGCTTGAAGCTTATATCGTGGAGAAAAACCCATATCTTGGCGGCAGAGTAGCACAGATTAATAAATACTTCTGGAAACTCTGTCCTCCTAATTGTGGTCTCGAGATACAGTTCAAAAGGATCAAAAACAATCCGCAGATGAATTTGTACACCCTTGCAGAGGTCGAAGACATCAAGGGGGAGGAAGGCAATTTTGATGTAACAGTAAAGGTGAATCCAAGGTATGTGAATGACAAATGCGTAGGTTGTGATGCTTGTGCACAGGCTTGCCCGTCTTACCGGAGCAATGATTTTAATTTCGGGATGAACAAGACAAAGGCAGCATACCTTCCGCATCCACAGGCGTTCCCTTTTCAATATGTAATTGATGCAAAGGCCTGTCCGAAAGATTGCATGAAACCATGTCTTGAAGCATGCAAGTATAATGCAATCGATCTCGATATGAAACCCGAGACCGTCAACCTGAAAGTGGGAGCGGTTGTTTTAGCAACAGGATGGGACCCATATGATACAAGTAAACTTGACATCCTGGGCTCCGGTAAAATTCAGAATGTTATAACAAATATGATGATGGAAAGACTGGCTTCACCCGATGGTCCGACCGAGGGCAAGATTGTGCGTCCTTCGGACGGGAAAGAGGTCAAGAACATTGCCTTTGTCCAGTGTGCAGGCTCAAGAGATGAAAACCATCTTCACTACTGTTCTTATGTTTGCTGCCTTGCCACACTCAAACACGCGATGTATATAAGAGAACAGTATCCCGACGCGAAGATCCGGATTTTTTATATAGATATCAGAACTCCGGGACTTTATGAAAACAGGTTCTACTGGAAGATCAAGGATGATCCGAATGTCATCTTTACGAAAGGAAAAGTTGCAGGCATAACGGAAGAAGCAGGCACTCAAGATCTAATACTCGAAGTAGAAGACACCCTCGGCGGCGGAAAAATAAAGGCAAAATTCGATATGGTAGTCCTGGCAACAGGTATGGACCTCACTACAAAGAGCTCAAAGGTCGGGACAAGCCTTTCTTATACGCCTGACGGGCTCGTGGATGATGCAGCACTGAAGAAAGGAATTTATGCAGTGGGAACATTGAAGAGCCCTGCTGACGTTGCAAGATCAGTTCAGGATGCTACCGGTGCAGTAATCAAGTGCATCCAGAGTGTGAATAGGAGGTAGGGATGGATAAAAAATTCGGTGTATATATCTGTAAAGGCTGTGGGATTGGGGATTCCATTGATATAGAGAAACTTGCAAAAGCTGCAAAATCCGGGACGATCAAGGAAGAGAACATAAAAACCCACGATATCCTGTGTAGCCCTGAAGGACTCCAACTGATTAAGGGTGACATTAAAAAAGACGGTATTAACACTGTTATAATTGCGGCATGCTCTCCGCGTGTTAAATTTAAAGAATTTGATTTCCCCGGTTCTTTAGTAGAAAGGGTCAATATCCGGGAGTTTGTCGCATGGACGCATCCTCCGAAAACTGATGACACGCAGAGTTTGGCTGAGGATTACATCTTGATGGGTGCAATAAAGGCCCAGAAATCTGATCTGCCTGCTCCTGCTATCCTTGAAAATCTGAGCAATAATATTTTAGTGATCGGCGGCGGTATTACCGGTATGACGGCAGCTCTTGAATCGGCAAAGGCCGGATATAAAGTTGTTCTGGTTGAGAAGGAGCCACAGCTTGGCGGGTTTGCAAATAAGTTATATAAGAAGATTCCGACAAGAGATTACAAGGAACCCTTAATTGTTGATACTGAGATAGAAAAAGTTATTAAAGAAGTAGAAAGCCACCCGAATATTACGGTTTATAAATCAGCAAAGATTGAGAAAACAGAAGGGCAGCCTGGTTTATACGATGTGACCATAGCTTCCAGCAGTGGACCGGTAACTGAAAAGATCGGGGCAATCGTTATGGCTACCGGTTGGGTGCCGTATGATGCAGCAAAGCTTGGGCATCTCGGTTATGGTGCATTTAAAAATGTTGTAACGAATATTGAATTCGAACAGATTGCAAAGAAAGGCGCTATTGCAAGGCCATCTGATGGAAAAGACGCAACGAAAGTAGCATTTATCCAGTGCGCCGGCAGCAGGGATCCGAACCATCTCCCTTATTGTTCCTCAATGTGTTGTGCAACATCACTCAAGCAGGCAAGGTATGTAAGGGAAAATTCTGAAGCATTAGCCATGATTTTTTATAAAGACATGAGGACGCCCGGGAGGCTTGAGGCCTTCTATAAAGAAGCTCAGAATGACCCTGGCGTAATGTTGACAAAAGGAGATGTAACAGGCGTTTCAGACGCCGGAAACGGAAACCTCTATATCGAGATGGAGAATTCTCTTTTGGGTCAAAAAGTAAAGGTTGAGGCTGACCTCGTTGTCCTTGCAACAGGAATGGTCCCGACCACAAGGGCCCCTCAGGAATATCTTGATGGAATTACTCAGGCTGCTGCAAAAGGTGATGATGCAAAGAAGGCTTATCTGGAATCAACACCGAAACCAGAGTTTATATTAAACCTTGACTATAGGCAGGGTCCTGAGATACCATCCCTCGAAGGTGCTGTCGGATTTGCTGATTCTAACTTCATCTGTTTCCAGTATGAGACAAGAAGAACAGGTGTTTATGCTGCAGGACCTGTGAGACAGCCCATGAATATGACTGAGTCGCAGGAAGATGCGGCCGGAGCAGCCTTTAAGGCAATACAGTGCATTGATCATGTGGCTAAAGGCATGGCAGTACATCCAAGGGCCTGGGATTTAACTTTCCCCGACCCTCAACTTATCAGGTGCACAGCATGCAAGAGATGTACAGAGGAATGCCCGTTTGGAGCGATCGAAGAAGATGCTAAAGGTATTCCTACGTATATGCTGAACAGGTGCAGGCGTTGCGGAACCTGTATGGGTGCATGTCCTGAAAGAATCGTATCATTTAAAGACTACAGTGTTGATCTGATAGGTTCAATGATTAAGTCTGTAGATGTACCAGAAGAGGAATTCAGGGTCATATGCCTGGTTTGTGAAAACGATGCGTATCCTGCCTTGGATACCGCAGGCCTGAACCGCAAGACTATCGACCCGAGCGTAAGGTTTATTCCCATGAGATGTCTCGGAGGTGTGAACCTTGTTTGGATTGCTGATGCCTTTTCGAAAGGGATAGACGGTTTTCTCCTCATTGGCTGTAAGTTCGGAGAGAACTACCAGTGTCATTTCGTAAAAGGAAGTGAACTTGCAAGTGTAAGGTTCGAAAAGATCGGGGAGACACTGAATAGATTACAGCTCGAGGCAGACAGGGTTAACATGATGCAGGTGGCTATTTCAGAATACGACAAACTTCCTGATATGATAAACACATTTGTCGCAAGAGTAAAAGAGATAGGACATAATCCGTTCAAGGAATTCTAAAATAGGATTGTCGACGACCTATTAGTATAGGGAGGATATATATGGCAGAAGAGAAAATCGAAACACCCGAAGCAAAGGTGAAAGAAGCAACACTCGAAACACCCGAACCCCCAAAGGATGATTCCATTATTGTATCACCGGATTTGACGTTTGTTAATGAGATAATCAAGGGCGGAGGAGAATCAGTTAAGAAATGTTACCAGTGTGCAACATGCTCAGTGGTGTGCAACGTGACCCCGGCTGACAACCCATTCCCAAGAAAAGAGATGATATATGCGCAATGGGGCTTAAAGGATAAACTCATCGGTAACCCTGATGTATGGCTCTGCCATCAGTGCAGTGACTGCACTGCCTACTGCCCGAGAGGGGCAAAGCCTGGCGAGGTTCTGAATGCAATAAGGAAAATGACTATAGAAAATTATTCGGTCCCCAGATTTTTAGGGAAACTGGTCGGCAACCCCGGTGCCCTTGTACTCCTGCTTGCTGTGCCTACGGTTATTTTTCTGATAATCCTTGCAGGTCTCGGTCATCTGAATCTGGAAAGTATCAGGAATGAAGCAGGAAAAATTGCATACTCATCATTATTGAAGTCGTATTACATCGATGGCGTCTTTGTCCCGATTTTCATGTTTGCGGTTGTTTCTCTGGCGATAGGTGTTTCGAGATACTGGAAAGACATGATACGGGCAACCGGCGTTAAACCAAAAGTGAGCATCTCAAGCGCGGTAACTGAAACCATCGGTGAAATACTTGCTCACAAGCGGTTCGAACAATGCAATGTAACTAAAGACAGAAAGCTGGCTCATATGCTTGTATTTTTCAGCTTCATCGGACTCGCGATAACGACCGCCTGGGCAGTTCTCTATTTGTACGGGTACGAGATAATGGAAGCGATGGGGAAAACGCCTTACCCCTGGCTGCTCGGCCCATCACCGTATCCGTTGACCGATCCTGTTAAATGGCTCGGAAATGCCAGTGCGATAATGCTGTTGGTGGGCATTGTCATGGTGATCAGCAACAGAAAGAAGAATCAGGAAAAAGCCGGAAAAGGCGGATATTATGACTGGCTTTTGATTTATATAGTCTTTGCCATAATGGCTACCGGTATACTTTCCGAACTCGCAAGGTTAGCAGATATAGCGGCCCTGTCTTATATAATATATTTCACTCACCTTGTTGTTGTTTTCTTCCTCTTTGCGTACGCTCCATTTTCGAAGATGGCACACATGGCTTACAGGGCGACGGCAATGGTTTTTGCAAAAACTATAGAAAGGGATGTAGAGGTTAAATAGCAATTTTTCGATAATTATAAATAGGAGGGAGGTGGAAGGTAAAACAATTTTTTCACTTTTCACTTAACTGAGAAAATTTAATAAGGAGGGATAGTATGAGTTCAACGATACTTTTTGCATTAGGTTGCGGAGTGTTAGGCGTTCTATACGCTATCATGACCGCAATGTGGGTAACAAAGCAGGACGCGGGAAGTGCCAAGATGCAGGAGATTTCGAATGCGGTCAAAGAGGGTGCATATGCGTTTCTTGCCCGTGAATACAAAACTGTTGCAATCGTAGCTGTTGTCCTGGTTATTTTGATTGCTGCTATGGGATTAGGCATATGGACATCTATTGGTTTTATCATTGGAACTGTGGGTTCTGCACTTGCAGGTTTTGTAGGCATGTGGGTTACAGTCAGGGCAAATGTTCGTACAACGCAGGCAGCACACAAAGGCCTTCAGGCTGCGCTTAGCCTTGCATTCAAGGGCGGCTCTGTGACCGGCGTTATGGTTGTTGGTCTTGGAATTATAGGACTTGCGGGTTTTTATACGATTGCAAAGGCAGCAAATCCTGAGATGGCATTCCATGCCTTGGTAGGCCTCGGATTCGGATGTTCACTCATGAGCGTCTTCGCCCGTATCGCAGGCGGTATTTATACAAAGGCTGCGGACGTAGGCGCTGACCTGGTCGGCAAGGTTGAGGCAGGTATTCCTGAAGATGATCCCAGAAATCCTGCGGTTATTGCTGATAACGTTGGTGATAACGTAGGCGACTGCGCAGGCATGGCAGCCGACCTTTATGAGACATATACGGTTACGCTCGTTGCAGCAATGCTCCTGGCAAAGACTGTTTTTGGCGTAGGTAGCGACATGGATGGAGTTCCCGATGCTCCTCGGCGGAATATCAATCATCGCTTCCATCATCGGAACATTTGCAGTCAAGCTTGGTAAAAGCCAGTATATCATGGGCGCCCTTTATAAGGGGCTTGCTGTTGCAGGCGTTCTTGCGGCAGTAACATTTTATATTGTGACAGGCGAGTTCCTGAAAGGCGCATCAGTGCAGGCTTCATTAGCCGCTCATCCCTCATTTACACAGATGAGCGTTTTCCTCATGGCGATTATCGGCCTTGCATTGACCGGACTGATCGTGGTTATAACTGAGTACTTCACTGCTTCGCAGTATCCCCCGGTGAAACACATTGCAAAGGCCAGCCTTACCGGCCACGGCACAAACGTGATCGCAGGCCTCGCAGTCAGCATGAAGTCAACCGGCGCGCCTGTTATCGTTATCGTAGCCTCAATACTTGGTGCCTATACATTAGGCGGCGGATTTGCCGGTGATGCAGCGGGCGGTCTTTTTGCTATCGCCCTGTCAGCGGTTTCGATGCTTTCGATGACTGGTATCGTTGTTGCTATTGACTCGTATGGTCCTATTACGGACAATGCAGGCGGTATCGCGGAAATGTCAGGACTGCCTGAAGAGATCCGTAACATCACAGACCCATTGGATGCAGTCGGAAACACAACAAAGGCTGTTACAAAGGGTTATGCTATCGGATCAGCCGCATTGGCAGCGCTCGTTCTTTTTGCAGAATATTCGAGGTCTTTCAGTACGCCGATTCTCTTTGACCTTTCAAACCCGCTGGTACTGGCCGGCCTTTTCATCGGCGGTCTGCTCCCTTATTATTACGGATCACTCCTTATGGAGGCTGTTGGAAAGGCAGCAGGCAGTATTGTTGAGGAAGTCAGAAGACAGTTCAGGGAGATCCCCGGCATTATGGAATACAAGGCAAAGCCGGAATACGGCAAGTGCGTTGATATTGTCACAAAAGGCGCCATAAAACAGATGATGGTACCTGCGCTTATCCCTGTTGTTGTCCCAATTGTTGTAGGTATAGCCCTTGGCAGGGAAGCACTCGGTGGAGTCCTCATCGGGAGTATCCTTACCGGACTCTTCCAGGCGATCGCCATGACAAGCGGCGGCGGCGCATGGGACAACGCCAAGAAATCCTTTGAAGAGGGCGTTACCGACGACAAAGGTGTCGTACACAAGAAGGGGAGCGACGGACATAAAGCCTCTGTAACAGGCGACACAGTCGGCGACCCGTATAAAGACACAGCAGGCCCGGCAATTAACCCGATGATTAAGGTTATCAATATCGTTGCACTGCTGATAGTTCCGCTCATCTAAGTTCACAAGAGATAGAAGGCCGGCAGCAGTGTCTGCCGGCCTTTTTTATTTGAGCTTCTCTGAAGATATGGGAGGGGGATAGATTTTTTATTTTCGTTATCTCCGGTTTCACTCTAAAAATCAGAAAGAAAGGATTGAATTAAGATGCCGTTACCAAGCATGAAAGACGTAGAACCAAGTCAGTTTACGCTGGATGCGAAATTCAAATTCAGGTGTCATAAAGGCATAAAATGTTTCACGAAATGCTGTAAGAATATTAATATTTTGCTTACTCCTTATGATATCATCAGGATGAAAAAGAGACTCGGGATATCCTCCGAAGAATTCCTCGATAAATATACCTATATGGAATTTGATGAGAAGTCCTCACATCCTCATGTAAGACTAAGAATGCTGAGTGGTGATGAAAAGAATTGTCCTTTTGTCACGCCCGAAGGCTGCACAATTTATACGGACAGGCCGGCAAATTGCCGTTACTACCCCATTGGTCAGGGTGTCTTAAGAAAGGATGCGAATGAGGGACCGGTTAATGAAGAGTTTTATTTCTTCATAAGAGAACCTCATTGCCTTGGCTATCAGGAAGACACTGAATGGACAATACAATCCTGGAAAGATGACCAGGAGGTGAGTCTCTACGATGATATGAACAGGGAGTGGAGGGAGATCCAGTTAAGGAGACATCCCTTTGGTAAGAATCTCGATTCTAACAAGCAGGCCCAGATTTATACGGCAAGCTACGATATGGACCGGTTCCGGAGGTTCGTGTTCGAAAGCAAGTTCCTCGATATTTTTGTTATCGATAAAGAAGAGATCGAAAATATAAGGACTGATGATATCGCACTGATCAAGCTGGCTTTTAAGTACATAAAATATCTTTTGATGCTCGAAGAGACGTTGACGGTGAAGAAGGAATATATAAAAAAGAAATAGCGGAGGCCCTTATGGCAGATATAAAAAAAATGTACCGTACTATCATGGCAGACAATTTCCCTGCTGAGATGGTCGTTAAATTCGGGGATCAGACATTAGTGTACAAGAAGAGGACGTGGAAGATAGCCGATGCGAAGACGGGTGAATTAATCGAGAAGGGCCTCCGATATGGTGAAAACCCCGAACAGGAAGCGGCCCTCTATGAACTGGTGAACGGGAATCTGAATCTCGGAGCCTGCCGGTTTATACAACCGGGAAACGGCCTTGTGAGCAGCATTACTGAAGAAGATATGATACAGGCGGGGAAACATCCCGGAAAGACAAATCTGACCGACCTTGATAACGGGCTGAATATTATTAAATTTCTGATGGACCGGCCCGCCGCAGCGATCTTAAAGCACAATAATCCCTGCGGTGCTGCATACGGGAATTCGCTGTCCGATGCATATGATAAGGCGAACATGGCAGACCGCATAGCTGCATTCGGTGGGTGCCTCGTGGTGAACAGGCCGATGGATAAAGAAACGGCCGAGATGGTCGGCAAGAACTATCTTGAGGTTGTAGCCGCGCCCGAGTTTGAAGAAGGGACTGTCGATATCCTGGCTAAGAGGAAGAATCTGAGGATTATCAGGATCAGCAAGATTCATGAGTTAGGGCGATACAGGGACTTACGCTTTGTCGATTTTAAATCATTAACTGACGGTGGAATCATTGTCCAGCAGTCTCCGGTCAATAAAATCCGATCACGGGAAGATTTCCTCCCTGCAAAGACAACTTATCAGGGCAAGGAATATGTTATTGAAAGGCAGCCGACGGAAAAAGAATATTCCGATATGCTCTTTGGATGGAATGTGGAACAGGGTGTCACCTCGAATTCCGTGCTTTATGTTAAGGACGGCGTGACGGTAGGGATAGGAACCGGCGAGCAGGACAGGGTAGGCGTTGCCGAGATCGCTATCTTCAAGGCATATACGAAATATGCCGACGCATGGTGCTTTAAGAGATACGGCGTCCCTTACAAGTCATTCGAGCTTGATGCGAAGAACGGCAAAAGGAGCAGGGATGAACTTGTTGAGATAGATGAAGAGACGAAGAGAAATAAGGGCGGACTCATAGGTTCCGTGATGATCTCGGATGCGTTTTTTCCATTCAGAGACGGCGTTGATGCCGGGATTAACGAGGGCGTCACGGCGATAGTCCAGCCGGGCGGCTCCGAGAGAGATTTTGAATCCATAATCGCCTGTAATGAAGCGGGTCCAAAGGTCACAATGGTCTTCACAGGACAGAGGGCGTTCAAACACTAATTGAAAGACACCGGAGGTATCCGTTCTCGAAATTATTATTCTTGAATCTTATATCCTTTATCCTGCATTATAAAAGAAAAAAAAGGAGTTGTGCATGCTGAAAATATTTTCGTCTTTTGTCATGATAATCCTCTTTTGCCTTCCATCATATGCCGAGGATATTATTGTCGCTAAAGTGAACGGGACTGTCCTAACGCAGAAAAACCTCGATACAGAGTTGGATAGATTAATCCCTCAGATAACTTTTCATCGCAATGTATCGCCGGAAAAGCGTAAATACTACTACGGAAAAGCGCTTGAGGAAATTATTACCAAGGAACTGCAATACCAGGACGCTCTTGCCAGAGAAATGAAACCTGATAAAGCAAAGGTCGAAGCCCAGATCGAAAGGTTCAAAAAGAGATTTAAAACAAAAGAGGCGTACAAAGCGGCCCTTGATAAAGAGGGACTCACGGAAGACCAACTGAGGGCAGGGATCGAAAAGGAAATGCTCATACAGTCCGCGATTGCCAAGACGGTCAATGAGCCGGCGCAGATGCGCGAAGCGGAATTGAAAGAATATTATGAAAAGAACGCTTCAAAATTCAAACAGCCGGAGGCGATGAGGCTGAGACTTATCTCTACAAAGGACGAAAAAAAAGTCCGGGACATCCTTGCCAAGTTAAAGGATGGCGACGACTTTGGGGAACTGGCATATAACATGTCGGAGGATGATTATCGCGTCAAGAGTGGCGACATCGGGTATGTCCATAAAGGCAGGATGCTTCCTGAGATCGAAGATGCGGCATCAAAGCTGAAAGTGGGCGAATTGAGCGAACCGATCAAAGCAGACAATAGATGGTACCTTGTTAAGGTCGAAGATAGGAAGCCGGAACATCAGATGTCCTTTGAAGAAGTTAAAGGCAAACTGAAAAAGGAGCTTGAAGCGGAGCGCGCAGCTGAACTCAAGAAGAAATGGATAGAGGGTCTGAAGGCAAAGGCCAAGATTGAAGTATTATTGAAGACGGAAGAATAGACCATCAAGAGGCGGTATGATAAATCCCGCCGTGCCTTTCTTATCGAGGGACTGGGTAACCGAGCCGCACCGCGGGTCCTGTACACAAGAGGGACATCCAGCTTCACAACGACATTCTTTTATAATCTTGAGACTGGTAGGAAACCAATTTTCGATAATCGATTCAATGATCGGGCCGCTTTAATGGATTCAGTTAAGTTCGTCGTTGACATAATAAATATTACCTATTACAATTCTAGCAAATGAGAAACAAGATTTTGCTCGTTGAAGATTCCAAGGTTGTTCAGCAGATGTACAGGAGCAAGCTGGTCTTGGAACGGTTTAACGTGCTTACGGCAGACAACGGAATGGAGGCCATTAAGATCCTGTCGCAGGAAAAACCTGATATTATCCTGCTTGACCTCATGATGCCGGTTATGGATGGATATAAAGTGCTGCAGATTATCAAGACGGACCCGAAATCCGCTGATATCCCCGTATTGGTCTTCTCCGCGAGGGGGCAGCCTGAAGAAGTCGAGAAGGCGATGAACTTAGGTGCAGCCGGATATATTGTAAAGGCAACAACGAAACCGAATGAGGTTGTAGAGCAAATAAGAAAGGTTCTCAGCCAGAAGCCTCAGGTTCAGGAGATTGTCCGTTATACCGTAGAAATCAAGGGAGACTCTTATGATGCGACGAAACTCGCCTCTGAATTCCAACTGAATGACCTGAGGTGCAGGAAGTGTCAGGGACCGCTCCTTCTTGAATTGATCCCTGATTTTTCCCATGAGACGCCATGGTTTAGCGGAAGATTTTTTTGCCCGAAGTGTCAGAGCTGATCATGATAAAAGACTGTTCACAAGTTTCATTAATTCCTGTGTCTGTATCGGCTTCGTGAGATAGGCATTTGCACCGATGGCAAGCGCCTTCTTTTTGTCCTCTTCCGCGCCCTCCGTTGTTATCATGATAACAGGAATATCTTTATAAGCGGCATTACCTCTTACAAGGCTGACCAATTTCAGTCCATCCATAACGGGCATGTTGATGTCCGCGAGGATAATATCAATCTTTTCAGTAGACAGTTTCTTTAACGCATCCACGCCGTCTGTCGCCTCAAAAATCTTCGCTTGCGGGACCCGTTTCACAGCGAACCCAATGAGCTGTCTCATTGTGGGAGAATCTTCGACAACAAGGATGTTCGGCATTTTATACCTCCTCCATGGCCTATCTCCTCGGCTTCTCTTTCAGGAGATCAAGGAAACTCTGTATCGTCGTTAGCTTCCTCTCCGACTGTGTATACAGCCGCGAAGAGAATATCGCAGTTGCGGCATGTCCTGCAAGGAGATTGAAAAGTTCATAATCGATATTAGAAAAGGAATTTTTCTGGGCAAAAAGCGAATAGATCGAGATTACACCGATAACGTGTTCTTTTATCTTCAACGGGATACAGACGATCGGACTCGAAACATCAAGCTTTCCTGCAGAAGCAGCAGCCATATCTTTGAGAAAATGACTTTCTCCTTCTTTTGCCACCGTGCCGATAGTGCCTTCTCCCGTTTTGATCTTGGGCAATTCGTCGGAAGATAAACCTTCAGATGCTACCGGTATAAGCTCATTTGTCTTATCATCCATGAGGAATAGTGCGAACTTCTCGGCTCCGACAAGATTAATGATTATTTCTATGACTATCCGCAAAACTTCATTAAAGTCCAGGGTTGAATGTAATTGGTAACTCGCAACATAGAGGTTTGCGAGCATATTGTTCTCTGTCTCTACCTCAATATATTTTGATGCAAAATCTTTGTTTTCTTCCTCTGTTTTTTTGTACCTCTCTAAAAGGGAATCAATCTCCTCCTGGAGTATCTTTATCCTGTCTTCATAGAGTCTTATTTTTTCTTCATTTTTGGACTTGTCCGCCGACTCTTCGAGTTGGGCGATCCTGAACCTGAGCCTTTCGTTTTCCTTGATCAGGTCTTTTGTGAATTCCTCACCCCTTTTGAAGATCTGAAGAAACTCGTCCGCTTTCTTCGAAATGCCGGATTCTTTTTCCATCAACCCTCCACTCTATGATCCATTCCCTTTAATTATCCTTATCATCTCGATGGGAATCTGAGAGATAGGCAAAATCCTCTCCGCTGCGCCTGCCTTTATCACCTCCGAGGGCATGCCGTAAACAACAGCAGTCTCTTCAGACTCTACTATAGTATATCCACCTCTCTTTTTAATTTCCAGCATCCCTGCTTTCCCGTCGTTCCCCATGCCCGTGAGAACAATTCCCATCATCCGGCGGCCGAAAATTTCTGATAGGGAAGACATCATAATATCAACGGAGGGGATATATTTGTCCGTACCCTTCGGCTCTTTAAGAGAAGCAAATATCCTGCTCCCTCTTTTCTTGAAAAACATGTGGAACCCTCCGGGACAGATTAGGACTTTACCATGCTTTAACTCATCACCCTCGCCGGCTTCCTTGATGCGAACCTTTGAAATGCCGTTAAGCCTCTCGGCAAAGGATGCAGTAAATCCCTTCGGCATGTGCTGGCTTATTGCAATACCCGGAGGGAAATCCGATGGAAGCCTCGCCAATAATATCTTGAGCGCCGCGGGACCACCTGTTGACGATCCGATAGCCACAGCCTCTATCATATTTTCGGGCCTCTCTGTAAGCGTTTTCAGGGAATTCTCTTCTTGAAGAAGTTCAAGATTTTTGCTCAATTTGTCCATGCGCAAGTCTTTTATCCCTTTAACCTTCCGCAAGAGGTCTTTTTCGAGTTTTTCGAATTCGGTCGAGGCCATTCTGGGCGGCTTTGCTACGAAATCTGCTGCGCCGAATTCGAGGGCCTTAAATACGGTCTTTGAATCGGAAAAGGAACTGACAATGATCACCGGTGTCGGCCTGTTTTGCATCAGCCATCTGAGAAAACTGAATCCGTCCATCTCGGGCATCTCAAGGTCAAGGGTTATGAGATCGGGTTTGAGTCTGAGGGTCTTTGCCATCGCATCTATTCCATCGGATGCTGTCCCTGCGACTTCGATATGGGGATCCGACTCCAACATCTTCTTGATCGTCTGCCTGCTGTGTGCGGAGTCATCAATAATGAGAACGCTCACTTTAGACATTTGTGCGAGCTCCTGTTTTGACTGGTTTCTGATAGACCATGTCATATTTCAGATGTTTCAGGGTAAAAGCAGCGGATATATTTATTAATGATTCAGCATGTCCTAACAGGAGATAGCCTCCGTCCACAAGTCTTTCATAAAACATATCGATTACTTTCCTCCTTGATGGATGATCGAAATAGATCAAAACGTTCCGGCAGAATACGACATCCATCTTACCTACTAATTTTACCTTAAATGGGTCGAGAAGATTAAGATAGCTGAAATTTACATATTGTTTTACCCCGTCGGAGATCCTGTCAGAACCCTCGTCTGCCTTAAAATACTTCCTCAGAAAATACGGCTCTGTTGTCCTGAAAGAGTTTTTTCTATACGCGCCGGTTCTCGCCACCTGGAGTACCCGCTGATTGATATCGCTTCCGAATATCTCTATATGCCAGTCAGGGAAAAGACCCTTTTCGAGTATGAGCATGGCAAGCGTATAAGGTTCTTCACCGGTGGAACAACCTGCAGACCATATCCTCAGTCGTTTTCTATCTTTATTCGTTTTTTTTAGTTCAGGGAGTACCTCTTCACTGAACGCCTTGAGTTGGTTTTGCTCCCGGAAGAAATATGTCTCATTAACCGTAATAATGTCGATTATCGCAGCGAGTTCTTCGTCACGGTTTTTGTTATACAGGAGGTACCTGTAGTATTCCCTGAAGTTGCTGAAGTGGTGAATCCGTATTCTTCGGGAAAGCCTTTTTTCGAGGAGATATCTTGAGTCGTCATCAAAATAAATTCCGCAATAATCCCTTACGAAATCTCTGATAAGCCTGAAAACATCTTCCTCGAGCGGAAAAATATCTTCCTTTTCGAACATTGAAATTCCAAGTCCTTTACTAGTCGACTAATAACGAATAACCAATTACTCTTTACTTTTTCAGGCTTTCTTCAACCGCCTTCTTCACTATCGGATCTTCTTCGGTATCGAGAAGTTTTTCGAGTTCATTCCGGATGAGACCTTTCGCTCTTCTCCCCAATACTTCAACGGCAGCCATTCTTGTTGCCCAATCATCATCACGCAGAAAAGGGCTTAACGCCTCCTCAATATTTTCGAACAGGGAGAGTGCCTTTATTGCGGTCCTTCTGATTTCTCTGATCGGGAGAAGAGAGCATGTTCAATAAAGAAGAGCGCGCTTCGCGTCCGCCTATTTTACTGAGAGATTCTATGGTTGTTGTTACAACAAAACCGTTCCTATCGGAAAGAAGACCGATCAACGGTCCGACGGCCCTCTTGTCTTTCAGAATACCAAAGGCCTTTGAAACCGCGCCTCTCACAGAATCATCGGAATCGGACAGAAGAAGCGAGAGTGACTCGAAGACCCGTTTGCCGCCCATGCGGCCCAGGCTGAGAGCCGATGAAACCCTTATATCGGGATCTTCGTCCATTAAGGCAAGGATAAGAAACTGTATTGAGTCTTCCGTCTTTAACAAAGAAAACGACTGAACACATGCCTTTCTTACGCCGACATTTCCGTCTTTCAGCGCAAAACCTAAGGCGGGTACCGCTTCCCCGGCATCTATCTTTCCCAGGATCAGTGCCGCATTTTTTCTGAGCACAGGGTTCGCACCACGGAGCATAGATATGAATTCATCAACCGGAAGCAACTGCCCGAACTGTGAAAGAGCTTCGACAGCGGTCTCCTGAACGTTCTCATAGGGATCGTTGAGAAGATTCTTGATCTGTTTTATCGCCTTCGGATCACCGATCTTCGCAAGTCCCATTGCCGCAATAGACCGGATATGTCCGTCTTCGTCCTTCAGGAATTTCTCGAAGATCCGGTAGTAAATAGGAGAGGCTATCGTCGCTGCAATTTCACAGATGAAACGCTTCTGATACAGGCTCTCCGTCTCCATAAGCCCGAGGAGAGTCTCCGGTTTATCCTTCCCGATAAACGCAAATGCCCTCTTAACGTCCTCCGCAAAGTTCTGTTCCTGGGATATCCCGAGTAAGGAATTATACGCCTTCTCGTCCTTCATGAGTCCGAGGATGAGTATCGCAGAACTTCTTGCCTCCGGGTTGTCGGACCACGCATGTGCTATAAGAATATCAAAAGCCCTGGCGCCGATGAGTCTTCTTATTTCTCCTGTTAAGAACTCTTCACTCACTCCCTTTTGATAGAACCGCTCTATGCTCCGGAGAGTCTCTTCCTGTACAATCCTTGAACGGTCTTCCAAAAAAGGGATCAGGTGTTTAAGGGAATCGGGGTCCCCGATGAGGCTCAAAGACTTTATGGCAGGCACCCTGATGGTTTTTCTGTTCAAAGCCTTTATTAAGGCCGGGATAGCCCTCTTATCGCCTATCCTGCCGAGTGCGTCTGCCGCCGGGTAAGCCGTCCATATGTCATCACCCTCGATTATTTCTATGAGCGCACCTATAACAGAGGATTCGCCCACCTTCCCGATATGTTCTATCGCCGTAGCGCGCACATTCTCATCATCATCCTTGAGGGCATTCAGCATGAGAGGTAGTGATCTGCTGTCCTTAAATCCGCCCAGGACATCGATAATAAATTTTCTTACGTCCTTGTTCGGTGTATTGAACGCCTCTATCAAAAAAGGAGTCGCTTTCTTGTTTAACCTGACAAGCG
The DNA here is from genome assembly GCA_963776195.1 of Thermodesulfovibrionales bacterium. GTDB lineage: Bacteria > Nitrospirota > Thermodesulfovibrionia > Thermodesulfovibrionales > SM23-35 > CAVZMO01. The sequence continues at coordinate 89,391 of CAVZMO010000053.1, forward strand.
TTTCAATCGCGGAATTCCGTGCGCCCGCATTATCTTCCCGATAGAGGAGATTGATCAGTCCCCCTATATATTCTTCTACCGGATGTTTTTCGATAAGGATATCCAAGGCGGTGTTTCTTATTCTCCAACTCGAATCTTCCATCGCGTTCAGCAGGAGATTTATCCAAATTTCACCCCGTTTTCCTCTCAGGCTTTCAAGTGCTTCCCTTCTGACCTCAACATCGCTATCTCTTAGTAATCTTTCCAGTTCCTGCATCTTCTTCCAAGTCCTCTTCCGACTGTTTTAGCATTATCTTCTCCTCAGAAGAAAGCAGATGGTCGACATTGAGAAGGATGATTATCCTTTCGTCTTTCTTCCCGAGGCCGGTGAGATATTTTCCCTTTAGTCCTTTGAATATCTTCGGCGGGGCTGTAATCTCTTCGGAACTAAGGGCGAGGATCTCTTTTATTTCATCAACGAGAAGGCCGATCTTTTCATCGTCGTACCGCACTATGATGATCAGTTCTTCCATTTGTGAGGACTGAATATCCAAGCGCTTCCTCAGATCGAGCAATGGTAATACTTCGCCGCGAACAGTTATCACTCCCGAGAGAAAATCCGGGAGTGCGGGCAAAGTATATACTCTTTGAGTACTCAAGAATTCCACGACCTTGCCGATGTCTATCCCGAAATCCTCTTTCCCTATCCTGAAGACGGCAAACTTCATTGCCGGAGCATCCCCTTTTTATATTTTTTATATCCTGCCATTTGAAAAGAAGCCCGTAACGATTTTACTGCTTCTCAGTCATGCCTATCCTTGCCATCATAGTCTTTACAAGAGAGAATTCGTGGTCAAATGCCTTTTCGAAGCCGCTGTACCGTTTGTATATAGAATGGAGTATCGATGAGGCCTCCGGTGTTGCATCCGTTAATGCTGTGAGTGCCGACTCCATGCGACCTCTGATTTCATCCGGTACGTTCTTTCCGGAACATATGATGGCCCCCGGCAAATCCCCCGAGAATTTGATGAATTTGATGCCTTTGTCTTTGAATTTATGTGCCACGCTTTCAGTTACCGCACCCGCGTCAAAGTTTCCGCTGATGACCGCCTTTACCACATCTTCATGCGGGCCTGCATATTCGTAATGAAGGAGGTCTTTTAAGTCTATCCCGGCGTCGAGGAGCATTATCCGCGGCGCCACGTAACCGGAGACGGAGTGTGGGTTACCGAAGGCAAATTTACCGCCTTTGAGGTCTTTGACGGAGTTAATCTTGCTGTCGCTCTTTGCGATTATGACGGACCGGTAAGCAGATTTCCCCCCGATCAACGTCTTAACAAGGACTTCGGCCCCGTGCTTCTTATTTGCCAGGATATAAGTGACGGGAGCCATAAAACAGAATTGCGTTATTCCCTGGCCTATGTCTCTCAAAGCCCCTTCATAATCGGATACGACTCTCAGTTCAATCCTTTTACCGAGTTTCTTACCGAGATATTCCGCAAGGGGATTGAACTTCTCCAACATGCCTGTAGGTGATGCCCCTATGGGTTCGATGCCGAACTTCAGGCTCTCCGTAGCTGTGCCTACTTCTGAATCTTCCTCGAATAACTTGATCCTTTTCAGTTCCTCCGTTACAAGTTCGGTGTTTTTGAACAATCCCTGCAACGCTTGGTCGATACTGAAAACCCTGTCCATGTTGCTTTTCGGAATGTCTTTTATTTTCTCGATGGAACCGAATATCTGGTTTGAACCCGTCTTCTGTTCATGAACAGCCTTGGCTATCTGCAGGCTCTTTTCTGACGCAAGCTCCATAGCTTCGGATATATGTTTCGTATTAATAAGCTGTTCGCCTGTTGCGGTCCTGACATGGTTCGCAACGTTTCTCATTTTCTCTGTGGCTTTTGTGATAAGGAGCGCGCCCTTACTCTGTTCCTGAGTGGTTCTCGCAACTTGAGCGACCATATTTTTAACCTTCTCCATCGCCTCCGAAACGAGCCTTGTTGTCTTTGCCTGCTCGGTCGTGGAGCGTTTAATAGAGTCCGACATTTCCGCAGATTGTATCGAACTCTCGACTATCTTATTCAGGGCGCCATCGGCATCTTTTGCGACCTTTAAGCCCACCTCCACAGACCTGAGCCCATCATCCATTGCGAGAATGGCGTCTTTGACCTCCTGCTGTACGGCCTGGATGAGTTCGGCTATCTCGCGGGTCGAGAAAGATGTCCGCTCGGCAAGATCCTTTATCTCGTCTGCAACAACCGAAAAACCTTTTCCGTGCTCACCCGCCTGTGCTGCGAGTATTGCCGCATTGAGGGCCAGCAGGGTGGTCTGGTCTGTTATTTCATCGATAACACTTAATATCTTGCCGATCTCATCGGACCTTCCGCCGAGTTTTTTGATATAATCGGCTGTCTTATCGAAGGATGACTTGATGTTCTGTATCCCTTCGATCGTCTTCTCTACAGAGGCAATCCCGAAGGTGGAGGCATCGTTTTTAACCTTCTCCGACAAAGTTGCGGACTCCTTTGCACTCTGTTCCACCTCCTTGATAGCAGATGAAATTTCCTCTGTTGCCGCAAGCGTCTCCTCCGATGCCGAAGCGAGCTCTTCGGCCTTATTGGCGACTTCTCTTATCGTAGCAGACAACTGTTCTATGGAGGCACGCGGTGGAATCGACAACAAGTGAAAGCTCCTGGGCGCCGTTTGCCACCTGGCCTATGCTCGTGACCATTTCCTGCATTGAAGCGGCTTTTTCTTCCGTAGAGGCAGCGAGCTGTTGTGTATTATCGGAGATCTCGCCGGCCGCCGAGTTCATCTGTTCCAGGGAGGCGGCGATATTTGCTATTGCTTCGGATTCGAGCTTCGTGCTCTCTGAAATATTTTTGAATTCGACTTCCACCTTTTCAGCGACATCACTGACCCGTTTGGAACCGTTCTTGACCCTCCGGAAAATACCGCCCAGGGAACGAAGGGATTCATTAATAGCCTTACTCATTCTTCCTATCTCGTCGTCCGTCTTTATGCCCAGACGAAAGGAAAGATCCCCCTTGGCCAATGATTTTGTGCCCTCTTCGATGGACTTTAAAGGTCTTATCACAAGTTTCCTTAAGACTACCCAGAAAAGGACAGCGGAGATAGAGATGCCGAGGACCGTGATGATAATATTCCACAGGATAAAGTTGATGCTATTGCCGTAAATCTTTTCAAGGGAGAGTGACGCGATTCCGGCCCACAGGATACCTATAATCAGCAATACTATAACGAAGGCCAAATATTTTAGTTCAACGCTTTCTCTCAGCACCCTTTTCATGTTGCCCCCTAATAAAAATCCAGAGTAGTGAATACCATGTTCATTGTGAATGAAGGGAAACAGTCTCTTCCATATTTATGATCGATACAAAACGCTTATCCACTATCGCAACGCCGTCAATGAATCTGAGTTCTGTCTCGGAAAGATGAGACGGCGGAGGTAAAATCTCAGACTTCGTTATGCGTACAACTCCGATGACTTTATCCACAGCCGCACCGATCGGCCCTTTCGGTCCTTTGATTATCAGGAGTTTTCCTTTTTGGTCGATATTCGACGATTCTCCTGTTAAAGAAAGTTTGAGTTTAAGGTCCACCACAGGAATAACCTTTCCCCTGAGCGAAGTTAAGCCGAGGACCCATTTCGGAACCTTCGGGACCTTTGTTATCCGCTGATACCGCAGTATCTCTTCCAGGTGGGAGATTCTGAGGGCAAAGTCTTCTTTCATAAGTCTGAAGGTGAGTATTTCGACAACCTCTTCTGTTTTTTCGGAATCGATCTTTGTTCCGGTCACCCGTGTTTTTGCTCTCTCTTTTTTCTCCTTTGACTCTTTCGGCGAGGTCGGTTCGGGTTCCTGTCCGATATCCCTGTCCGTCTCCCCTTCAGTCATTTGAGCTCTATTAGGTGTTTGATATTCCGCACCAGAGGTCGGACCGTGATTCGCAGAAGGTTCGCAAACCTTTTCATCCGGCTGTGCATCATGATTTTGAGGACGTTTTGTGGTCCGGCCTTCGGCTTTTGCGTGCCGGCTGTTGGCTTCCGACTCCCTGAGCTTTTTCCTAATTTTCGCGATGTCCATTCAACCCGAGTTCCCTTGCTGCTTCATGAATAAGTATTTCGTCTATGATCCGGGATTCTTTTCCGAATCCCTCAAGAAGGGCAGATGTGGCAAGACTATTGATTACCCGCGGTATCCCGCCCGAATATTGATAGAGCTGCCGCAGCGCATTGTCCGTAAAAAGAGGTTCTTCAAGTCCCGCGATTTTCAATCTATGCTCCAGGTAGCCTTTTATTTCACTCTCAGACAAAGGGCCCAGGTGATAAAAAAATCCTATCCTCTGCCGCAACGGAAGAAATGTCTTGTGATTCAGCCTCTTCCTCAAGTCTGTCTGGCCGACAAGGATGAGGCACAGAAGGTTTGTATAGTCGAGCTGGAAATTTGTAAGAAGCCTTATCTCCTCAAAGGTATTTTTATTCGGTATCAGTTGCGCTTCATCTATAATAATCACCGGGGTTATACCGGACTCAAAGTCTTTGTAGACTTTTTCATAAATCGCATCAAGCAGGTTATCCTTATAATTATTCGGGACCTCTATACCGAACCGCCTTGCAACCATCCTCAGAAACTGGGTCGGCGTGAGCCGCGGATTAAGTATCAATATCACCCTGTATTTTTCGCCGAGAGAATCCATCAATGCACGGGTTAAAGTGGTCTTTCCGCTGCCGACCTCTCCCGTCAGCAGGATGAGTTCTTTTTCTTCAATGGCATATTGCAGCCTCGCAAGTGCCTCCTCGTGGTTTTTACTGAGAAAAAGGTATCTGGGGTCGGGTGTTTTGGTGAAAGGCCTTTGCTTCAGTCCGTAAAATTCCTCATACATATGTCACACCTTCACGACGTAATAATGATTTTTCCGTTACGGAGTCCACATCGAGGACAAGTATCACCTCGTGCTTGCCTATCTCTGCGGCACCTGCAAAGCCTGCCACTCCCTTAAAATATTCCCCCAGAGATTTTATGACAATCTCCTGTTGCCCCAAGATCTCATCAACGAGAAGTCCTAATTTCCTCTTGCCGAGACCGACAATGACCGCAAAAGACATGTCACTTTGGTGAGTATCTATGTCGAATATCTTTCCGATGCTGATGATCGGGAGCATTTCACCTCGGATATAATAAACGTCTTTCCATTCGATGGTCTGTATGTCTTTATGCTCTACCGCCACAGTCTCTGATATTGTTGTCAGGGGTATCGCAAATCTTTCCGGTCCAACTTTTACGATTAACGCCTTGATGATCGCAAGGGTGATCGGAAGAGTTAGCGTGAAGGTTGTCCCCTTGTCTTTCACCGTGTGAACTTCGGTGAAGCCGCCGAGGGCTGAAAGTTTCTCTTTCACAATATCCATACCAACACCTCTTCCTGAGGTTTCACTCACGTCATCCTTAGTGCTGAACCCGGGGGCGAAGATGAAATGAATAAGCTCTCTTTCTTCAAGATCCGTACCTGAGTCGAGCATGCCCTTTGCCAGGGCCTTTTCCTTCACCCTTTGCAGATCGATACCGCTGCCGTCATCGATAACCTCGACGACAACATAATTCCCTTTCTGGAACGCCTTGAGAACGATAGTTCCGTGTTCTCTTTTCCCTTTCTTTTTCCTCTCTTCCCCCGGCTCAATGCCGTGATCGATCGCATTCCTCACGAGATGCATCAATGGATCGACGATCTCTTCGGCCAGAGACTTATCAATTTCCGTATCTTCACCATACACGGTAAGATCGATCTCTTTACCCGTCTCTCTTGAATAGCGTCTGATCACCTGCGCCAGTCTCGAGAAAATCTGACCGATGGGTATCATTCGTATTTCGAGGACCTCCTCCTGCAGTTCCGAGAGCCTTCTTTCGAGTGTCTGTGAAAGCTTGTAAATGTCACGCACAAATGGAGAATGATGGTGCACATCCGCCATCTCTGCCCCGATTCTCTTTAATGCGTCTTTCGCAAGGGTAAGTTCACCGATTGTATTGAGGATCCTGTCAAGTTTATCGATATCGACCCTGACTGTCGTCGTTTTACTCTTGATCGATTGTTCCTGCCTTTTCTGCGGTTGGCACGCTGTCTGTTTCGACTGAACGAGTACTTCTATCGTTTCCCCCAGTTGTTCTTTCAACTCTTTTACCGGGGCATTCGCGGCAAACATAAGATTAAATCCTATAGAGCCTTCCGGCACGTCAGAGGAGGTGGGCAGGGTGGAGATAAGTTCGCCCTTTGATTTTATCTTTTTTGTGAGGTCTTCGAGTGCGGTATCAAACGTGGAAAGCTCAAATATCGTCTTGAGGAGATGGACCCCGGTACCGTTTTTGATATTTGTCTTAAGCCTGTGTTCCTCATATTCCGTAAGCACCCTAAGGATAGAGTCGTCAATTATTCCCTTAATGTCCAGGCTGCTCTCGTTCTCTGTGAGTGAAGCGCGGAAAGTTTTTATATCGTCGATATACCCTGAGAGATCTTCTTCCTTGTCCTCTTTGATTTTATCTATGGACGACCTCAGAATATCGAGATTCTCAAAGAGGAAATTCACAATATCATTGGTCACGTGTATCTTCCCGAGTCTTATGTCATCAAGGAGGGATTCGAGTGCATGACTGAGATCCGTTATCCCCTGATTTCCGAAAAGCCCTGAAAGGCCCTTGAGCGTATGCATAGAACGGAAAAGCGCGTTGATGGTATCAGGATTCATCGCCGTCTGATAGGTATCCTGGATCTCGAGCACCAACTGCTGGCACTCGAACAGAATGTCCTCTGCCTCGGCTATGAATTCTTTCTTAGAGGCTTTCATACGTTGAGAGCTGTTTTTATGACTTCCTGGAGTTCATGGGCCTTAAAGGGTTTGGTAATATAGGCCACAGCGCCCAATGCCATGCCTCTTTTCTTATCCTCATCGCTCCGTTCGGTGCTCACTATTATTAAAGGAATATGGCGATATCTTGAATTGTTCTTGATGAAGCTGATAAGCTCAAGGCCATTGATGTCAGGCATGTTCACATCAGTAATGACAAGGTTGAATTCCTGCGTCGGCAGGAGTTTCAACGCATCGAAGCCTGACCCCGCTTCTATGGTATTGAAGTCTCCCATTTCTTCGATAATCGCCCTGATGAGAGCCCTTGTCGTTACCGAATCTTCGACAATAAGGATGGATTTAGGGGATCCTTCTTTATCCATTTTCGCTAAATTCTAACAGATTGGAATAAAAAAAACATTATGGTTCCGACCTTTTTTCCATCTCCAGGAGTCTTCTCTGGAGCAAAGATTTTTCGAGGGCAAGCCCGGCATGATCTATGAATATTTCCAGTCCTTCCGTCTCGCCGAACTTTTCTCCGGACGTAAGGTTGTCACAGTAGAGAAACGCCACAACTCTTCCTTCCGTGACGAGAGGGAAAAAGGCGATTTCACCGGGCCATTCCCCCCCGATTTCCATGATCAGAGATTGTATTACCGCGTCTTTCTCGATGGCTCCTTTATACGAACGCTTCTCCGAGATGATCTTTTTCAAGAAATCACTCTTCCCATAAGGTAAAATAATCTCCCTTATCCTCTCATCGGGCTTTTCGATATCGAGACCGAACTGGCCAAGACCCACAATCTCAGTGTCTCCGACCATAAATAAGATGCCCCTCTGAAAGATCTCACTCGCGAATCTGAGGATAAGCAACGTTATTTCCGACGTTGAATTCGGAAACCTCAATTCCTGGGTCAGTGCCCTCAATGACACGATGTCTTTTCTTTCTGCCTGGGGTTGAACATCCCAATCACCTTCCCACGCTGCTTCATCACCCGTAAATCCTGTAATCTCCTCCGCAGAAACCGATGCTGTTTGGCCGGATTCATCATGGACTCTTGCTCCTTCCATCAGGAGGTACTCGGGACTCATTCCCTTTGAAAGCTCCCAGCCCAGATCGGGAATATCAACTTTACCTTTCGGATCGGTGTCATCCAGTTCGAATTGGAAGTCGCCGTCCTCCCAGAAAAGAAGCTGGTAAATAACCTTCTCTATTCTCTTCCTCGTTATCTTTTCGAGGATGTCCTTATTAACGGAGCCGAGTTCGTAAAGTATTTCTGAATAAGACTTCGCCGGCAGCTTTTTGTTTACTTCTGCGGCCAAATGATAGATCGTGTCTTTTATTATTCCTGCATTCAGCAGGTTTTCGCCGATGGTTTGATCGAGGTCATCGGTCTCCGCCCTCATGACGAGGCCGTTTCGAAAGGTAATCAGGGCATTCCCACGGCTGCCCCGCAGAACCAGCGTGCCTGTCTTCTTGCCTATGCTGAGTATCTGGAAAATATCAGAGAGAGCAAGGTCTTCAAGCCTTCCTACGAGACTCATCGAAAATAAAACTCCCCGGGGATCATCCCTATCTCAATTTTTATAGACTTTACAGCAATCTCCATGCCGGAAATTACAAATTATAATGGAGTATATCAGGTAAAATTATGGAGTGTCAATGAATGGAAGTGGCGCGATAAACAGGAGCTGTCAGTGAATTGCCGGAATTCGAAGCGTGAACCGCCTTGAATCATTCTGCGCAGTTTGTAGTTTTGCCTGTCAATACGGTGCAACTTGTTTCAATCCACGCCCCTGTGCGAGGGGCGACCTGCTATATTCGATGAATTAGAACCTCGAGTCACGACGTTTCAATCCACGCCCCTGTGCGAGGGGCGACTCATGACCAACAGTTAAACTGCTCGAGGACCATCCATGTTTCAATCCACGCCCCTGTGCGAGGGGCGACTCGCGATCAGGATATCTGCAAGGCTACAGTCCATAGACGTTTCAATCCACGCCCCTGTGCGAGGGGCGACTGTCTTATTTAGGTAACTCCGAGGTATTAATATCCCGTTTCAATCCACGCCCCTGTGCGAGGGGCGACCAGTCAACAGGAGTGAAATGATACCGAACGATACATTAAAGTTTCAATCCACGCCCCTGTGCGAGGGGCGACTAGCGCGCTCGGAGTCGTACAGTGAAGGTAGATGTGTTTCAATCCACGCCCCTGTGCGAGGGGCGACCAGTCTACCTGTTACCACATCCGTAATATTATCAGTGTTTCAATCCACGCCCCTGTGCGAGGGGCGACTAGATCCATTCCTGTAAATTGTTTAGCCCGAAATGTTTCAATCCACGCCCCTGTGCGAGGGGCGACCCATAGAAATCGTGGACATTGACCCATCCATAAAAGTTTCAATCCACGCCCCTGTGCGAGGGGCGACTACTCCGATGTTATGTTCACTTCCTGCATGGACATGAGTTTCAATCCACGCCCCTGTGCGAGGGGCGACTTGATACATAATCCAACTCACGCGAGATAAGACTATCTGTTTCAATCCACGCCCCTGTGCGAGGGGCGACTTACGATGGGAACAATTATGTATGCGATAAAGAAAGGTTTCAATCCACGCCCCTGTGCGAGGGGCGACAAGCCCGTTAACCGACCATGATGCCGGAGAAAGGGTTTCAATCCACGCCCCTGTGCGAGGGGCGACGAACCCATTCAGGATAAGTCCAGACATCTTAAGCGTTTCAATCCACGCCCCTGTGCGAGGGGCGACTGTCTAGTCATAAGTATTTATGAAATAACAATATATAGTCCACTTTTTGCGAACCTTTTTATAACCGCTTCAAGAAATATAGTTGTCAAAGAGCAAAACAGAACTTCTTGTTGTTTCTTAATATGTTTTAACCTTTGCGAACTTATCTATATAATCATGTGAGCTTTCGGTTCGCAATAGCATTCAAACAATCAGGGGACCTTCCTGATCTATTGACGCCTTAGCCCCGATATGTTCGACACGACGATGCCAATTGGAACCAAGATAATAAAATCTCAGGCTGTCCTTCTCAGGATCAATTTCTGAAATCAACCGCTCTTTCAGCATAGTCCATTGTGCCGGATCGACAATACATTCAAAGACAGAATATTGGACTCTCTGCCCATAATCCTGGCAAGCTTTCGCAACCCTGCGTAACCGACGCTGGCCTTTCCCCTCATCAGTAGCAACATCGTAGCTTACAATCACAAACATATCTCACCCTTTAACCTTCCTGACATCCTTCGACATGCGCAGGATGACAGATATTCTGATGAGCCTGATATCCTTCGTGAGGTTCAGGATGACAAATGTCATGGTGAGCTTGTCGAACCATCATTTCCATATAAATGGCGGATAATTATCGATATCTCCCCTGAGAAAACGCGCCATCAGCAGCGCCTGCACATAAGGAAGAAGACCAATTGCTACCTTCTCCTTAATAAAAGGGTGCTCTATTTCCTCCTGCTTGCGTTTCTGATAAGCAACAAGCACCGTTTTTCTCGTGTCATCATCCATCCATACCGCCCCGGTTTCCTTCTTCTTGAATCCATTTGCCTGCACCTGCCCCAAATTGATTAACGAAAGAGTGAGCCTGTCGGCAATAAACGGCCTGAATTCTTCCATGATATCAAGGGCGAGACCGTAACGTCCCGGACGGTCCCGGTGCAGGAAACCGACTGAAGGATCGAGACCCACTGTTTCGAGGCCTGCACGCACATCGTGCATCAACAATGTATAAATAAACGACAGCAGGCAGTTTACATTATCCAACGGCGGTCTGCGGTTTCGTTCATTGAATGTGAATTCATCTTTCTGTGAAGTGATCAAGTGGTCAAAGACATCAAAATAGGCATTTGCAGATTCTCCCTCTATGCCCCGGACGATATCGAGAGGCGATTCAGTCTGTAATCTTCTCGCCGAATTTGTAAGTCTCTGCGAAGCGCGAGAAATTGCCTCTGTGTCTATTTTGTCTGAGTGGTCCCTCAATGCACGCTGTATCACCGTGCGACAGTTTGCGACCTTGCCTGTCACTACTGCACGCGCAATCGATGAGGATTCTCTTAGGTCATCGGCTCGCCGGTACTGCTCGCGCCTGAGAAGGACATTGCCCGACACAGGCCCCTGTACCTTTGCGAGGAAACTGCCGTGTTCCGTAAGAAAGCTGATTGCAACCTGGTTCTCGGCGCAGAACCCCATGAGGTAAGGGCTGCATGAAACCTGACCGAAGCAGACAATCCCGCCGAGAGTGTGAACCGGCAGACGCAAAGCTACTTCTCCATCAATCTTGACAACAACCGTTTCTCCGTCTTTTGAAAGATATGCTCCCTGAGTTGTAACAAAGAGAGTGTTAAGAAGTTTTTTCATTCCGCCCCCGAGTTAAAACATCTTTAACAACACTGAAGCGCTTATAATTCTGCCAGACTTGTACTGGCCCATATCCAGCAAGTCCTTGTCCCCGCTGACAATAAAATCTGCCCCTGCAGATACAGCACAGGCAATAAATTTGTCGTCATCGGCATCCCTGCATATTCCCTTGACAGTATCTGCAATTTCTATAACTTCAAAGTACGGGAGAACTTCTTCCTCAATAATCACTTTTATCTCCTGACGCGTCAGGGAGAACTTCGGATATTCGAGAACGGCCTTAAACTCTTGAAAAGTTTCTCTTGAGAACGCGGGAACAATCCGGCCATTCTTCCAAAGATCAACTACCCTTGCAAGTTCGCCTTTAAACAACAGGGCCGACACCAGTATATTGGTGTCAAGAACAACCTTTCTTATCGCCTTTTCTTTCTTGCCCACTTTACCGCCTCAGTTACATCCTTTCCGGTAACGCCGAGTTTTTCCAACTTCTCCCTTACGCCTTCAAGTGTCACATCCGCACGGGTTATCTTGACCGGCATAAGAATTATCTTTCTTTCCTTAACTGTAACGTCAAAATAATCCGTATCCGGAAATTCCTTGACGATCTCTTTCGGCAACGTCAGTTGATTTTTTGATGTTTTCTTTGCAAGCATTATTCCTTACCTCCTTACTATAAGGATATATTGTTAACCCAAAAAATGCAATTGACGGTAGGCATATGTGCAGCAAAAGCACTTGTGCAGCACCTTTGTGAGCGCTTTAATGACCCGGATAATGTGCACGTTTTTATCCTTAGCGTTTAGATACTATACAGACGCAAATTCTGCATTCAAGAGGTTTTGATGCATATGTGCCTGCCGTCCTTTTATCCAAATGCATTTTTTGGGTTAACCTGGGAATTGCAAGGAGAGCTCTTGCAAGTCACTCGCCCTCAATCGCCTTCATTAGATAATTGCTTGCCTTTCTGCTTACCTTCGGCATGCAAAGTTCATATAAAGAACATTTCTTGCACTTTTTTGAATATTCAGGTTTCGGTGTCGTTCCCGATTCAATCAGCGCATGCACTTTCCTGGCTGCATCTTCAGTCTCATGCCGTAGTTTGTCGTCGAAAACAACATCTTCCCTGCGCCGCGTTTGTCCGTAAAAAAGCTCACCGTTCTTGATCTCAACATTCATCATCTCTTCAAGGCAGATTGCCTGGGCGCACAGTTGAACTTTGTCGCAATCATCCATTTTGGGTTTCCCCCGTTTGTATTCAACAGGGAAAGGCATCCATTTGTCGCCTTGTTTGTGAAACTCCACAACATCCGCCTTGCCGATGAGGCCAAGCCTGAGCGAGCGCATAGGCACACCATATTCGATGCGGACATTCCCCCTTGATTCACGATTCGCCGTGTCAACTTTATCATGCATGATCCTGCCCTCGGCAGTGAAAAGATTCTCATTCCACAATTGCTCAATGTGGATAAGGGCGCACTGGCGCTCGCAGAAGACGAGATGCTGCAAGGCTGAAAGCTGAATTAGATCGTCTTCGGTATATGTCTTATGGGTCATATAAGGCCTATTTTCTTGTTTTGCGATACTGTGATCGCGCATGATAGAGTCTTTCCGTAAACCCGCCCTCTTTCAAGAACTCCTTTTCCAAGGCCCGCAATTGCTGATCAAGTAGGTAATTTGTCTGGTGGATCAGGCAGGCCATGGTGTTAGCGGCAACTTCAGGAGGCGAAGCTTCAATATAAGTCTTATAAGTCGAATAAGACCTATTGCTCGCGCAAGCGAGCTTTCTGACCTTTTGCGCCTCGGGGTGGTCCTTTTCCCAGAGAAGCAATCCTTTCTGCCTCAAATAATCCTGAAAATCAAGCAACAGCTCTTCAAGACTTGCCCGCGCCACGCCGATGAGTTTCAGTTCAGTCTTTTTAGAAGTGCCCGACGCCATGCTGCCCTCCGCAATGTTCTGTTTGCCGCTGCGTGCCGCCTGCACCATCTGGTCATGCGTGCGTGAGCGGATATTGATGAAGCGGTCGCAAAACACTATCGTGGCATCATAAACAATCTCCGACATTTTGTAAGATTGCAGCTCGCGATACCCGCCGTGCGGCGGGATGAGTTTTGGCTCAGTCATGGGGCTTGCCTCATTTTCTCTCCAGCTTTTTCCGGCTTTCCAGTCGGAATATACCCTGAGTATTGGCACAGTCAGTCTCTCTCAGTTTTCCATCAGAGGCCGGCAATTTCAGTCCGTGACAAAATGTCACGACCTCGCTTCCTTCTTCTTTTAACCGTTGTTTTAGCTTTCTCCAATATGCGCCAGCATCAGGGCTGTCAGTGAGCACTCCAACAACATCAACTACAGAAAACCACCATTCGTTATTGTGCAACGTTCTCCTGATTTTTTTACCTTTAAAAACCGCTAAATGTGTTTCCGTCATTCAACCTCCTTTACCAATTCACAAGCCTCCTGCCATGCAAGCATGTCATCAAACATCTGGTAAGACTGAAGCTCCCGATACCCGCCGTGCGGCGGGATAAGTTGGGGGAAGTCTTTTGGGTCGGTCATTATTTGTCGTCTCTTGTTTTGTATAGGCACTAAATCTTTTCAATGACAACATTGTTCGGATTAAATATTTCCGGCGTTAATCCAGCAAGACTCTTCAGATTGATCGAATAATCCTCAATCTTTCTTGGATCACTTAATCCTTCGTTAGGCGCAACGCTCAATGACCTATGAACCACAGCAGTGGAATATTGTCCATGCTTAACGTTGTGTTGCCACCAAAACACCGCGACGACTTCCATACTACCTTCGGGCCGTGCGGAAGAAGCATCGTTGTCAAACAAATGTTCGAGTGCGTTCTTTATGGCTTTAGCATCATCTTCGGCAAACCAAGTCTTTGAAGCAAGCTGCGGATTTATGGCACCGTAGGATACGTATAATCCGTGATCAACACGATGTTTCATTCCCATAGTATCCGATGCTTTCTTCGTCCCATCTCCTTCGCCGCTAACACTTTTGGTAATCTGGATGCTGGACACACTTACCGGCGTAACACTAAATGCCGAGTGAATAGAAACCGGCCCTCGAATCCCAATGGAAACGCCCGAATCATCGGCTTTTTCTTCCTGCTCTTCCTTTACTTCTTTGCCTCTCTTGGACTTCTCGTTTTTCTTGCCCTTATATGCAAAGACTTGTCCGAACGCCCTGACATCAATCCATTTATTGCAAGCTTCTTCACGGAACTTCTTCTCATCGTTCATTGCATTTCCTAAAACACCTTCTACTCTTGCCCGCAAACTACGGTAATCATCCAGACGGTTGTCATCAGATTGAACGAAAACACTGTATATATACTCATCCTTGTCATTTTTCATCTCCATCAGGCGATTTCTGATTTTTCTTTTAATACAGACATCAGACAACTCGCCCAAGCCATCGTAATTCGTCCGCGGCCGATTGCCGTTTAAAGGGTCACCATTAGGGTTAGCACCTTTTACGCTAAAAATAACCGCGAAATCAATTTTGTTCTTCAAAGTTTCCATGAAATATCCTCCTTTTATTCAATAGGGTCTGTTGCTGACTCTGTTTCGTTTTCATTCGTATTAGCGCTGCTTTTAAATTTGAGAGCTTCTCGCTGACAATGATAGCCAAGCAAAAACTCACCGCTTAATGTCTTATCTCCGGTATAATCTTCAGGTAAATCAAACAAACCATGCACTTTATCTATAACATCTTGATATTTTCTTGCCCTTCCGCCAAGTCTTGCTTTATATGGAGCCAATGACAACTCTATTGTCCTCCATGTGCTACAGGGGTGATCTGCAAATCGCTGCATCAACCGTGAAGCATTTGTTTCTCTTTTTTCTTTAGCCGTAAAAAGCGCATGTCCTTCCAAACAGTCCGCAGCCGCCAACAGCCGCCCATATAAATAATCCCTTGTTGTACGACTCTCATCTAATGCCATACTATACCCCTCCTTTTCGTTATATTTTCTATAAAGTGCACAGGCGATGCTGAGGGCTTTATTCCATTCCCAGCCCCCCATGCCTGCCCGATTACATGCTCGATGGACTGCTGAATCAACAATATCACGAGGAATCTGTTGTCCATCAACAATGCAAGGCAAAAGACGTTCAACCGTTGCTTTCTTCAACTTATCGTCAACCTTGCTTCCATATGCCGCTTCAGCAATGTCTCGCGGTGCAGGAGCCCCGACAAATCTCAAGTACTTTCTCTTTGCTTTCTTATTATTCTTGTCTTCGATAGAACGATAGTCATGAACCCATGCACAGGTTTCGTGCCATTGCTCAACCCTTTTCAAGAAATCTGCTCCACTTAACTCACGATAAAAAGTTATGGCCATGCGGCCTGGTGTTGCCGAGTCTATCCCCATTACCACGATACCAGTTGTGTCGCCCAAGTCGGCCTTGTATCCTGCTATTTTTTTATTGAACTTGAGCGCGATATTTTGAGCGGTTGAAACAACATCTGAATCATCACTCGCCAATTCTTCTTCTCCAAGAACTGACAATGGATCGGCAAGCGGGTCAGGGATTTCCTTGCCCGATGTAGCCCATGCGACAATAGCCTGATCTCCACTTCGATATCCTTGCCTGCTTATAAGCCAGCGTAGCGCACTGTGCGCCTTTTGAGTGACCTCAAATCCAACCCCACAGGTCTGGTGTGTGTTATGTTTTTTCGTGTCCGTAAACCGACCTCTAAAAGTGAATCCATCCCAATCATTTGAGGATATCAATTTTGCCTTGTCCCCATCATTCCTCAACTTGGCAGGATGAAGATCAGCCATGAATAATTCTTTGCCTGTCACATAACAAAGGGATTTCTCTTTTTTTGTGCCGGAGTAATAATCAATCCATCTACCCCAAAGAGCTTTGTCCTCCCATGTTTTAGGGCAGGGATCATTTAGGATTTCAACTTCCCATCGAATAAACGCATCCGCTTGCCATCCTTCATTCTGAAACAACGCAAAGATACCAGGTTTATCTTTTCTATCCCCCTCCCATTTTTTCAACAACTTGCCGTCATCACCAGGGATCAATATTTTCTTGTCAATTAAATCGTTAACAACAGCCCCTTTCTTGACATACTTGAGAACTGCTTTTGCCTTCTGATGGCTGAATTTTGATCCACACCATGCCTCAAGATTTGACATGTAAAGGTTGAAGTATGGTTTTTTGTTGCCACCATAGGCTTTATAGTCTTTAGCAACGTATTGCAACTTATCGCACAAAGGATGCGGTGCCTCGCCGCTAGTCCGACCGCCTGAACTTTTTTCAGTACATGGAATGATCGTTCTTGCATCGTCTTTTGGAACAACTCTGGCTCTTTTAAAAGTCCCTTGATTATCAATAACAATCTCTATTTGCGCCTTATTCGTTGTGTGACAAATTGGAAGAAGCGGGACTTCTTTTTCAGAGGCAACCTTGCCAATCATTGACTGACTATTCTCATAGGTTTCATATAGTTTTTGTATCCAGCTCATTTATGACCCTCCCATTCTTCAAAACCTTCCAGCAACCCCTCCTCTTCTAAGCCGACTGACTCCGGCGGATTGGCTTTCATAGACCTTACAGCCTTTCGTATAGAACAGTCTTCAGGTCGAACAAAATCAACTTTGCCGTCAACCATCTTAGGGCGCCAGAACCGGGCATGAAGCTCATCTTTTCCAAATTCGTCAGGATAATCAAAGCCATGAAACATCAAGTCAAATGCTATTTCGCCATAATCATCGTATTCGCTTTTTCCTTCTCCAAACCTGCACGGCTCAACATAGCCCTGACATTCCCGTGCGCCTAAGAATATGTCTCTTCTACCCCCTTTATCTATCATCCGTTTAGCAACAAAAAAATGCTTGTTTTCGTTTCTGTCTTTCTCCATATTCTTACGATTCATATTCCACTCAAAGTGCGCCTGAACTTGATACTCGACATCGGCAATGTAAGTATAGATTGCAAGAGAATTGCCGCCGCCATACTCAATAGGTTTTGCGCTACGCGTCTGCGTTCGTATGCGATTCATCACTCTGACGCGGTCGATAATCCAAATAATAGTCGGCTTCCAATAAACCGAACTCAATATGCCCTTCAACGCTTCATAGGTAGGAATGTGATAAGAACACTTCTCGCCACCAAGTTTTGTCAGCGGATCAGTAAAAAGAGCATATCTGCCTTCGACCTTGAATTCCACCTTGTTTTCTTTTTCCATGAACGCCTCCTTTTAATCAAGCCTTCAACAAATCCATATCTTTAACCGGTATCTCGCTTAACCCGAATTCATCACTATAATATCTGTCATCAAGATACAAAACACCAGATCCTATCTGTGCTTCATGTATTGCTCCCTGCTTTTGCAATTTTTCAAGGACATTTGGAAAGATATTAACGGAATATCGCTGAGCACGTCGAAGCAATTTGTACTGCTTATCAATTTCCATCACGGAACAAAGTTTACTTATAAGGTGTTTACCTTCTTTCCCATATGGCACAATAATCCCTCTGGCGACTGTTTCTATTACTTCAAAAGACTTAGCAGCAGACATGAAAGCTTGCCTCAATGGTATTTCAGGTGCTTTTTTATTAATACGCATGTACTCATCTACCGAAACCTTATTCGCTGAAAACAAATTAAATAAATCATCCACACGCCTCACGGCGGATTTGGGACTGACGGGATAATCCATTTCCTTCATCCGTTGATAAAAATAATACTGATAATACTGTTCCATAGCCTCAGGGCTTATTCTGTTATTTCCAAATCTTTCCGGATTATCATTAAATTCAGCCAGCAGTCGCTCGGCCTTCTCTTTGCCTATTTTGATATCATAAATCCCCTCTATATTTTCTTCCGCAGGATTAATTATGTATACCTCTCCCACTGCCGGATATTGTTCGTTATGGCGGTTACATCTGCCCGCTGCCTGCGCAATAGAATCAAGACCTGCAAGATAACGAATAACAGAACCGAAGGAAATATCTACACCTGCCTCGATAAGCTGTGTACTGACACAAATAACTGGCTTAGGCGGGCCATATAACCCAGAGTCCCAAGGTCTAAGGCATGATTTGATTTGATCCAGCACCGCCATACGGTGTGCCGGACACATGTGAGTGCTCAAGTGAAATGTTTCTATATTTTTTATCTGCTTGCATTGATGATAAATCTCTCGCGCCGATGTTTTCGTATTCACCACCACCAAAACGCTGCATGCTTTAACGACCTGTTGCCCCACAAGCTCTTTTATTTCTTCATTTGACCAGCCGCCAACTTTTGTTGTTTTGTCATAAACCTCAACGCGTTTTAGATCATCGAATAACTGTCTCGCATTGGGCACCATTTGTTGTTCTGCGTTAATAGGCAACGCCCTTGACTTCGGTTCGATCTTATCCAAAAGCGGTTGAGTTGCTGTACATAGCAAAACTGTTGATCCACAATTGTTTACCAAAAAAGTTATAGCCATATTAAACATTTGCACACATTTTACTGGTAAGGTTTGTACTTCATCAAAAATAATGACCGCATTGGCAAGTTGATGCATTCTGCGTGCCCCGCGCGTCCCGGGACCAAACAACGCCTCCAAGACCTGCACATTGGTTGTCAGCACAACAGGCGCATCCCAATTCTCGGAAAGCACTTTTTGCCTTGCCGTCTCTTTATCAGGCATTAGATTGGAGTGGTGTTCCAATACAACACGATTTAGATATTTACCTTTCTTGTCCTTTTCTTCTAAGACTTTTCGTATCTCATCAGCATTCTGGTCAATAATGCTGGTATATGGCAGCACATAAATAATTCTGTCCATCTTGTATTTATCCGCATGATGCAAAGCAAATCTCAGACTGGCAAATGTTTTTCCACCGCCAGTCGGGACAGTCAGTTGATACAGACCTTTTGGTTTATCAAAAAAATCGTAACACGCTTGTGATATTTTTTGCCGTACGGCATTAATTCCTTTTGGTGGATCAAAACCTTTCAGCTTTTTGTTTAATCTTTTTATCAAAACAGGCCAATCATCATAATTCCCTTGATTCCGCAATTTTGCTAAGTTTGGTGCTTCAAAATCAGCAGTATTCAATCTGTCAGCATCGATAAGGCAGCTAAAAAGAAACCGCACCATCAGGCCATATTTATATAACAGTGTTTCTTGAGAATCAGGCGAGCTTCTCAGTGCCTTGAACCTGTCAATGAGATTTCTTAAAAACTCTTTTGATTGCAAGCGATTTATTATGAAAGTTTTAGCCTCATCGCTAAATTTTCCGATTACTTCATCAGTATGAGTTTTTTCTTCTCTTTTGCCCATGCGTTTTGAATATACATCTATACCTTCTGGAGAAATATTATCTATTAATCCTGAATGATGCGAAGCCAAACACAATGACAAGACTTGAGCTGCCAATATAGCCTCTTTTCCATTTTGGGCAAGCTCTCTATAGATAAGTTGTGCACCAGCAGTAGAATGATCAACTTTCCCTTTCAATCCGGCGGCATCAACATAATCATCTTCGTCAGGGTTAATAAGACCTACGGCTGATTTAATGTATTGCTTAAATTCATGACTCGCTTTTCCGATGTCGTGTAAAAGCCCGATCACCTCGCCTTGCTCTTTCAGTCCGACCTTTGACGCAAACTCCCCTGTTTTCCTTGAAACTTCCTGAAGGTGATCAATCAGGCTTTGTATTTCTCCGTCTTTTTCTCTGCTATGAGCAATATAATCAGCGTTTCGAAACATATCTAAAATCCTTCCGTCTTAAATTCATTTTCATGAACCAGTCCGCAAGATATCCCCACGCCCCGCATCTGAATTCCGCCGCGAACGATGCAGCGTCCCTCTTATCCGGGGACAGTCCCGATTCTACGACTCCGTTTCGCTCCGTCCGTAAATCTGTGACAGTCCCCTCGAGTTCAGCTGTGCCCTTCAGATGTTCCTCAAGCCTGTGCCAATCGTCAACTGGCTCTTCCTTAATGCTGTGTGCATAGAATTCCATATAAAGCGCCTGTTTTACTTCTTCTTTAGTTTTTTCATGTTTTGTGGTATCTCAAGATAGTTTTCTCTTGTGACAACACGCTTGCCGGTTTTTTTCTCAAGGTCAGTCCTTGCCTTGCCGGCAACTTCACCGCCTTTACGTGCAGATTTCTTGTTTTCACCAAATCCACGGGCGTCGTCTACCC
The DNA here is from genome assembly GCA_963776195.1 of Thermodesulfovibrionales bacterium. GTDB lineage: Bacteria > Nitrospirota > Thermodesulfovibrionia > Thermodesulfovibrionales > SM23-35 > CAVZMO01. Next base: position 109,801 of record CAVZMO010000053.1, read on the forward strand.
GTGTAATTTCGGTTGTCGCAGCTTCACCGAGCATCGAGAAGATCAGCTCAAGATCGGTCATATGGTCTCTCAGGTTTTCGCGTTTCAGTCCCTTAAATTTCTTGTGCTGACCTGGTGTTATTCCAAAAGCCGCCTTAGCAATTTCCGCTGTGAGTATTTCGTATTCACGCTTCTCCCTAACTTCCCGCTTCTTCCATTCGTCCGTCAGTTCTTCCCGGATGGCAATACCGCGCATCCGCTTTTCTATCCAGTCGTCGGAATAGCCTTTTGCTTTATACAATGCCCTTGTCCTTTTTGTGGCCAGTTCCGGGATTTTCAATCTCCTGCACCCGTTCATAACCGACCTTTGCCAGCCAGCGCTTGAAAGGCTCTGCTTTGGGAGAAGGAATGGACTGGATGATACGAAAGATGCCTTCGGTATTAGCGCAATTTATTTTCTGTAGCCCGCCTTGAGTCTGAATTGAAAGGGGGGTGGCAATTTGCCCCCACCCTTTGGAAAGCTCTTCATCCCGGCGACGCATATCTTTGATATAACCGTTTGGCTCAACTGAATCAGTAAGAGCTGAAACAACATCAACAATAACAAACCACCATTCGTTTTTATGAATCGTCTTTCTGATTTCCTTGCCTCTGAAAACAGCAATGTTCGTTTCCAAATCTGTCTCTCCTTTATTTCTTCTGATTTGATGCCCGTCTTACAAGCATAAGACAATGCTTCGCTCCCATATTACCACCCTTACTCCCCCAAATAATGTCCTACATTTTTTCCATTTGCTTAATTTTTCAGTTCAGATTCCTGATAAACCGTTCAACATCTTTTTTGTTGAGAATTCGCAAAACTATAGCGCGATTGCCTTCAATCATATAGAACACCCGGTACTTGTCCACTCTGAGCCTGTAATAATCTGAATTCGTCCCTTTGATTTTTTTGATTGCTTTTCCTCTGGGAAAAGGGTTGTCCCTGAGTGCCTGTAATGCTCGAACAATCTTTCCGCAAACACCGTCGCTGAAGCCGTCAAGGTCTTTAATCGCAGGGGGTGAAAGGACGATCTGAAACTTATCCACGCTTTTTTTCCCTTTTAGACAGGTAATCTTCCAATGTCACGCCGCCCTTGCTCCGGTACTCTGCTTGTGCTTCCGCGAGCATGTCCTGAAGACCGGCGCTCTTTTCGAGGAGATAGTCTTCAAAGTCCTCCTCCGAGATCGCAGTGACAATTGCTCGCGGCTTGCCGTTTGAGGTGATAATCACAGCCTCTTTCTCGGCATTTCTCAATATCTCGGATGTCTTGTTCTTGAGTTCCCTAACATTAGCGAATTTCATTGCATGCCTCCATGTAGCTACATTTGTAGCTACTATGTCATATATCGTGAATCTTGTCAACCGGTTTCACCGTACCTGTTATTATTTTTACGGTAGCCGCCCGCTCGCGCCTGCGGGTGCGGTTCAAAGCCTTTCAACAGGGCGATAATGTATAATAAATATATGATTGCGATTATTGATTATGGGATGGGGAATCTGAGGAGCGTTGAGAAAGGTTTCCTCAAAGTTGGGGTGGACGCGAGGGTTGTGACAAACCCTCAGGCGGTTGATGATGCTGATGCCGTTGTCCTTCCGGGCGTCGGCGCGTTCAGGGACTGCATGAGAAATCTCGAACAGGCGTCACTCATAGAACCGATTACGAGAGCGATTCGGAAAGGGAAACCTTACCTCGGTATCTGTCTCGGGCTTCAGGTGTTATTCACGGAATCGGAAGAGTTCGGTACTTATAAGGGATTGGACATTTTGAAAGGGAAGGTTGTGAGGTTTCAGGCAGAGAATCTGAAAGTGCCCCACATGGGCTGGAACAATGTGAAGGTCTTGAGGAGACCGCCGATCTTTGACGGGATAGATGATGAGTCTTTCTTCTATTTTGTCCACTCCTTTTATGTTGTTCCTGATGATCGTGATGTTATTGCGGCTACGACCGAGTACGGAGTGACCTTCACATCCATGGTCTGGAAAGAGAATATCATTGCAACTCAGTTTCACCCTGAAAAGAGCCAGGATGCCGGTCTTCGGATCTTAAGCAATTTCGGAGATTTCGTAAAAAAGGCCTGATCAAGCCGCTTAAGAAACCCGCTTACTGTCTGACTCAAGATGGTGCAAAAGTTCATGGATGCTCATTTTAAGGACCGGATGCCTCGCATTCGGTGCGATTTCGTTCAAAGGTCTCAAGACAAAATCCCTTTCGTGCATCAAGGGATGAGGGATTTTCAGATTGTCTTCGTTCAAAACTATATCCTCAAAGAGGAGAATATCGAGATCGATAATGCGGGGGCCCCATCGATAGGACACTTCCCTTCCTAACTCCTGTTCTATATCCTTCAGCACACGTAAGAGCTGAAGGGAGTGCAGATCTGTTTCTATTTCGATGACCATGTTTAAAAAAAGCGGTTGGTCCTTTACACCCCACGGTTCCGTCTCATAGAGGGAAGACCTCTTTTTAACGATGATGCCTTTTTCTTTGATCAAATCTATGGCTCGAAGGCAGTTTTCCCGCCTCTTACCGAGGTTGGAGCCGATGCCGATATAAGCGGTAGACAATTTTAATACCTAAAAAAGGCGATTTACCGCAGAGGACACGGAGGGAAACATTCTTAATTATTAATGAGCCGATATTAATGAATCTTATCTCTGTGCTCCCTGTGGTTAAAACTATAGTATCTTTTCTATCCTGTCGACCGCCTCTTTGATCCTGGCGACAGAAGCTGTTAACGCAAACCTGACATATCCTTCCCCCGCCTCTCCAAACCCGTTGCCGGGCGTAGCGAGCACCCCGGCCCTATCGAGCATATGGGTTACGAAACTCATCGAATCGAAGCGGGAAGGTACTTTTGCCCAGAGGTAGAATGTGGCCTTCGGTTTCAGAAGATCCGTACCGAGTTTTTTCAGACCGTTATAAAGTACGTCCCTTCTTTCCTTATAGGTATTCCTTATTACCGAGAGGTCGCTCTGGTCCATGTCTAATGCCGCAATTGCAGCTTCCTGTATGGCCTGAAAGACCCCTGAATCGAGGTTTGTCTTTACCTTCCCGAGACCTGCCAAAACCTGGCTGTTTCCTACGGCAAAACCTATTCTCCAGCCGGTCATATTATAAGTTTTTGATAGGGAATGGAATTCTATTCCCACCTCTCTTGCCCCGGGTATCTGCATAAAACTCAAAGGCCTCTTATCGTAGTAAATCTCTGTGTATGAGGCATCGTGACAGACGATGATGTTGTATTTCATCGCAATTCTTATCACTTCTTCATAGAATTTCTTAGGCGCCACTGCTGAAGTCGGGTTATTCGGATAGTTGATAAAGATGATTTTTGATTTCTGAAGTACCTTTTTGGGTATCCGGTCCAGATCCGGCAGGAAGTCGTTCTCTTCTTTCAGTGGCATAAAGTGGCAATTGCCGCCCGCGAAGAGGGTACCTATCGGATATACGGGATAACCCGGGGACGGCACAAGAACCGTATCACCCGGATTGACGAATGCCAATGGGATATGGCCGATACCTTCTTTAGAACCGATTAAAGAAAGAACTTCCGTACGAGGATCGAGTTTAACATAGAATCTCTTTCTATACCATCTTGCTACAGCCTCCCTGAAGGTGAGCATGCCTTCATAGGAAGGATAACGGTGGTGTGCAGGTTTTTCAACAGCCTTCTTCATTGCATCGACTATGACGGCGGGTGTTGGAATGTCAGGGTCACCGATACTCAGGTCTATGAGGTCGGTGCCCTTCGCCATGGACTTCTGTTTCATCTTATCGATGGAGGCAAAAAGATAGGGGGGAAGATGTTTCACTCTCAGAGCAAGTTCAAAGGATGTTCTTTTTTTCAAGGCAACCTCCTATATCTTTGGTGCTCTATTATAAACTATAGTCTTTTGAAAAATTGAGGGTGTTTGAGATTTTAAATGTTTTTTGATAAAAGGAAGAATCCGGATGTTCAATAAAAAGGAGGGAGCCAAACATCGGTTCCCTCCTTTTACGTAAAAAAGATTATTTTTTCTCTGCTGGTTTTGCAGCCGGCTTCTCTGCAGCCGGCTTCATAGGCTCGGCCTTCTTCTCCATCATCTTCTTCTCTGCTGCCGGCTTTGCTGCGTGGATCGAAACGCTCTTGGCTACGTTCTTGCCGTCGACTTCAGCGGACTTAACGGTAACCTTATCGCCGACCTTCACGTCTGCGCAAGCCTTCTTCTCCTTGCCCATCATTACCTTTGTCTTGTCATCACAGGTAACGGTCATCTCGGCTTTCTTACCCTTTACGGTAATGGTGTTGGCCTTCATGTCGACTGCTGCAACTTCACCGGTAACCTGCTTTGTCTTTGCAGCGGCTTTCTTCTCGGCCTTTGCAGGAGCCTTCTTCTCCTCTGCCATCGGGGCCTTCTTCTCTTCCATTTTAGCCGGAGCGGCTTTCTTCTCGGCCGGGGCCGGGGCTGCCTTCTTCTCGTCTGCTGCGAAAGAGAGCGAGGTAATGGCGAATACAAAGAGAACTGAAACGATAATCGCTATTGCTTTCTTCACTAGAATCACCTCCTTTCATATATAAGTTCTTTGCAAACTCGAAACAAAACTTTCAATTAGAATATTGAAAAGCAAGAGGCATGCCAGTACTTAATGCCTTTAAAAACACGGGTCTCTTTGAAGGCCCTATCCCTTTTTAGGGAAGGGTATCCTTTTTTGGGGAATGGAGGTTAAGCTTCTCCCAACGGTACCAGAAGGTCTTATAGCTCAACCCTAAGAGTTTTGCCGCCTTTGTGGCGACACCGTTTGCCTTCTGCATCGCCTTTTTCAAGAGGTCTTTTTCAAGCTCCTCAACGTTTATTCCCTCGTCGGGCAGATCAAAATCGAGGATATCCTTTCCCTGAAAGAACCTTAATTCGCCTTTTATATCCTTCAGACCTATATGAGAAGCTTCACACATGAGAACAGCGCGCTCTATAACAGACTCAAGGTGCCTTATATTACCCGGCCAGTTATACTCTATAAGTGCCTTCATTGCATCTTCTTCGATCCCTTTAACTCTTTTCCCAAATTCTTGATTGTATTTTTTTATGAAAAATTCTGTAAGTTCAAATATGTCTTCTTTTCTTTCCCGTAGCGGAGGGAGTTCAACAGTTACCACTTTGAGCCTATAGTATAGATCTTCTCTAAATCCTCTTTTTTGTAATTCTTTTTCGAGGTCTTTGTTCGTTGCAGCGATTATCCTGACATCAACCTTTATGCTCTCACGGCTGCCCAGCCTTCTTATCTCCTTATCCTGGAGTACCCTGAGGATTTTTGACTGCGTCATGGGTGGAAGGTCTCCTACCTCGTCAAGAAACAGCGTCCCCCCGTTTGAAGCCTCAAAAAGTCCGATATTTCGCGACGTAGCTCCGGTAAAGGCGCCCGGCTCGTATCCGAAGAGTTCACTTTCGATCAGGTTTTCGGGTATCGCGGCACAGTTTATCGCTGTAAAGGGCTTTGTCCTCCTCGGACTGTTATAATGGATTGCCCTTGCCGCGAGCTCTTTCCCCGTTCCGCTCTCACCGAGTATGAGGACGGTAACATTGCTTGAGCAGACCTTTTTCATGATCTCTACCGCTTCTACCATCTTTTGGGAATGCCCGATAATGCCCTCGATTTTGAACTTTTCGAATAGCGCCTTCTGGAGCTGCAAATTTTCCTTGAGAAGTTCTGCTCTCCCAACCGCCCTTTTTACCGTTATGAGAAGCACATCTTTATCGAGAGGCTTGCTGAGATAATCGAATGCGCCCTTCTTAATAGCGTCGACAGCGGAAGAGATCGTCCCGTAGGCGGTCATAACGATCACCGGTGGCTGGAGGGGGGCTTCAGGAAGCGATTCAATAAATTCTATTCCGTCAATGCCTTCCATTTTGAGGTCGGTTAAGACCACATCCGGTGTGATCTCTTTCATGACCTTTAGACCTTCTTCGCCTGAAGAGGCGGTATACGTCTCATATCCTTCGTCATCGAGTATCGTCTTAAGGATATCTCTTTGCAACGGTTCGTCATCTATAACAAGAATGACAGCCAAGTAATCCTCCTTTTATCCTTTAACAGGCAATGATATGGTTATCGTACTTCCTTTTCTTTCCTCACTCTGAAAATCCACCTTACCGCCGTGCTCCTCGACAACCCTTTTGGTCATAGCGAGTCCGAGGCCGAGACCTGTGCTTTTAGTAGAAAAGAAAGGATCAAAAAGCTTCTGGATGTTCTCCTTGGAGACGCCGATACCCGTATCCGAAACGATAATAAAGGCCTTGCCGTTTGATGTTTTTGTGCTCACCGTAAGGTCTCCGCCGTCCGGCATCGCCTGGAATGCATTGAGGATAACATTAAATATACATGTTTTGATCAATTCAGGGTCTACAGAGAGGGTAGGGAGTTCTCCATTATCATAATGTATCATGATACCGTCTTTTTCAGCCTTTGCCTGAACCAAAACCATAACCTCGTCAATGAGGCTGATCATGTTTATCTCCTGGAGGTTCAGTCTGAGCGCTTTCCCGTAATCGAGGAAATCCCCGACGAGTTTATTCAGTCTCTGTATTTCATGTTTTATGCTGATAATAAGCGATTCAAACTGTGCCTTTTCCTCATTCCCCTGAGGTACGTGTTTTTTTCTTAAATGGTCGATCGAGAGGCTGATGAAATTTAAGGGGTTTCTTATTTCATGGGCGATACCCTTCGCTAATTGAGCTATCCCGGAGAGGTGCTCGGCCTCTCGCAGCTTTTCCTCGAGTGCACGCTGCTCCCTGAGCTTCTGGACCATGAAATTGAACGTTTGAGTCAGTTCCCCGATCTCGTCCTTTCTGTCCGTGCGTAATTCCGACGTAAGATCTCCTGCCGCAACGGTGCGCGCTGCATTGACGACGTTATGTATGGGTTTGGTATACATCCATGAAAGAAGTACGGCGAGTATGATACCGAGTCCGAAGACCAAAGATGTCGCCACTATCCTCTTGATGGCATTATTCTTTAAGATTTCGGTAAAATCCTCTATGTTTATCTTAAGATGGATATACCCGTAGTGCTCATTGCCTGCAACAACGGGAAGGATAACATTATAGACCTTTCCCTCCTTGGAAACGGGCTCACCGAGCTCAGCCTTTATGATGCGTTCTTTTTTCTTGGGACCTACCTGTTCACCCACCGTTGTCGGGTTGGTACTCGCGATAATCTCGTCCTTTGTACTGATGATCGATATCTCTTTGACGCCTTTTGCATTTAATTTTTTCAGGTAAGTCTGAAGCCTCATCTGGTCCGTGTATCCTCTGCTCGTCACCTCTTCAACGCCGACCTGTATCGCTTTCGAAAGCTCCGCTGTCTGGCTTTCGAGTTCCTTGAACACCATTTTTTCAGACTGGGAGTAGAGAAATGTCAAAACCGATATAAGGATGAGACTGAGAAAGAGCATCATCCCGATGAGTTTTCTGTTTAAGGAAAGGTTTAGGAAATAATCTTTAATGGACATTGTAAATATTTTACATACAATGCCTATCCGTAAGTCAATCGAACGAAGTTGAATCGAGTGAGGGGTTTAAAGACTTTGCGGTAATGAAGACTACCGCGGGCTCTTTGCTCTCCCCTCTTTTTTCTGCTAAAATGCAGCATGTTTTTGCAGCAGCTTATCAATGGTCTCACCCTCGGCAGCGTGTATGCCCTTATCGCTCTCGGCTATTCGATGGTCTACGGCATCCTCGAATTGATCAATTTTGCCCACGGTGAGATTTATATGCTCGGAGCGTATCTCGGCATAATCTTTTTAGCTTTTTTCACCGCTATCGGCCTGACGTCTCATAGCCTGACCTTAGCATTGGTTCTCACCTTTTGTCTGTCCATAGCCTTCTGTTCTTCCTATGGCTTCACCATAGAAAAAATTGCCTATAAACCATTGAGAAATGCGCCGAGGCTTAGCCCGCTCATCAGTGCAATCGGTGTTTCCATATTCCTGCAAAACTATGTAATGCTCACCCAGGGGGCAACAGACAAGGTCTTCCCGCATCTGTTCGAAACCGGAGGCTTTCAGTTTATGTCCGTCCGGATGACCCACCTTCAGCTTTTTATAATACTTGCATCCTTTGTCCTGATGATAGCGCTCCGCCTCTTTGTGAGAAAAACGAGAATGGGCAAGGCGATGAGGGCTGTTGCGCAGGACAAGACGATGGCCTCACTCGTCGGTATAAATATAGATACGGTCATCTCTGTTACATTCATCATAGGCTCCGGTCTTGCAGCCGCTGCGGGGTTGATGGTCGCCATGTATTACGGATTAGTCAACTATTCCATCGGTTATATAGCGGGGATAAAGGCTTTTACCGCAGCGGTACTTGGCGGGATCGGCAGTATCCGGGGCGCCATGGTCGGCGGGATCCTGCTCGGTCTCGTCGAAAGCCTGGGCGGAAGTTACATATCCAGTGAATACAAGGATGCTTATGCCTTTATCATCCTGATCATAATACTCCTCGTCAAACCGGGTGGACTTTTCAGGAAAGCGGAACTGGAGAAGGTTTGAGACGGTGACGGACAACAAACTGAAAGTTGCAAAACCCTTAATTATTGCACTCTGGCTTTCTTTGCTTTTCCTGCCCTTCAAGGGGGCAAAGGCCGCTGTTCTCTTCTTTATCGTTCTTTTTTTCCTCCTCGTTTCCGTATCATTCCTTTCCCGGTACAAAAAAACACTTGCGGGGACATTGCAGTCCTTGAGGGGAAAAATAGGGACAACGGGCTTATTCTCTCAGGGATTGTCCCCTGTTCTCCGTTATTCCTTCCTGCCGGTTCTTTTCATCCTGCCCTTTCTTGCGGGAGACTATTTTATTGATGTGGCGATTCTCGCCGGTATTTATATCATCCTCGCCCTTGGTCTGAATGTGGTAGTAGGCTTTGCCGGTCTCTTGAATCTCGGATTTGTGGCCTTCTATGCGATCGGAGCATATACATACGCCCTCTTGAACACAAAATTCGGATTTGGTTTCTGGTCGGCCTTACCTTTTTCCGTAGGACTCACATCTGCTGCGGGGTTTCTCCTTGCAATCCCTGCTCTTCGTCTGAGGGGGGACTACCTCGCTATCGTAACACTGGGCTTCGGCGAAATAGTGAGACTTGTACTGAATAACTGGGACAGTGTGACGCGGGGCCCGAACGGTATATCGGGCATTTCCCGCCCGCTCATTTTATCTTTCTCACCGGGGAGCCTCATTCCCTATTATTATCTCGTTCTCTTTTTTGTCTTACTGACCGTTTTTATAACCAAAAGAGTTTATTCCTCAAAGATAGGAAGGGCATGGATTGCTCTGAGAGAAGACGAAATAGCAGCGTCTACTATGGGTATAAACACAACCCTGTATAAGCTCTATGCATTTGCATTCGGCGCTTTCTGGGCGGGTCTTGCGGGGGCTGTTTTTGCGGGGAAGATGCAATTCGTATCGCCTGAAAGCTTTACATTCATGGAGTCGGTGCTGATATTATGCATGGTAATTTTGGGGGGTCTGGGAAGTATTGCAGGGGTCATTCTCGGCGCTTTCGTTTTGGTTTTGCTCCCGGAAATGTTGCGCGAGGTTCAACTGTACCGGATGCTTGCACTCGGGAGCGGTCTTGTACTCTTAATGATATTCAGACCCCAGGGATTATTGGGAGGCAAGAGTGCATCTCTTAGAAGTTAGGGACCTCTCGATGCGTTTTGGCGGAATAAAGGCTATCGAAGAACTCAACCTCAGGGTCAGAGGAGGTGTCATTATGAGCATCATAGGTCCGAATGGGGCGGGAAAGACGACGGTCTTCAACTGTCTTACGGGTTTTGCGAAACCGACAAAGGGCAATATCCATTTTTCCGGGACCGAAATTATCGGCCTTCCGCCGCACAAGGTTGCGATGCTCGGAATATCAAGGACCTTCCAGAACATGAGAATCTTCAGGGAGATGTCTGTCATCGAAAATGTCATAGTAGCTCAGCACCTTAAGACACGATCGGGACTTGTCGGATCGATCATCAGGGGAAAGAAGTTTCGGGATGAGGAGAGGGTCATAAGGGAAAAGGCTATGGAATATCTCGATTTCGTGGGTTTATCGGATTATGCCGATACCGTCTCGGGAAACCTTCCCTATGGTGCACAGAGAAGGCTTGAGATCGCAAGGGCATTGGCGGCAGAACCGTCATTAATATTGCTTGATGAGCCCACCGCAGGGATGAACCCGCAGGAGACGCAGGAGGTGATGCAGCTCATATCGAATTTAAAAGAGCTCGGGAAAACGGTCCTGCTCATAGAACACGATATGAAAGTCGTTATGGGGATATCCGACTGGATCGCCGTGCTCAACCACGGGGTAAAGATTGCGGAAGGGCTCCCTTCAGAGATAAAGAAAGACCCTCTGGTAATCGAGGCGTACCTCGGAAAAGAACATTGAAAGGTTCAAGTGGAAGAACTCGAACTTATAGAACATACTCAAACCTGACATTATATGGACCCCGAATCGTATGCTTAAGCTGACGATATTCATACATTCTACGGCCCGATCGAGGCATTGAAGGCGTACCATCGAAGTCAAACAGGGGGAGATCGTCTGTCTCATCGGAAACAACGGGGCCGGCAAGTCCACTATTCTTATGACCATATCAGGCATTCTTAAGCCACGCTCGGGGGAAATTATATTTGAAGGCGAGAGCATCACGGGGGTGCCCCCGTACAAGATAGTCAGGAGGGGTATCAGCCAGGCGCCCGAGGGCAGAAGAATTTTCCCCAAGTTGACCGTCAGGGAGAACCTTGAGATGGGAGCATATCAGGTTGTCGGTGGTCGGTTTTCTTTTTTCAGAAAACAAGAAACAGGCAGCCGGCAATTGACGCTGCAAATGGGAAAGGTGTTCGAATTGTTCCCTGTCCTGAAGGAAAGGCATGAGCAGATGGGTGGGACGCTGAGCGGCGGCGAACAACAGATGCTCGCGATCGGCAGGTCTCTCATGTCCAACCCCAAACTATTGCTCCTTGATGAGCCTTCCCTTGGCCTTGCACCGATAATCGTCAGTAAAATATTCAAGATCGTAAGAGAGATAAATAAAGAAGGTGTAACTGTCCTCATTGTCGAACAGAATGCACGTGCAGCGCTGAAACTGTCTCACCGGGGATATGTACTCGAAAACGGCAGGGTTGCACTCGAGGGTATTGGAGAAGAACTGCTGAACAATGAGCAGGTAAGAAACGCCTACCTCGGGGAAGTGGTATGAGCGTATTATGTTATAATTTAACGATATGGAAAAGGCGAGGGCCCGTGTATTCATTGATGGAAGGGTGCAGGGCGTCTTTTATAGGGCCTTTACCGGAGAGGTTGCGTATACCCTCGGTCTGAACGGCTGGGTAAGAAATCTCAGAGACGGAAGAGTCGAGGCGGTATTCGAAGGTGATAAGAAGATGATTGAACAGGCGATTAAGGAATGTTATATCGGACCACCCGGTGCGAGGGTCTCTCATATCGATGTGAACTGGGAGCCATACGAAGAGGAACAGAAAGGGTTTAGCGTTAGATATTGATGCTGAGGGAGCTCAGAATCAAGAACCTTGCCATTATTGATGACCTGAGGGTCAGATTTGAAAAGGGATTCAATGTTATCACGGGTGAGACCGGTGCGGGAAAGTCCATCATCGTTGATTCTCTGGGGCTCGCTCTCGGAAGCAGGGCACAATCGGACTTCATAAGATCAGGAGAGAAAGAAGCTGTTATCCAGGCATATTTCGAAGCAGATGGGATGAATGAATTCCCCGATATCGGCATAGATTTATCCGAGGGCATTATCCTGAGGAGGTCCATTTCCGCAACCGGCAAGAGCAGGGCCTACGTCAATGATATAATAGTGAGCCTGCAGGGCCTTGCAGAGATCGGAAGGACCCTCGTCGATATCCACGGACAGCACGAACATCAGAGTCTGCTCTCTGTCGATAAACACAGGCGGTTCGTCGATTCATTCGGCAGACTTCAGGAAGATAACAAAGAGGTCGCAATTCTCTATGGAGAAGTCGAGGTTCTGAAAAGGGAAGAGGCTGAATTAAAACAGAAAATAAAGGAGAGAGCTCACAGGCTTGACCTGCTCAGGTTCCAGATTCGTGAGATTGACTCGGCTTCTCTAAAAGCCGGCGAGAAAGACGACCTGAGCGAGAAGAAGGTAATTCTGTCAAATCTGGGCAGATTGCGTGAACTTGCCGAGACGGCCTATTCAATAATCTATGGCGCAGATGGTTCGTGTATCGAGAGGCTGTCATCCGTGATATCGAAAGTGAAGGAGATGTCAGGCATTGACCATAGCGTGTCCGGCATGCTGGACATGCTTGAGTCCGCGCGCCCATTCATTGAGGATGCGGCTGTTTTTCTCAGGGGATATAAAGATAAGTATGAGTTTGAACCGGAAATGCTGAGCGGAATCGAGGACAGGCTGGAATTAATCAAGAGACTCGAAAAGAAATACGGCGAGGGGGTCGACAATATCGTCCAATACAGGAATGGAGCGGAAAAAGAATTGCACGAACTTGAACTTGCGGATGAAAGGGTCGATTCCTTGGAATCCGAGCTTAAGATGAAAGAGGAGAGGCTCATTGATTCCGCCGCCCTGCTTTCCGGAAAAAGGGAAAAAGCCGCTGAGAAACTGGAAAAGCTTGTCAGGGATGAACTGAAAGAACTCGCATTCGGCAACGCCGAATTTATTATCAATATCAAGAGGGAAGCCATCTCCCCGCACGGCATTGACAGGGTGGAGTTTTTATTCTCCGCGAACCCCGGAGAGCCTCCCAAGCCATTGGCAAAAATTGCATCCGGGGGTGAACTCTCGAGGGTAATGCTTGCGTTGAAGAGTATCCTTGCGGATTTTGACAGCATACCCGTAGTCATATTTGATGAGGTCGACGCCGGTATCGGAGGGAAGACCGCAGAAAGCGTAGGAAAGAAATTAAAGGCAATCGCGGGAAGGCGCCAGGTGCTCTGTACGACCCATCTCCCCCAGATAGCTTCTATGGCGGATTTTCACCTGAAGACGGAGAAAAAACAGAGAGAAGAAAAAGTGTCCGTAGAAGTAAAAGAACTTGCGGGCGGTGAGAGACTACATGAGATAGCGAGGATGCTGAGTGGTAAAATAACAGACGTGTCGCTGAAACACGCAAAAGAGTTGATCGGAAGTTAAATATGAAAGGTATGATCGTGATAGATAAAGAACTTTGCAAAGGATGTACCTATTGCGTAGATGCGTGCCCTTTTGGTGTTATTGTTATCGAAGAACGATTCAACGAAAAGGGATATTTCCCTGCCTCTCCGGAACATTTGGACAAATGTACCGGATGCGCTATATGCGCCCAGATGTGTCCGGAGGTAGCGATAGAGGTTTATAGAGAAGACTAGGTATGGGGGAAAAATATGCGATAGGGATAGATCTTGGCGGTACAAATATGAGGGCCGCCCTGGTCACGAGGGGCGGAGAAATTGTAAAAAAAATGAAGGGGCCGACATCCGAAGAGGTCCTCGGTCCTCTCTTTTCGGCAATCGAAAGTCTTTATTCTGAAGAGATCGCAGGGATAGGACTGGGGGTAGCCGGGCTGATCAGCAGAGAAACTGACAGGGTTCTGATCTCTCCGAATCTCCGTAGCATAGAAAAGATCGATCTCGTCAACGAAACAAGAGAAAAATTTAGGGTTCCGGTATTTATTGAGAACGATGCAAATGCTGCGGCCCTCGGCGAGCTTTGGAGCGGCGCCGGCAAAGATTTTTCAAGCTTTGTCCTTTTCACCCTTGGTACGGGCATAGGCGGAGGCATTGTCTATGACAGGAAACTCCTTCATGTCTCGGCCGAAATCGGCCATATGAGCATACATGCCGATGGTGAGAAATGTCCCTGCGGCAATTCGGGCTGTCTCGAATCCTATGCCTCCATGCGGGCCATACTGGCGAAAGCATCCTCGGCCCTTGAGACAGGCAGAGAAAGCTTGCTGAGGCAATACTCCGGCGGAAATTTCTATAAACTCACGACCGAGGAGATTTATAGGGCGGCGCTTGACGGCGACAACCTTGCGAGAGAACTCCTGAAAAATGCCGGCAGGTATCTCGGCATCGGGATTGCGAATATGATTAACATCATGAGTCCGGAGGCGATTATTCTTGCGGGCGGGCTTACAGGCGCCTGGGAGATATACGTTCAGGAAGCGATGAAGGAGGCCTCGAGGAGAGCATTTAAGGAAATGTTCGAGAGGGTAAAAATTATTCCCTCACTCCTTATGGATGATGCAGGGGTTGTCGGGTCTGCGGGACTGGTATTCAGCTCAATTGATGTGAACAAAATTTCAGAGAAAGACGGATAAAGGAGGAATTCTGATTGAAAAGCAAAAAGAGACTTTTATGGGAATATGCAGAGGCGATAATTACGGCCCTGATTCTTGCACTTGTGATAAGGGCTTATGTCATACAGGCATTCAAGATACCGTCCGGTTCGATGATACCGACACTGCTCGTCGGTGACCATATTCTTGTTACCAAATTCATATACGGGACAAGAATCCCTTTTTCTGATAAAAAAACACTGGTGTTTAGAAATCCCGAGAAGGGGGATATAATAGTCTTTAAATTCCCGGAGAATCCCAAGAAGGATTTTATCAAAAGGGTCATAGCTACGGAAGGGGATGTTATTGAAGAAAGAAACAAGATAATTTATCTTAACGGGGAGGCGGTTAAGGAACCTTATGCGAAGCATGTTGACAACCTTTTGAGGTTTGGCATGAATGATCCGAGAGACAACTTTGGACCATTGAGGGTGCCTAAAGATAAGCTATTCGTAATGGGGGATAACCGGGATCAGAGTTATGACAGCAGATATTGGGGGTTCGTTGATCTTAAAGCGGTGCTGGGTAAGGCACTCATTATTTATTGGTCCTGGGACCCTGATAATTTTGCCAGATTCAACAGGATAGGGAGGGTGATACGATGACAAAATTAGAGGTATTGAATAACGAAAAAGGCTATATCAAATTAATTTTTGTTAGTGTTCTCATTGTGTTCCTCGGCTATTTGGGCGTAAAGTTCGGCACGCCCTATTACAACTATTCGGCCTTTAAGTCTGAAGCGAAAGAGATAGCGAGGATCAGTCTCGGAGATATTGAGAAGACGCGGGCGCAGATTTTTGAAAAGGCCGTGGAACTGAAGCTTCCTATTGAAGAGAAGGATATAGCGGTAACAAAAACGGTGAAAACGGTCAGGGTGAAGACGTCCTGGTCGGAGACAGTTGATATATTAGGGGTATACCAGAAAACTTTGGATTTTGATATCGACATAGTGGAATAAAATGTTCACCGGTCTGATACTCGAAATGGGTGAGATTACATCCGTGAAAAAACAGGGGTTGGGGGCGATACTCTCACTCAGATCACGTGAAGTTGCGGCTGGCGCAGCCATCGGAGACAGTATCGCCGTTAATGGAGTGTGTCTTACCGTCGTGAGCAATAGGGAGAATGAGGTCTCCTTTGACCTCTCTGACGAAACCATGCGAAGCACAAACCTCGGGAGCCTCAAGGCAGGAGATTTGGTCAACCTTGAGCCTTCGTTGAGGCCGGATTCGAAAATCGGCGGTCATTTCGTAACGGGACATGTCGATACAATAGGAAAGATCCGCTCGAAGGTGAATGTGGGAGGCATGCTGAAGGTTGAGATTGAAGCACCGGTCCAGGTGACGAGATTCCTTGTCAATAAAGGCTCAGTCGCAGTAGATGGAATAAGTCTCACCGTTGTTGATATACTTAAGGACGGTTTTTCCCTGGTTATCATTCCACATACCGCAAAATTAACAACCCTCGGATCTAAAGGATCGGGAGAAACGGTGAATATCGAGGCAGATATACTGGGCAAATATGTTGCGAAATTCTTAAATAGAGATGAGGACAGGGATTCAAGATTTATGAAGACACTGATGGAAGAAGGATATGTTTAAGTATAGGATAATGCAGCTATTGTTCAAAAATTTATTTAACTCGATAGGGTATGAACAGTATCCTTTTTAGTCAATTCGCAAAATGTTCCAAAAACCGTCAATGAAAGGTACACTAAGGTATCAGGAAATAAATTTTTTCACAACATCTGCATCATCTCAACAAGCTGAAGAATATTTTGGATAAGGAGTAAATCGGCATGGAGAAGTATAAATTTAACACGGTTGATGAGGTATTAGATGATATAACAACAGGGAAAATGGTAATCCTCGTTGACGATGAAGACAGGGAGAACGAGGGTGATCTTTGTATGGCTGCAGAAAAGATCACACCGGAGGCGATCAATTTCATGGCAAAGCACGGAAGAGGACTGATATGTCTTTCTCTTACCCCCGAAAGGGTTGATGAACTTAAGCTTTCTATGATGACAGACGATAACACATCGGCCTTCGGCACTGCTTTTACCGTTTCCATTGAAGCTAAACGGGGAGTAACTACCGGCATATCGGCAGCCGATAGGGCGAAAACAATCAAAACTGCCATTGACGCGAAGACAAAGTCCGAAGACCTCTCAAAGCCCGGCCACGTTTTTCCTCTGAGGTCAAGGCCCGGCGGGGTGTTGCAGCGTGCGGGGCAGACAGAGGGATCTGTTGATTTGGCGCGGCTTGCAGGGCTTTATCCGGCCGGTGTCATCTGTGAGATCATGAGTGACGACGGCACGATGGCGAGAGTCCCGGAGTTGATAGAATTTTCAAGAAGGCATAATCTGAAGATAGTCACCGTAAAGGACCTCATTAAATACAGGATGAGGACGGAGCGTTTTGTGAAGAGGCTCGCAACGGTGAAACTTCCGACCACATTCGGCGGTGATTTTACCGCAATCGCTTATTCCAATGAAATAGATACCAGTGTCCATATCGCTCTTGTGAAGGGCGAGATAAAACCTACCGACGAAATACTTGTCAGAGTTCATTCGCAATGCCTGACGGGTGATGTGTTTGCTTCGGAGCGGTGTGACTGCGGGGAACAGCTTCATAAGGCGATGGAGAAGATTAAAAAAGAAGGGAAAGGCGTAATCCTTTATATGAAACAGGAAGGCCGGGGGATCGGCTTGATTAATAAACTGAAGGCATATGAACTCCAGGACAAGGGGCTTGATACCGTTGAAGCTAATCTTAAGCTTGGTTTCAAGCCTGACCTCAGAGACTACGGCATCGGCGCGCAGATACTTGTGGATCTCGGGGTGAGAAAGATGAAGCTGATGACAAACAACCCGAAGAAGATCGTCGGATTGGAAGGATATGGCCTGAAAGTGGTGGAAAGGGTCCCTATCGAGACACGGCCGAACGAGAGGAATATCGTCTACCTTAAGACGAAGAAGAAAAAATTGGGGCATATGCTGGATAATGTGTAAGGTGTGATGCAGATACTGCTCAACAACCTCTGCATCATATTAAATGGAGGGGAGGTTTTATGAAAATTTTCGAGGGTGAGCTTCAGGCAAAAGGATTAAAGTTTTGTATTGTCATAAGCAGGTTTAATGAGTTTATTACCGGCAAGCTTCTTGATGGCGCTATGGATGCACTTATCAGACACGGTGCAAAGGAAGAAGATATAGATGTGGCTAAGGTCCCGGGTTCTTTTGAGATACCTGTGATAGCAAGAAAGATAGCTTTAAAGGGGGTGCACAACGCGATAATTTGTCTCGGAACGGTCATAAGAGGAGGGACGCCGCATTTCGAGTATATTGCCGCGGAGGTCTCAAAAGGCATAGCGTCTGCATCTATGGAGACCGGTGTTCCGATAGCATTCGGAGTCATCACCTGCGATACGATAGAACAGGCTGTTGAAAGAGCCGGTACGAAGAGCGGCAATAAAGGATGGGATGCTGCGTTAACAGCCATTGAAATGGCACAACTCATGAAAAAACTGTAATCAGTGAAGAGTTAATAGTGATCGGCAAAAATCAAAATAAATATCTCTTTTTACTCATCAGCCGTTACTTATCACCCGTCACTTGCGCATGAAACGGCGCAAGGCGCGGGAATATGCGCTCCAGATATTATTCCAGATAGATTTTACCGAAAAAAAAATTGAGAGGAAAGATCTTGAGGAATTCTGGTCGGACAAAAAAGACCGTAGCGACGTAAGGGAGTTTACGGAGGAATTAGTAAGAGGCACTCTGGAAAACCTCGATGAGATAGACAACGTGATCGAAAGAACGGCAGAAAACTGGCTGTTAAAGAGGATGGCGGCAGTCGACAGGAATATCCTCAGGTTCGCTGCTTATGAGATACTTTACAGGAAGGATATCCCCTCCGCCGTTACGATAAATGAGGCGCTGGAGATAGCAAAAAAATATTCTTCCCTTGATGCCGCTTCTTTTTTGAACGGCATTCTTGACCGGCTTGCAAAGGAAGCAGGGAAGGCGTGATGCACTATGCGGTGCTTTCCGATGTCGATGCCAACTTGGAATAGGGAGATAAGAATGAGACGAAAATTAGAACACGGAACACAGAACACAGAACTCACAATTTATTATTTAAGATATGTTCCCTTTCTCACTTTTCTGTTTGTTGTTTATTGGTTACTGCCCGCTGCTTTTGCTGCTGACAATCCTCTAAACAAAATGCGGGACGAGACAATGTCCTATTTTAAACCTCTGACGGGCAAGATTCTGATGGTCGAGGACAAAAAGGTCACTGTCAATATCGGTGCAAAAGACTCTGTCAGGAAGGGCATGAGATTTCAGATATTGAGAGAAGAAGCCCCGTTCAAACACCCGGTAACAAAAGAACCCTTGGGGAAATTGGAGTCCCTGGCGGGGAAGTTTGAAATAAAAGAAGTCAGCGCCGATTCATCCTCCGGGGAGGTCCTTGAAGGCAATGCAAAAGAAGGGGACAAGATCAGGATATCGGAGATAAAAGTGAATGTGCTCTTTTGCCAATCGAAAGATACTGACTGGCATTTGGCCGACTCATATTACAGAACGCTGAAGGACAGCGGGAGATTTAATCTGCTCGATACGAGCGTGGATACTAATCTTCCGTCAAAAGCCGTCGAAGAGGCGAGAAGGCTTCGGGCCGAGGTCGCACTTCTTTTGGTAGCCGACAAGACGGATTCGGGTGCAGTCCTTACCCAGAGACTTTTTTGGGCGTCCGATGGAGTTCCGTTCTCCGAAGTTAATGCGACCATAGGTCCCGCATTTTCCAGGGAAGTCGGCCTGGGCGCTACTTTTTTTAAGCCGTCCGGGGAAGAAGCGTGGCTGACATTGGAGCTGCCTCTCGATGCAAGGCATATAACGGCATGTGACATTGATGGAGACGGGAAAAAGGAGGTTGCTCTTGCTGCAGGAAAGGGCATCAGCTTTTATAGCATAGGGGCCGATGTCCAACCGGCCCACGGCGGGTTGAAGATCGAGAGCTCAAGCATTGACGATATACTCTGGCTTGACTCGATCGACCTCAACGGAAACGGAAGAGATGAGATAATTATCACATCGATGAAAAGGAATGATGTCTCTTCTTATATTTATGAATTTAACGGTTCCGAATTCGTACTCCTGTATAAGGATAAGGTATTCCTGAGGAGGCTGGACAGCGGACTCATAGCGCAGGCCTATTCACAGGCTGAAGGATTTGAGGGCGACGTATTCAGCGTCGTATGGGATGGAGCATATAAGAAGGGAAATATACTGCGGCTTCCAAAAGGTGTTAATATCTATGATTTCGTATATTTTGAGGACCCCCGCGCGGGCAGACTGTTGCTCGCCTACGATGAATACGGGTTCCTTAATGTGTATAACGGCAAGGATGTGAGAATGTGGAGGTCCAAAACCGATGCGGGAGGTTTTCTGAACTCATTTACCAGGAAGGCCCCCACCACGCTTGTTGACAGAGGTGAATGGTCGGTGAAAGATAGATTGTTCCGAAGGAATAACGAAATACTTTCTGTTAAGAGGTATCCCCTCGTAGAGATGATGAGGAGTCTCGGTTTCAAGAAGGCTCTGGTAAAAAAGCTGTGGTGGAACGGGCTTGCGATGGAAGAAGGGGTCTTGATAGACAATATAGCAGGTACCCTGTTCGATTATACCGTTGACGGTGACAGGATCATGGTTCTTGCCAGTCCTCTGTTCGGCATCAAGCCCGGGAATATCCTGAAGGGAGAAAACCCGCTTCAAACAGAACTCATCATCTATAAGATGAAAGGGAAGTAGGAGGCCGGATGTTATTGACTGGTCGCATACCGAGTCATGTCGGTATTATCATGGACGGCAATGGGAGATGGGCTGCATTAAGGGGTCTGCCCAGGATAGAGGGCCACAGGCGCGGGGTCGAAAGGTCGAGAGAAGTGATAGAGTTATCGGCGGAGCTCGGACTTAAGGCATTAACCCTCTATGCCTTTTCTACGGAGAATTGGCAAAGACCTTCGTCGGAAGTAACGACCCTGATGAAGCTTCTCGAATTGTATCTCAAGAAAGAGCTGCCCGGATTTATGAGGAATAATATTGTCTTTAAGACGATTGGAGACGTGGGGAGGTTGCCCGAGTATATACAGAATATCATAAGGGAGACCGAAGAGAAGACTTCTTCGAATAAAGGCATGGTCCTTGTCACCGCGTTGAGCTACAGCGGCCGGAACGAGATTCTCAGAGCCGTAAAAAAAGTTCTCTATTCGGGTGTTAAGCCGGAAGAGCTTACGGAAGAGATGTTTGTTTCCTATCTCGATACAGCGGGACTTCCTGCCCCTGACATGATTATAAGAACCAGCGGAGAAATGCGTATAAGTAATTTTCTGCTCTGGCAGTCGGCGTATTCGGAATTCTATTTCACGGACACGCTTTGGCCTGATTTTTCGAGAGACGAGTTTTTACTTGCAATTCAGGACTATCAGCGGCGGGAGCGGAGGTTCGGTTCCATCCCGGTGAGAGCGGATGCATCTTAAGAGGCTGATCGTTGCCGCAGTCCTCCTGCCCCTCATATATGTTTACATCATATACCTGCCTTCAGAATACTTTTTCTTTCTCCTGATAATCATATCCCTGTTGGCTATGTCGGAGTTTTATTCCATGTATCATGTGCAGGGCGTACTAAGATATGCCTCTCTTTTTTTCGGGATCTCTGTCCTTTGTGCGGCGTATTTTTCGACAGATCTTCTCTGGGATACGATAATCATTTCGATCATGGCAGTAATGGTTATCAGACTGTTTTGCAAGAGAGACCCTGGTTCCTCATTGTCCGATATTGCTGCTCCCGCAGTCGGACTCCTCTATATCCCGGGATTGCTCTCCTTCCAGGCGCTGCTCAAGAAGGGCGGGCCTGAATGGATAATCTTTCTTTACGGATCGGTATGGGCATCGGATTCGATTGCATACTATATCGGTAAAGGGATCGGAAAGAGAAGACTCTATAAGGAGATGAGTCCGAACAAGACCGTCGCGGGTGCAGTGGGTTCCGTAACCGGAGGTGTAATCGGCGCACTCATTTTGAAGGCTGCTATTGTTCCGCAGCTCACCGTTCCCAACGCAATATTCATTGGTATCATGATAGGAATTATTTCTATAATAGGCGATCTTGTGGAGTCCATGTTTAAGCGCGATGCCGGTGTCAAGGATTCAGGTGTCATCATACCCGGCCATGGAGGAATTCTGGACAAGGTTGACGGGTCTCTCTTTGTCGGTCCCGTCCTTTACTGGGTATTAACCGTTATGAAAATAATGGACCGATAATTTATGAAACGGGTAACAATTCTCGGATCAACCGGTTCAATAGGAAGAAGCGCCCTTGACATCGTCTCGTCCCACCGGGACCGGTTTACGGTCACGGTATTGACTGCGGGGAATAACATTGCCCTCCTCGAAAAACAGATCAAGTCTTTTTCCCCCAAGGTAGTGGCGGTAGCGGACGAGGCTGCGGCAAGGGAATTGCAAAGAAGGATAGGGAAAAAGCCTTCACTGAAGATTCTGTCGGGACAGGCCGGCATTGCATATGCCGCATCATACGAGGGATCAGATATTGTCTTGTCTGCCATTGTCGGTGCGGCTGGATTGATCCCGACGCTGTCGGCCATACGTTCCGGGAAAATGATCGGTCTTGCGAATAAAGAGGCGCTTGTGATGGCGGGAAGAGTCGTTATGGGGGAAGCAAAAAAATACGGGTCAAAAATTCTTCCCGTTGACAGCGAACATAGTGCGATATTTCAGTGCATCGGCGGGCGCAGGAAATCCGACGTGAGGAGGATCATTCTGACAGCCTCCGGTGGTCCCTTCAGCAACAAGAGTATTCAAGCCTTGGGGGATATCACACCCGATGAAGCGCTGAAACACCCGAGATGGAAAATGGGAAAGAAGATCACGATAGATTCGGCAAGCCTCATGAACAAGGGCTTCGAGGTGATCGAGGCCCACCATCTTTTCGGCCTTCCCCTTGAGAGGATAGATGTGGTCATCCATCCTGAGAGTATTGTGCATTCCATGGTTGAGTTCAACGACAGAAGTTGTATCGCCCAACTCTCGGTGCCCGACATGAAAGGCCCCATAGCGTATGCCCTTGCCTATCCTCAGAGACTTCGTGATGCAATGGAGGGGCTTTCTCTCCCTGAGATCGGAGCGCTCACGTTTAAGAAGCCGGAAAACAACAGCTTTCCCTGCCTCTCTTATGCGTACGAGGCATTGGAAGCCGGCGGTACCATGCCGGCCGTGCTTAACGCAGCCGACGAGGCTGCCGTGAATGCGTTCCTTAAAGGTGCGATCAGGTTTACGGAGATACCTGTTATCGTGAGAAGAACGATGGACCATCACACGGTAATGCCGGATACCGAGCTTGATGTGATACTGGACGCCGACAGGTGGGCGAGGAGAAAAGCGGAAGAAGTTATTAAGTCGTTGCAATGAATAGATCATTAATAATATGTCATCGCGAGTGAAACGAAGCAATCTCCCCGTTTCTATCAGATTGATTACCGGCTTTGAGATTGCCGCGCCTTCGGGCTCGCAATGACAGTGAAAAAAACGTATAATTGATTTTTAGAAATTTAATCTTGGGAGTTGAATAATGACATTTTTATCAGCTGTAATTCTTCTCGGCATAATCATATTTGTCCACGAACTCGGGCATTTCCTCTTTGCGAAGATGATGGGTGTTAGAGTTCTGAAATTCTCACTCGGTTTTGGTCCAAAACTCATAGGGAAGAAATATGGTGATACCGAATACGTTATTTCCGCCATACCGTTGGGTGGGTATGTAAAAATGCTGGGTGAAATACCCGGGGAAGAACTCAGCGAAGATGAAAAACCCTTTGCGTATAACTATCAAAAAATATGGAAAAGATTTGCCATAGTATTATTCGGCCCTATATTTAATATATTGTTTGCGATAACGATATTCTTCTTCAGCTTTATGAACGGCCTTCCCATATTGGTCCCCGAGATAGGCGGTATCATGCCGGACACCCCGGCGGAAAAGGCGGGGCTTATGAAAGGAGACAGGATTGTGGAGATCAACGGGGTCCCCATAGATCAATGGGATCAGATGACGGACATAATCCATAAAAGTCCCGAAAAGACCCTCAGTATCAAGATCAAGAGAGATAATGCTCGCCTCCAAGTATCAATAAAACCCGAGAAGAAGACTGTCAAGGACATTTTCGGAGAAGGGAAACCGGTCGGACTGATCGGGATAAAGCCCTCCGGAGACACCGTCATTAAAAAAGAGAACATTCCTAATGCCTTTGCGGACAGTATTGTCAGGACGGGGGAAATATCGGTACTGACCCTGGTCTCTATTGTAAAGCTTATCCAGAGGGTGATACCGATGGATACTATCGGAGGGCCGATACTGATTGTTCAGATGGCGGGCGAGCAGGCATCGAAGGGATTTTTGAACTTTTTTATCTTTATGGCGATCATAAATATAAATCTCGGCGTCTTGAATCTCCTGCCCATACCTATCCTTGACGGAGGGCACTTATTATTTTTGGGGATCGAGGCGATCAGAAGAAAACCTCTCAGTGAGAGAGTCATTGCCGTCAGCCAGAAGGTAGGGCTTGCGATTTTACTCACCCTTATGGCCTTTGTGATCTATAATGATTTCGTGAGATTGATCACCGGAAAGCAACTTCCGTTCTGATCTTAATAAAATGTATATGGGCAAGATACTGGATTGGAGCGAACTCCGGAAGGTCGTCGACAGACGAAGGGCTGAAGGCAAGAAGATCGTATTCACCAACGGCTGTTTCGATATCATCCACATCGGACATATACGGTATCTCCGGGAGGCAAAGGCACTCGGAGATGTATTGGTCGTGGGACTGAATTCGGACAGGTCCGTCTCGATTTTAAAACCTGATAGGCCGGTCAATCCCCAAGATCAGAGGGGGGAGGTCTTAGCTTCTCTCGAAATGGTCGACTATGTGACCCTCTTTGATGAAGAAACTCCCTATGAATTGATTCAGCTTATACGTCCCGATGTTCTTGTCAAAGGCGGTGATTGGAAAAAAGAAAATATTGTGGGTTCAGACATAGCAAAGGAGACCCTCAGTCTGCCCTATATTCAGGGCGTATCGACAACCGGAATCATTGAACGGATAAAAAGACTGCTTTAAGCAAAAAAGCATTTGGTGCCCCATTATTTTTGACAAAGTTTTCAGGTCAATACGCTCTTTCTCACTCTTATCGTATTGGCGTGTGCCTGAAACCCCTCTGCCTCGGCGATCGTTTCGACAGTCCGGGCAAGTTTCTGAAAGCCGTCCCCGGTGAAACTTAATAAACTGGAACGTTTCACGAAGTCGTAGACTCCGAGAGGGGACGAGAACCTTGCAGTTCCTCCCGTGGGAAGCGTATGATTGGGCCCCGCCGAATAATCTCCCAACGCCTCAGGTGTCCACTCTCCAAGGAAAATCGCGCCTGCATTCTTAATCAGGGGCAGGATTTTGTCCGGATTTTTCGTCATAATTTCGAGGTGCTCAGGCGCTATGGTATTTGATAGTTCCGCTGCACTCCGTATATTCTTTGTAATTATGATAGCTCCGTAATTGTCGACAGACGCCCTTGCGATATCACGTCTCTTCAGCCTTTCAAGTTGCCTCTCGATTTCTTTATCTACGGAATCTGCAAGTTTTTGAGAATCAGTTATCACGATGGAGGAAGCATATTCGTCATGCTCCGCCTGGCTGAGTAAATCAGCTGCAACAATCAAGGGGTTGGCGGAATCATCTGCGATAATCAGTATCTCGCTCGGCCCGGCGATCATATCTATAGCAACCTCTCCAAAGACAATCTTCTTTGCTGCTGCGACGTAAATATTTCCCGGACCCACAATTTTGTCGACTTTCTTTATGGTCTTTGTCCCGTATGCCATTGCGCCTATGGCTTGAGCGCCGCCGATCCTGTAAACCTCTTTGATACCGAGCAACATTATCGCAGCCATTACAAACGGGTTTATCTCGCCTTTGGGGGTAGGAACACAGAGGGCTATTTCTTTTACCCCTGCAACCTGCGCGGGGATAACATTCATCAAAACCGTTGAAGGATAGGAAGCCTTACCACCCGGTATATAAACTCCGACCCTTTCGATCGGCCTTATCACTTGCCCCAAAACCGTGTCGTCTTCGGAGAAGGACCATGATTTCTCCCTTTGTCTCCCGTGAAAAGCCTTTATTCTTTTTGCACTCAGACGAAGCGCCTTAACTACCTTCGGATCTGCAGCCCCTGCGCGCTCCGAAATCTCCTCAGGTCTTATAGCCAGTTGATTGGTCTTGACCGAATCAAGAGTCCTTGTATATTTAAGGACCGCCTTGTCGCCATATTTCTTTACATCGCTCAGGATAGCCCTGACCCGGCGATCGATCTCCGGACTGCTTCCGAGCCCCCTCTTTTTGAGCAGTTGCAGGAATGCTTTTTTTTCTCTCTCCGTTTTAATCAATCTCATAAACGATAATTCTACCCTTTAAGGGACGATTATTCAAGAATTCTTTGATAACGGGAAAGGGAATTGACATTCTGAAGTCGCATTCATTAAAGTTGTATATGGCGGGAGAAGAAGAATCCGGCAAAAAATCCTTTATTGCTGAAATTAAACAAAAGATAAGACTCCTCAATAGTATTGCTGCCTTTATCGTTATTACCCTCCTCGCCGTAATCTTAAGATACCTTTACAAACCCTTCAGTGAAGCTATGAGTTTTCTTCCCGATATCTCCATAACGGTAATTATAATCATCGTCATGGTTCTCACAATTATAGGGTTTTATATGTGGGCGGTAGTAACAAGGCGGATCTTTAATAGCATCGAAAAATACAAGAAGAGGCTCGACAGTATTCTCGTGATCACAAACGATTTGAGAGAAGAGATATACGACGACGTTCTCCTGGGCAAGATAATGGACTATTCGCTCTCGTTAACGCAGTCTGATGCCGGTTCCATCCTTCTTATCGAAGACGACAATCTCGTATCCAAGGTAGTGAAAGGGGAGAAGACGGTAGAATCATCCGGCATCAAAATTCCGAAAGGCGAAGGCATTGCCGGCTGGGTGGCGGAAAATGGGGTAGCTCTCCGTATTGAGGATGTAAAGAAGGACGAGAGGTTTAACCCGGAGGTGGATGCGGTCCCCGGATCTGAGACAAGGTCTGTGCTCTGTGTTCCTCTTGCCATGAAGGGAGGCGTTATAGGGGTCATAGAGCTGTTGAACAAGAGGGATGGATTTTATAACGAAAAAGATGAAGAGATCATAGCATATCTTTCGGACCAGGCGGCCATGTCACTTGCGAGGGCTCGATTCTATGAAGATCAGAGGAATTATGAGATACACGTTACGGATATTTTACTCGAGGCTATCGACAATCATGTCCCGGAGAAGATGGGTCATTCAAAGAGAGTGGCGCAATACGGCAACATCATGGCCAGGGCAATAAACATGTCCGAAGAGGAGCGGAAAAGGCTGTATCTCGCCAGTATCCTTCATGATGTCGGTTTCTTGAAGATAAAGTCTGAGGACAGTTTCAAGCGGGAGTATTTCATAAATCATCCCATTATCGGTTACGACATGATAAGTCCGATAAACTTTTATTCGGGTATCGCCCCCTTCATACTCTACCATCACGAAAGATACGACGGCCTCGGCTACCCGAAGAGACGCAAAGGGGAAGATATTCCTCTTGAAGCAAGGATAATAGCGATAGCAGAGGCATTTGATGCGATGGTAAGCGAGGCCTCTTACAAGGTTTCGCTCGACTTTGACTCAGCCCTTGAAGAATTAAAACGGAATGCCGGCACCCAGTTTGACTTCTGGCTCGTCGACGTCTTCGTTAACAATATCACCCCCGAGCACTTACAATAATCCCCTGAGTATCTCATCCTCGATAGAACCGCAGAGCGAGGCATCGTCTTTTCTCTTTCTGTACAGCAGAAGCAATCTTTCGGCATATTCTTCAGCGCTTCTGTAGCCCGCCTTTCTCGCATCATCAACCGGCCCCCAATCTTCGGTTTCAACAAAAATCCGGAATGCATCGAGGATTTCAGGGAACATGATCTTCCTCAATCCGCCGAGGAATACCACATAAAATCCGAGCGAGCCTTCTTTCCGGGTTTCGATGATGTATTTGAGCATGCCCTTTTCGGAGGTGTCCGAGAGCACGTCCTTTACGGCGCGTGCAAAGAGTTCGGCCTTGCTGTGAGGAAGACAGGTCAGCAAGAACTTCCATTCGTCCCCCATCTTTTCCCCTTCAAAAGCCTCACCCAACTCGTGGTGGATGTGTGTTTCCGTTTCGGAGTTTGCGATATGAGTTATCTTGCCGTCGACTTCTTCTGATGGTTCCTCTTGAGGAGATAATCCATATTTAGAGAACGCAAAAACAAGGTCCGATTTTGTACTTTTGCATCGCATCTCCTCAAACCTTTGCCAGATGAGGACCCTGGTCGGGTCCGTTCTTGCGAAGATGGCCCTGTCCTGCAGGAGTGCAGGATATTCTGACAGGTCTTTCGCATATTCACGTCCGGATATAAAGATGTCAAAACCCTCGACGGTTCTTTTCGATATCAGGTCGGCAAGGAAAAAGGACGGTTTGCCGTGGAGTCCCCACCCACCGCCATAGATAAGACCCTCTTTCGCTAATTCAGCGTTAATCCTTTCAATCTCAAAGGGCCTGAAGGCATTTCCGTTAACGGCAATGTCTCCATAGTCTTTTCCCTCAAGCTCCCTCCAGAGATTTTCCCTGTCCGTTATCCATTTGCCGATATCTTTCTGCGGGATATTTTCCCACGGCCTTATTCCCTTTTCAGCGCGATACAACTCCCGAAGTCTCAGTAAGAGTCCGCAGAGGGAATATGTCCCCCAGAATTGCGCATCTGAAATGTTGCAGTTTCGTTTAACCTGTGCGGAAAGGGATTGGATGTCGATCATTCTTGTCACTTCATGATATTTTATCCTGACTTGCCCATATTTATACAGTGGGCAACGAGATTGTCGAAGATGCTGGACTTGCGAGGAGTATGAGAGGTTACATGTATAAATTGCATTGAATATCCGTGAAGATCATATTAAGAAAGCAATAAATAATTCCTATTTTTTCAAGAAGTTATAAATCATCTTTTGCTAACTTATTGCTATTTTTGATGAGCAATCAAAATATTCATTATCTCTCGTCTGTCATGCCCGCAGGTCGTAAGCGGGCATCCAGGACTTCTGGATCCTCCGGTCAAGAGGCTGTGTCGCAATTATTGCGGAAGGGGAAATGAAAGGAACCCATTTATATGATAGAATTCTGCATGGAAAAAAAAGGAGACAATCATGGCATATAAATGTGGTAGTCGTGCGCAGATTACCTTATTTCCCCAGAGCATAGATGAATACATAGGGGAAGAGCATCCAGTGAGAGCATATGACACATTCATAGAAGTGCTGAATCCTTACGAGATTGATCTGGAAATAGATCCTCATAAAGTTGGGAATTCGGCATATGAACCAAAGGCGATGCTCAAGCTGGTTGTATACGGTTACTCATATGGGATAAAGAGTTCGAGGAAACTTGAAAGGGCAGTTCATGAGAATGTAGCATTCATATGGCTTATGGGGGGTTTGAAACCGGATCACAAGACCATAGCTGAATTCAGGAAGAATAACAAAAAGGCACTGAAGTTAGTATTGAGACAATGTGCCCGGATGTGCATGAAATTAGGGCTGGTTGAGGGCAACATTCTTTTTATTGACGGTACAAAAATACGGGCAAATGCATCGAGAGGGAAAAACTACACCAAAGAGCAGTATGAAGGCAAGCTAAAGGATATAGATATCCGCATAGAGAAACTGCTTGAGGAAAGTGATCGTATAGATGAAGAAGAAAAAGGAGAGGGTTCGCTGGTAAAAATGGAGGAAGAACTTATCGATCAAAGAAATCTTCGGGAACGAATCAAGGGAATTCTGACTGAATTTGAAACAAAAGGAGATCTGACCAAAGATGGGGTGCAACGAACAGTAAATCAAACAGATCCGGACAGCGCATTGATGAGGAGCATTCATGGTTCTCATGCAAGCTATAATGCCCAGACCGTAGTTGATGATAAGAATGGACTCATCGTTCATGCCGATGCTGTCAGTGAAACAAAAGATATAAATCAGTTATCAGAGCAGGTTCAGCAAGCAGAAGAGGCTATAGAAAAAAGCTGTGAAGTTGTATGTGCTGATGCAGGTTATTCCAATACAAAGGAACTTGAGAAACTGGATGGAAAAGATATAAAAGTAGTTGTTCCTTCCCAGCGGCAAGCATTACACCAGCCTGAGAAACCTTTCAGCAAAAGTCAGTTTACGTATAATGCGGAAGAGGATTGCTACTACTGTCCTGAAGGAGATCCTCTTATCTACTCGACTCAGAAGGTTAGCGAAGAACAATTAGTCTATCGGATAAAAGATGCGAACTTATGTCGTCAATGTAAGAATTTTGGTATTTGTACGAACGCCATACAAGGCCGAAAAATCAATCGCCTTATCAGGGAAGAACTCAAAGAAAAGATAGAGAGACAGTTCAATGAACCGGAATCTCAGGAGATATATGTTCGAAG
Source organism: Thermodesulfovibrionales bacterium (assembly GCA_963776195.1). Lineage (GTDB taxonomy): Bacteria > Nitrospirota > Thermodesulfovibrionia > Thermodesulfovibrionales > SM23-35 > CAVZMO01. The sequence goes on from CAVZMO010000053.1 coordinate 139,826, forward strand.
AAAGACAAGAGCAGAACACCCTTTTGGGCACATAAAACATAATCTTGGGATAAGAAACTTCCTGCTTCGTGGCCGGGAGGGGGCGAAAGCAGAGATATCAATTGGAGCGACCTGTTTTAATATTGCACGGATGATAACTTTACTTGGTGGGGTATTGGAGTTTTGTTTTAAAGTTCAAAGTCATGCCGGCTTAATAACGCTATAGAGTTCTTTGATTATGAAATACATGTTGGTAAATGGCAGCTTTCAGCACGAATTGTTCAGGGAGTTACCCCCAAAAACCTGGATTCCCTGGTCAAGCCAGAGAATGACGTATTTTTCGCGCGGTTTCTTATGAACAGGCAACTTGTAATGATAATTGCGACACAGCCTCCGAGCCGGGGAATGACGATGATGGGCGTCCATACTATTTTGAGACGGTTATTATCACCCGTTCAATTCAGAAACCGATGAAATCGGTCCTTTGAACTCTATACCATCAAACTGTTCAAAGTGGACTTTACCGCAGGCAATTTTCATTTGCTCGCTGAGCCTCAGTTCTTGGCCTTCGCCTTTTGTCTCCGCTACGAAATAGATTTTCTTTTCGCCCTTGAAGACTATTGCCCAGTCGGGGTTATATGTGCCTATGGGCGTATTTATCCTGAACCAAAAAGGAAGCTTGAAAAAGAACTCGATGTTCTCACTGCTCTCACAATCTTTGGCAAACTGATTTTCAACAGATGAATCGAGCGGAATGTAGTTTTCATAAATTGTTTTGTCCGTGCTATTTACCGTAAAGGTGAACCGGTCAATGTATATTTCAAGCTCATTGTCTTCAAACAATGTCATTTCATAAATCGTATCGCCAATCTTTTCATACTTGATGCCGTCGACCATCAGCCCGTACAGCTTCGATTTGATAGCGTTAACCGCATTATCCATAAAGAGCTGCGGGTTGAGCAGCAATTCATTCAGCCTCTCCGACTTTTTGAGTATTTCCAAAATAGTGTGACGGGTCAATTCGGTCTTTGCCTGAATGTAAGCCAACATATCAGGTATTTCAAACCCGATTCCATAATCGTCATCAATGCTATCACTCAACAAAAACCCGTCAACCCCTTCCTCGGTTATTAAAACTCTTTTCTTGGTTGATTTGATGGTCGGCTTTCTGGTTTCCGGCATATTCCTCACTGCTTTTGCAGCCTTTGTAATCAATTCATCCGTTTTGTATTCAACGCTGTATCGGGTATGGAACTTTATCTTCTCCCAAATCTGCAGGAATTTCGGGTCTGCTTCAAAGCCCTTACGGAAATTTACTTTCTGCCTGTTGCCCCTGTTCTTTATCCTTCCTGAGAAATCCACTCCGCAGTCTTCCTGTATCTCTTTCTGCAATGCCGTTGCAAAATCTTCGTAACGTTCATTTGCTACGACAGTCAGCTTGTTTATATTACGGTCAAATATCCGTTCTCCGTTTTGATTCACCGACAGGCGCAAGCCTCGTCCTATTTCCTGCCTCTTTTTGATTTCCGATCTGGTTTCGTTCAAAGTGCATATCTGAAACACATTCGGGCTGTCCCAGCCCTCCCTCAATGCGGAATGGCTGAATATGAAGCGAAGCGGAGTATCAGGATCAAGAAGTTTTTCTTTGTCCTGCATTATCAGTTTGTAAGTGTCGTAATCCGCCTGACTTTCGCCTTCAGTGTCCTTCACTCTTCCCTTGCTGTCCTGTGAGAAATAACCGTTGTGTATATCAACAACGGCATAGGGCAGCAAATTCCTGTAAATAGGTTTAACAACCTCCCGCTGGTATATCTCTTCAAACCACCCGGCAAACTTGCCTTTTACCGGATTCCCGTTTTGGTCATATTCGCGGTAGTTCTTAACCTTATCAATGAAAAACAGTGAAAGGACCTTAATGCCTTTGCTTTTATAAACCCTTTCTTTTTTGAGGTGTTCTTCAACGGTTTTGCGGATCATATACCTCGTTACTTCATCATTCATTCCGCCCCGCATTTCACCTACCGAAAGTATTATGCCGTTGGTAAGCGTGATAGTACCGTTGCCCGCGTCAATTTCATCAATAATAAACCCGTCTTTGTAAATCTCCCGCTCTTTGCTGAGCTTGTAAATATCGTCACCAGCCCTGACGGTGACGACTTTTTTCACCACTCCCTTATCTGTGTTGCAATCAATCTTGATTTTCGCCGTGATTTTGGTTTTGGTTGCGTTTAAGCCTTCCAATTGAATGAATGCCTCATTCATGGCATTCTCGCTTATTACAGAGTCAACCTCTATCTGCTTCACGAGGCCTAAATCATAAGCCTTTACCGGATTGAGGGAATATACCAGATTGTAGAGGTTGGTATGTGTAGCGGAATAACGCAGGGTGCAAAGGGGGTTGAGATTTTCAATCGCCTTTTTGCGGATGGCTGTTTCCATATTCTGCGGTTCATCTACAATGACAATCGGGTTGGCGCTCTGAATGAATTCAATGGGCTTTTTGCCAGTGAGCTTGTCATTGGGCTTGTTGATGATGTTTTCATCTTTGGCAAAGGAATCAATGTTTATTACAAGAATCTGAATGGCATTGCCGGCAGCAAAGCCCCTTAGCCCACATAATTCATAAATTTCTTCACAGAAGACTTTTTGTAGTTTTTTGAGTCACACGAAGACAATAGAAGACAAATGCGGGCAGTTTTATATACGCCTCACGACCTGATCTCATAAAATCGAACGGAGAAGGACTTTCTGACGATTTTTAAGCGCACTTCACCATTGAAGATTTTTTTGTTGTCATTTTTCCGCAGGAAAATGTTCAGGTCGTATCAGTAGCAAGCCGATAATGTACTAATGCAAAGATATTCTTCCAAGGGTAGCCACTGGCCAAGCGAAACCATACCCGCCGGGCTGTCTGGATTACCTGGCCTCCGATCTTCAGAAGTCTCAGCCTCAACTGTTGGATCTGCATCGAGGCAAACTCTGTTTTCCGGAGAGCTTCCCTGAGTCTCAGAACAAGCCAGTACGCCGCCATGTGAAGGAAGAGCCTGAACTGATTGGCAACAAAGCGGTGGCAACTTAACCGGTCAGCTTTCAGACCATTCTTAAACTCATCAATTCGTACTTCACAAGTCCCTCCACGCTCAGTGTAAAACTCGTAGAGTTCTTTTGGTTCATGGGAGAGATTGGTCACAACAAAACGACTGTTGGGTCCCTGTGTCAGCCATTCAGCCTTCATGATAACCCGCCGCTCTTTCTCCCAGCTTCCTGCCTGATACGCTCCCTCTGCAAACAACCTCTGCTTTTGCCCAGTTTCCATATACTGTTCATGCGCTTTCTTCAGAAGAGCTTCGATCATTCGCTCCAACACATCATTGCGGATCAGCCCAATCACATAGTTGAGCCCCTCTTCTTCACAATACTCATACATATCGGGAATTGCAAAGCCTGCATCACCACGAATGATAATCTCTGTTTTCGGAAACGCTTCTTTCAGTTTCGGAACGATCCGCTTGAGGATCGAAACCACTCCGTAACTGGCATGCTTGTTCCCAGGCCTCAGTACCGCTGTTATCAGTTCCCCTGTGTCAGCATCGTAGATCACAAGCGGATGGTACATGTACTGATCGTAGTAGCCATGAAAAAAGGTTAACTGCTGATCACCATATGTCGGATCGTCCGTCCCATCAAGGTCCAGAATAATCCTTTTCGGCTTTCTCTTCCGGTTCCGACGAATATACAGATCAACAAAGTATTCTCCTATCCGGTACAGATCGTTCCGGGTGATTGCGTTTTCCAATCGGGACAAGGTTGGTTGTGAGCCCAGATCCTCATCGCTCAACTTCCGTCCACAGGCTGTCTTCAGGGCTGGATCTTTCCTCACTACGTTTGCATCATTACAGTCTTCATATCCGGCAACGATTTGATATGTCCCGCTGACGTAGCAGTGTCTCAAGATTGTGATCGGTGTAACGGTTGTCTCTGCGGTCTGTAATACATCCTGCTATACCTGTCATCAACTGCAAAGCATTGTCTGCTTGTCTTACCAGCAACAATCCTGAATCAGAGGTTATTTCCCCTCCCTCAAAGTCTACCGTTACTTTTTGCTTCCGTATGAATGAAAAGGTGAGCTGTTTTGTGATACACTCTGTCATATAGCCAACCATCCTTTCTTTGGTTTTTGTTCTCGTAAACTCAATAATACCAAAGGTCTCAGGATTGTTGGCTATTTTTTTCAGAAGAATTTACGAATAATCTGGGTTAGATTGGAGACCTTCTTGCTGTCATACACATCATAATTGAGTTGTACCTTGTCATAAAGGGTCTGGAAATGTTCATGGGTGATTTGCAGGTTCTTTAAAACGCCTTCACGAATGGCAATTGATGGAACCACTATCACAAACTTTTTAAAACCGTAGAGCTTGCTTAATTCATAGATGGTACGCAGATACACATAGGTCTTGCCTGTGCCCGTCTCCATCTCTACAGAGAAATTCATCCCCGCCTCTCCCCCAACCCCTCTCCTTGAAAAGAGGGGAGAAGGGGTGAGGTTGTGCTGCTGTATCCTTTTTACGTTTTCCCAAATCTGCTCTTCAGTCAATGTCAGTCTGTTTCCCACACCGTTCTCAGAAAGCAATGCTCCTGTTGCGGTAAATGAAAATTCAAAATCACCGCCGCTCAAAGGTTGTCCTTCAAATATATCTGTAACAGCCCTGATGGCGTCTATCTGGTATTCCTGGTTGCTGTCAAAGTGGAGTTTCATTTTATCAATACTCCTTCAAACATAGTGTTTGAATGGTGATACCTCTGATTTTATATTTTTTCCTGCGGTAAATATTTCACCTATAGAATCAGCAAACCTATTTAAAATCTCTTTTAAATATCATTCCCTGCGGGCTATCGGTAAATTCTGCAATTATCACATTGGGCAAATCAAAATCAAAGGTTCCAACTAAGTCGCGCTTTTCTTCGGGAATGTATATTTCATCTTCGTTGAATGTCACGATATATTGAAAGTGTGGATATGCTAAATGTTGGTGGTAAATGTAATTAAGAGACTTTATTTTGGAATTTAAGGAGATGCCGTGATAAACTCCGTCATGTATCAAAAACTGTGGGACTTGCCTGCTAGTTCTTATATTTTTCAGGAATACCATCATGTCATATGCAACAATTTTCAAACGGGATTGCCCAAGAGCATCCGCTTTTGGAATCTCCACTTCTATCTTAAACGGCAGTTGATTTCTGGGGGTATCCAGCTTAGGTGATATATCAAAATGTCCCCTATAATCACCTTCTTCAAGTAAAATGGCATTTTGCAGTATCTCAAGAAATAATGCTCTGAGATCGTTAATCACTTTCTCGTGCTGTTTTATATCATTTAAAATATCTCTTTTTACTTCAGAAATGGTTACATGGAGATTGCCCATCATTCCCTGTAGTTCATCAATTTGTTTGAGGATTTGCGTTTTGCCAGCCAGTTGAGTTTTCTCAAGTGTTAGTTGTTCATACGTGTTTGTGATGCTATCTAAAGCTCCTTTTTCCTCAAGCTTTCTATAAAGTTCGCTTCTGCTCTGTTCAAAAATTGATATCTCTTTTAAAACATAATCCATTGATTTTTGTAACTGTGCTTCTTTGGTAATGAGGAATTTATTTCTATTTTCTAAAATCTCTTTTTTGAATAAAGTTATTTCTTCCAACGTTTTTGAAACCAAATCACCAAAAGTTGAATGTGCCTCATTGTATAACTTTCGTATCTGCTTAATATCGACCTCTTGATTAAACTGGAATGTCTCTTTAATTTTTTTAAGCTTTCTACTTAAAGAGTGATACTCTTTTAATCTCTCATTAATTTGATGGGTCGTTTCGATTAATTGCTTCTCAATATTCTTATAGTTATCAAGGAATTTATAGTCCTTCAGACTATTTTCAAGCAAGAATATACTTTTTTCAATCTTGATTCTCTCGCTTTTGAACTCTTCAATGGATTTGCCATAGTCAATTCTAATCTTATCTTCAAGCCCTTTTACCGTCTTACTAAAACCGTCATATTCTTTGGCAATCTCATCATATTTGATAATATTATTGGTAGGCAATCCCAAAAGGAAAAAATTATAAATAGCGATTTCTCTTGCTTTGGGACTTCCTGACAAAAAATTCAAAGGTTCTACGCGCTTCTGGTGTTCCAGATCATCTTTAATAAAGAAGTTTATCAATGTCCCAAAACGGTTACCCTCAAAAAATACCTTATCATCTTGGAAAGGAAATAGCTTATTCGCCAATATCTTCCTTAACTCTGCTTTTGTGTATTCCTCCAACTCACTTGGAGTTGTTCCCAACAGCACTTTTTCATTCTTAAGAAAATAGCGCTTAATAAAGTAGCTTTGTTTATTGATTTTAAATTCGAGAATTATATTGTGATTTTCAACTCTAAGAAAATCATATTTTGGCTGAGAAAATATTTTTTCCGCAGAATTAGAAAGCATCGCATAATCAATTAGCCTAACTAATGATGATTTTCCAATTCCATTTATTCCCTTTTTTTCTCTATCGCCGGAATATTTTCCCAATATTATATTAATGCCCGGCTCAAATCTAAAAGCCTTTAAAAGCAAATCTGTTTCTGAGTATAGTTGTACTAACATTTTAGAAAAGCTCCCTTTGTTCGCGTTGACGGGTAGTGAGTTTGACCTTGTATTTTTTTCTATCAATTAAACCGCAGGCAAAGAGAAAAGTAAGTGTATTTAAAAACATATCCGGGGTTCTCTTTTTATCACCCTGCAAAAAAGAAATCATCAAGTCTTCAACCAAAATAAAATCACGGTGTTTGAGCAGTTTGACTATTTCTGCGCCCAATACCATTATATTTATCGACAAATCACTTTCGGGATGTGGAAGGATCATTTTATTTCCTGCTTTGTTTTACGACCTATTAAACATTGTTCAAATAAATGAATCAAAACTGCCCGAATATGATGGAGATAATCATCATCATTTTCAGATGAGTATTTTGCCAAATAATGTTCCGTAAGTTGCTTTAATCTTGCTTTAAAGTTTCCACTTGTCAAATTATTATAATCGTACAAAATGCGGTGTTTCATCTTATCAATTTCTTCATCTTCGTAGCCAAATAATAGATCAGTTACCCTTTTCAAAGCTCCATTTTCCAATAAAAGACTGTATTCATTTATCGCTTCTTCTATATCCGATTCGTCATAGTTTATTTCTATCTTTTCTTCAGTGCCGATCCTCCCTTCTCTGTCATATTTGATATTGTCCGGGGCTGTTTCGCTGTCTTTTAACAGGTCTTCAAGTATCTCTCCAAGATAGTCTGAAGATATGAAATCAGATTCTATCTTTAAATATTCAGCCAAATTTCTCTTCTGATAGTTTTTTAAGCCCTCCACAATAGACAAAATTTGTTTAATGCCAAGAAGGGGAGCATCGCTTTTCAGGCTTTTTATTTTACTCTCGTGAGCGGGGCTTATTTCCTGATTTATAACAAACATCCAATCGGGATAATTGATCTGCCAGTTTTCCTGATAGTCTTTAAAATCGTCATCTGCTTTTTTGTTAAATTTTCTCTGATTATTGTTTTCCGGGCCATAGCAGGCGATTACCCTCTTTTCGTCGTTAATAATACCATCACACCCTTTATCTTTCTTTTGTCGTAGAACCGTAAATCCCGTTTCTCCATACTTTAATAAAAAGAGTTTAATAATGAAATCCTGAAAGTCGAAGCCTTTCAGAGATTTCATTTGTAATTCAAACCTATTTCTTAAAGGATCGTTCATGTTAAATAGTGCTCATTTCCGGGAATTAGAGTGACATCATATCTTATTCCCACCCTGCCTTTCTCCGCTACTCTTTTGGTTTCTGATAAAGTGGAGTTTTATTTTCAACTATTTTTTTCGTTTTCCGCCTTTTTCTTCCCAGCATCATCTCTCTTCCGATTTGCCAATCAATCCCTTTGCATCTTTTTCTTCCAGTTCCAGTTTAGGAGATACCTTTCACCCTATACAGTCAAGCGTGGGCATTGTTATTCAATTTCCTTATCTCTCCGGAACCCGATATTACTTTTTTTCTTGGTATCCGGCGGAGTCATCAATTGCTTGATGGCGTCAAATACGACTTTAAACTGATGATCATATTTCTTTTCCAGAGCATCAAGTTTACGCGCCAGTTCTGCATTGGAGGCAAGCATTTGTCTAAGGCTGACAAATGCCCTCATGATTTCTATATTAACCTTTACCGCTCGTTCGCTGTTTAGCACGGAAGAAAGCATTGCCACGCCTTGTTCGGTAAAGGCATAGGGAAGATAACGGCGGCCGCCGCGACCTTCTTTTTTTGACATTCCAATTTGGAATCTCAAAGAGCCGGCTTCTTCCTTAGTAAGCTGAAACATAAAGTCTTGGGGGAAGCGATCAATATTCCTTTTAACAGCCTTGTTTAGGTTGAAAGTCTCCACTTCATAAAGCTCAGCAAGATCGGCATCTAACATCACCTTTTCGCCTCGAATCAGCAGAATCTTCTTCTCAATAATCTCAACTGGTACAAGTGCCTTCATTTTATCTCCAAACTTGGGGTGCCAAATTGTGACCTCAAGATATCATATGTTCAATGTCGGAATTTGCAAGGACAGACACCATAATTGCCCCTTACCACCCTCTATCGGTTTGCCGGAGCCGGCAAACCGATAGGCTCATTTACTTTCTTTAGGTCTTCAAAGGACTTGCTTCCCATTGGCATTAAATTTTTATCTGACATGCCCCCTCCTAAAATAAGGCGTCAATAATATTATAAGCTCAAGGTTCAAATCGTTTTAAAATCTACTCCCGCATCGCGCATCTGCAGGACCGTATTGGTTTTGAGTTGGTCGTTACCGGTGAACAGATTGTCGAGGGTAATGACTTTTTGCGGTTTGGCGGCAATGATTTGCTCTATCAGTTTTTCATTCATAGCATCCAGGGCAATGATGAGTTCGTTGTTGCTGATGCTGTAAAAACCTATACTGTCATTGCGAGGGTTCGTAGAGCCCTTTTTACCTTGAGATTGCTTCGCTCAGCTCGCAATGACATATTCCACAGGGGAAGTGAGTTCATATCCTGCTTTGAGCATTAGCTCATACAGCATATTTTGTTTTTCAGCTCCGGGTTTGATGGGGTTGGTGAAGGCATCAAGCTGCTGCGCCAGTTTTTCGTCACTGTCTATTTCACTGCCTCTCCAGATTTTAAAACTGGATGATGAAAGCTTGAACACCTTGAATCCTAAATCCAACGTGCCTTCAGCAAACAAATCAGGCTTCCCAGCTTTTTCTATTTTCTGAATAACCCTGCGGATACGTTCTTTGCCGATATCTGAAATGGTGTTGTAGCCCGCTTTATGGGCTGGGCTATCTTCCTCTACTGCTTCGGGAAGTTGAACCATTATAAATTGACGCTTTTTATGGTCTTTATTTAACTCTAATACTGCATGAGCAACTGAAGCGGCACCGCTGAAGAAATCAAGAATGATTTCATTTTCATCTTCAATTCCGATGTTCAGAAGTTGCTTAATCAAGCCTGTTGGTTTAGGGAATGGAAAAATCTGGGCGTTACCAAATAGTTCAATGATTTCATTAGTCCCGTGTTGTGTAAAAACATTATCAATAATTGAGAAGGCTTTTATTTCTCTTTCCTTCCCGCTTTCATCTTTCAGGTATTGCTTTGTATTAACCGACCAATTTCCATCCTTGTCTTTCAAAAATTCAAGTTCATCACTTTTAAGAGCCTCTGAAACCCGGTCTTTGCTCCAAAGCCATTGGCGTTTCGGCAAAACTTCTGTCCCGTCCGGTGCAGCTATGGGGAAAACAAGATTCTTTCTTTCTCCCATACTCTTAGTCGCTTCTAACGGATGGGTTCTGTATCCACCACGTTTTTCAAAATGCTTATCTTTTTTTGTGTAATACCGCGCAATAGCTTCTTGATTATTTGGAATGAAAATGGGGTTTAAACTGTCAATGTTCTTGGCAAACATCAAAGCATATTCATGAAGAGAAACAAGGTATTTTTCCTTGGCGCCGCCTCCGTACCTCTTTTTCCAAATGATGCAGTCAACAAAATTCTCTTCCCCAAATATCTCATTCATCACCATCCGAAGATTATGAACCTCATTATCGTCAATGTGAACGAAGATTACTCCGTCATCACGCAGGAGGTTTTTGGCGAGGAAAAGGCGGGGATACATCATGCTTAACCAGTTGCTGTGATAGTGACCGCTGTCCTTGCTGTTCTTGCGGAAAAGGCCCTCTTTCAGCAGGTAGCCTTCTTCGTCCTTATCGCCGATGCGCTTCAGATAATCTTCTTTTTTCTCGCTGAATCTATCGGGGTAAATAAAGCTGTCACTGCCTGTGTTGTAAGGTGGGTCTATGCAAACTACTTTGACTTTACCATAATATGCTTTTTGCAAAACCTTCAGCACTTCCAGATTTTCGCCCTCAATGAAGAGGTTTTCGGTTGTGTCAAAGTTGACGGATTCATCCGGCGCAGGTTTCAAGGTAGCAGTGGTGGGCTGCTGCAATATTTTAAAGGCATCACTCTTGCCCGCCCAATTCAATACATAGCGTTCATTGGCAAAATTAATATCATCGCCGAAAGCGGCTTTCAGCTTCTCCCAATCCAGTTGGCTCTCGGCAAAGAGTTCCGGAAAAAGCTCTTTCAGCCTTTGCAGCCTGGTTTGCTTTATATCAAGAGATTCTCCGTTCATCTATTCCCCACTATTTAGATTAAAACAGTATATGTTGTCGAAAATACGCGGTATTGGTTCCTGTCTGCCAATCGTTAGATGTAGTGTTGACATGCCTTCCCCTTAACTATGTAAAAAAGCAAGTCCATCCATCTGCTATTTTACAACAAATGACGGATAGATAGCGGATAGATAGAGAATTGTTCGCGCTGGATTGTTGAAAATCTTTCAGGGTGTTAATATGTAAAACCATGAAAAAAATCAGGCTGCTTCTTGAATATGACGGCACCGCCTATCACGGCTGGCAGGTCCAGAAAGATGCGACGACTGTTCAGGGTATCATAGAGGACAGGCTCCAGAGAATAACCGGTGAACGATCGAGTGTTCTCGGCGCGAGCAGGACGGATGCCGGGGTACACGCGCTCGGACAGGTTGCCGTATTCCGGACGAAATCCAGGCTGGATGCCGAAACGATGAAAAGGGCGTTGAATGCGGTGCTTCCCCGGGATATCAGGGTGCTTGATATCTCTGTGATTGACGATTTATTTCATCCGAGAGAGGATGCGGTTAAAAAAAACTATTTCTATATCATCACAAATCAGAGAAACTCTTCGGTCTTTTTCTGCCGGCACTCATGGTTAGTCCCGCAGTTGCTGGATCTGGACTCCGTGACAGAAGCATCACGGGTGCTTGTCGGCAGATATGATTTTTCGTCGTTCATGGGGACCGGCAGCGACGTAAAGGATTTTGTACGGGAGATTTATTCGCTTACGGTAGAGAGGCTCGAAAGCATAGATTTCATGACCGTATCTCTGAAAGGCAATTTCATAAAGATAAGCACGGAGGCGGACGGTTTTCTCAGGCATATGGTCAGGAATATCGTCGGCACCCTCGTTGAGATCGGAAGGGGGAGGATGCCCGCGAATAAGATGAAAGAGATTCTTGCATCGCGCGACAGAAGGCTCGCGGGGCAGACCGCGCCGGCAAGCGGTCTCTTTCTGGATAGAATTGTGTATTAATCCAAAAAGCAAATGCTTCTTCCCGGGTCAACTTAATCCCCGAATATCTTCAGCCATTCATCAAAACGTCTTAATTTATCCTCACCGAATGCGGCAATACCGCTTCTGATTCTTTGCAGGGGTTTTTCTTTTAACAAAAATTCCGTATCCTTAGAGAAAAATTTGTCGGCGAAGCAGATGATCTGTTCTTCTATCGTTACCGGAAGCATGTCCCTTTTGGGCAATGGGAGATTTTTTCCTTTGATTTCCCTGAGAGATATTCCAACTCCCACGTGCCTTTCACAGACGAGGGCGTGTTGCGGGAATCCTTCTTGCTCAAGGATTTTTCTCCCTAAATAGCCGTGGCAGATATAGGTCTTATCGCCATAACATCCGATCCTCGGCTCATCGGTCAGGAATATGCCGATATCGTGAAGCATCGCGGCTTCCAGGATGAAGGAGAGATTAGGACTTGGATTCTTTACTCTTTTTGAGATCCGGAGGGCCTTTTCCGCAACCATTGTGCTGTGTTGTATCAGGAAATGATATGCCCTGGATTCAGGGGCATAATACTTTTTGATGATGGCTACCGGGTCCACTTCAATAACGAGTTGCATAAAATGAGTTGCATAAAATTTTTAAACCTCTAAAATTATAAATGAAGCTCGAAGAAAATGATCCAAGAATCATTATTAGTCTTATCGAAGAAAACGTATTGACATGAACTTACTCAATAGATATGATAAGAAATAAAGGAATATAAAGATGGCTGCTGAAGTAAAAGACTATTATAAAACCCTGGGCGTGAACAAAGACGCCTCTCAGGATGAGATAAAAAAAGCCTTTAGAAAGCTTGCACGCAAATATCATCCTGACCTGAATCCGGGTGATAAAACTGCAGAGCAGAAGTTCAAGGAGCTTAATGAGGCGTATGGTGTTTTAGGCGATGCCAAGAAAAGAACTGAATATGACCAGTTCGGCAGTGCGCCCTTTGGGGCGGGCGGCCCGGGATTTGAAGGATTCAGGCCGTATGATCACGGTGAGACCTATGATTTCGGCGGGTTTGGCGACATATTCTCGGATCTCTTTGGAGCACGGACAAGACCGGGAGCGCAACACGCAAAAGGCCCCGACATGGTCATGGGCCTTGAGCTTACCCTTGAGGAGGCGTTCTCGGGTGTGACAAGACCGATCACTTTCAATAGGGAAGTTCCGTGCGGGACATGTAACGGTTCAGGGGCTGAGGCATTTCAGGTGTGTGATGTCTGTAAGGGAACAGGAAGTATTCAAACCTCCAAGGGGTTTTTTAAAATGGCACAACCCTGCACTGCCTGCGGAGGTACCGGAAGAAAGGTGACAAAGTTCTGCCGGACCTGCGGGGGAAGGGGAAAAGTTTTACAGACAGAGGCGGTAAAGGTCAAGATTCCCGCCGGAGTTGATACCGGTTCGAGAGTCAAATTAAAGGGTATGGGAGGAGCAGGTAATAGGCGGCGGCCCCGCCGGAGACCTCCATATCGAAATCACGGTCAGGCACCATCCGATATTTAAAAGAAAAGGTGATGACATCTACCTTGACCTGCCTGTGACCTTTGCGGAGGCTGCTCTCGGGGCCAGGATCGAAGTCCCGACACTGGACGGCAGAGCCGCGATGACATTGCCGCCGGGAACACAGGGAGGACAAAGATTAAAGCTTACGGGAAAGGGCTTCCGCTCACCGAAGACAGGCGCCAGGGGAAACCAGTATGTCGATATCAAGATAGTCGTACCCAAAGACCTGGATAGCAGAGCGAAAGACATGATAAAGGAAGTCGGGGGATTATACAAAGAAGATCCTCGAAGGAGGTTGTTGCAGAGATGAATGAATCGAAGGACAAAAAACAGCCTTTATTCATGATAAGCGTTGTGGCGAGGATGCTCAACGTGCATCCTCAGACCCTGCGGCTTTATGAACGGGAAGGCCTGGTCGCCCCTCACAGGACGAAGAGGGCAAGACTCTACTCAGTGGAGGACGTTGAAAGATTGGCCATGATCCTCCGTCTTACGAGGGAACTCGGGGTCAATAGGTCAGGGGTGGAAATAATCCTTAGGCTCAGACACAGGTTGGAGGTCTTTCAGAGAGAGATGGAGGAGATGATGAATTTTCTCGAAGAAGATATCAGGAAAGATTTCATGAGGAAATTCAGAAAGATTTTTTCAGAAGAGTGAGGATGATGTGAACATTGTTCGAAAATTTATTTAACTTGATATGATTATCGAATTATCTTTACTCGGTTTATTCTCTAAAATGTTTCTGATTCCATCATTTAAAGGTACATCAAGGTATCAAAAAATAAATTTTCTCACAACGTCTCACATCATTCCTAAGAAACGATTTGGATTTAAGGAGGTTTTATGGATAAATTTACGATAAAAAGCCAGGAGGCGATACAGGAGGCGCAGAGATTTGCCGAGAAGAAAGGCAATCAGCAGATTGACGCCGAACATCTGCTCTGGGCGCTCCTTGAGGACGACGAAGGCGTTGCCTCGCAGATACTCATGAGGCTCGGCATAAATATAAAGGCATTGCAAAAGGATGTTGAAGAGGCGGTCGACAAATTCCCGAAGGTCATAGGCGCAACACCTTTAGGACAGATGTACATATCGCCCGAGATTGAAAGGGGTATTCGAAGAAGCGCATAAAAGCGCGGAGCACCTCAAGGATGAATATGTGAGCGTGGAACATCTCCTTGTCGCACTTATTTCGATAGGAGGGCCGTGCTCCGAACTGTTGAAAAAATATGGCGCGACATCCGATAAGGTCCTTGCTGCAATGAGAGAAATAAGGGGCGGGCAGAGTGTAGCCGATCCGAATCCTGAAGATAAGTATCAGGCTTTGAAGAGATACAGCCGCGACCTCACGGAACTCGCAAAAAAGGGAAAGCTCGACCCTGTCATCGGAAGAGATGACGAGATAAGGAGGATCATACAGGTCTTGTCAAGGAGGACAAAGAATAACCCTGTGCTAATCGGCGAGCCTGGTGTCGGAAAGACCGCTATCGCAGAGGGGCTTGCACAGCGGGTCGTTGCGGGAGATGTGCCGGAGACCTTAAAGGACAAGAAAGTGGTCGCCCTCGACATGGGTGCGATCGTGGCGGGCTCGAAGTTCAGGGGGGAGTTCGAGGAGAGATTAAAGGCGGTCCTCAAGGAAATCGAGCAGGCTGAAGGCAAAATCATTTTGTTCATAGATGAGCTTCACACGCTTGTCGGCGCCGGTGCGGCGGAGGGCGCTATTGACGCATCGAATATGCTCAAACCCGCGCTCGCGAGGGGGGACCTCAGGTGTGTGGGCGCCACAACAATTGATGAATACAGAAAGCATATAGAAAAAGACCCGGCCTTCGAAAGAAGGTTCCAGCCCATCCTCATAAAGGAGCCGAGCGTCGAAGATACCATATCGATCCTGCGCGGCTTGCAAGGAAAGATACGAGGTCCATCACGGCGTCAAGATAAAAGACTCTGCATTGATCGCCGCTGCGGTGTTGTCAAACAGGTATATCACTGACAGGTTTCTCCCTGACAAGGCGATCGATCTGATCGATGAGTCTGCATCAAAACTCAGGATGGAGATAGACAGCATGCCTATAGAGCTTGACGAGATCGAAAGGAAACTCCGGCAGTATGAGATAGAAAAACAGGCGGTAATGAAAGACGGGTCAAAGGACGCAAAAGAAAGGCTTGAAAAGATAATCAAGGAGATGGCCGAGCTTCAGGAGAAGCGTGATGAGTTGAGGGCGCAGTGGATGAGTGAAAAAGAGATCATCGCAAAGATGCGGGATTGCAAGGAGCAGATCGAAAAGACGAAGATTGATTCCGAAAGGGCTGAACGTGAAGGGGACCTGACTAGGGCGGCGGAACTCAGATATGGAAAATTGATCGAACTCCAGAAGTCACTCAATGAGGAGAACAAAAGGCTTCTCGATGTCCAGAAGCGGAGGAAGATGCTGAAAGAAGAGGTGGATGAAGAGGATATCGCTGAAGTGGTCTCCAAGTGGACGGGGATACCGGTGAGCAGGATGCTCGAAGGCGAAGTCCAGAAGCTTATTCACATGGATGAGCGTCTCAGGCAGAGGGTCGTAGGACAGGACGAGGCCATAGAAGCGGTATCGAATGCGGTGAGACGGGCCCGCGCAGGGATTCAAGACCCTAACAGGCCTATCGGCTCTTTCATCTTCCTTGGACCTACCGGGGTCGGGAAGACCGAGCTTGCCAGGGCATTGGCGGAATTCCTTTTTGATGACGAGAATGCGATGATACGGATAGATATGTCCGAGTATCAGGAGAGGCACACCGTCTCGAGGCTTATCGGCGCACCTCCCGGATATGTGGGCTATGAAGAAGGCGGACAGCTTACGGAGGCGGTAAGGAGAAAACCCTATTCGGTCGTTTTGTTCGATGAGGTCGAAAAAGCCCATCCGGAGGTCTTCAACCTGCTCTTGCAATTGCTTGATGACGGAAGACTTACTGACAGCCACGGGAGAACAGTGGACTTCAGAAATGCCGTGGTTATCATGACGTCGAACATAGGGAGTGTGCATATTCAGGAGATGCTCCAGGAGCGGGCAAAGAGGCCTTCTGCTTACTGGGTCATCAACAATGAGGAACTGAAAGAAAAGGTTATGAACGACCTGAAGACATTTTTCAGACCGGAGTTCCTGAACAGGGTTGATGAGATCATCGTTTTCAACACGTTGACAAAAGAACTGCTCAAGCAGATCGTTGAAATACAGGTCAACAGGATGAAAAGATACATAAAAGAAAAAAATGTGGACTTAAAATTGACGGAAAGTGCAAAAGAATATTTTGCAGACATCGGGTTTGACCCGATTTATGGGGCAAGGCCATTGAAAAGGGCGCTCCAGAGAGAGATACTGAACCCACTTGCCCTGAAGATACTGGACAGGACATTCAGGGAAGGGGACACGGTTTTGGTTGATTATGACGGCAATAACATTACATTTGCCGGGGAAGTGGCTGCTGAAGTAGAGGCATGAGATTTTAGAAGTGCGGAATTTGACCTGTCAGATGTCAGGCGGATTGTCGACACCACCTCTAATATGCACTTACTAATGCGGTCATTAGTATGGCGACATAGTTTCGTCTGTTTGTTATTCTCCGGCTCGACCGGTGAATCCAGTGCCTTTCTCTGGATTGCCCGATCAAGTCGGGCAATGACAGATATGTATCCTTACTTATAGCCGCCTTAGTAAGTACCATCTCTTAAGTGCATATTAGCTTTTGCTATACGTAACAAAAGTGATTGATTCTTAAGATTGCTGAGGGTCATTATCTATTCTGCTTTTCTAAAGAGGAAGAGGAGGAGTAATGGCCCAGGCAAGGCAAATTTTCAACAGACCGCTCAGTCGTGAAGACAAAACATTCCGTCATCAAGATGTTGCAGCGCCTATCGATAAAATCCTTCAGAAGCTATCTGGAATGGAGTTTCCCGGGAAAGAACATCTCGCGCGTTATATGCGTCACAAATGGCGGTTGAACCACAAACCAGTAAAGTCGCGTGGGCAGCTTCAAAGCGGCAAAACTCTTTCTCACTTTTTACAGCAGCTTGGGCAAGAGCCGACTTGAAGAGATCGCAGGTGATGATCTCGAAGGTTTTGTCGAACACGAGCAGGATCGCGGAACGAAAATCACTTCAACCAGGACGAGGCTTATGTACCTCATCGGCTTTCTGCGCTTTCTGATCGAACAGGACCTTATCCCGAAAAGATCCTCAAACGAAAAATCAGATCGGACTGCCCGTCTTTTACCCGTGCGATGAACCCAGGTGATGTCAGGCGGTTCCTCTCTGTTATTGAAAAGACTCGTGACCGTGCTCTCATCCTGGTGCTTCTGAGGACAGGCATGAGAATCGGGGAGCTTCTTAGCTTGAAGATAAGGGATCTCGATATCCGGGACAGGAAGATTCACATTTATGAAGGGCGGAAGAACAGCCTTGGACGGGTGGTTTATCTGAGCGATGACGCCCTGTTTGCCT
>CAVZMO010000054.1:0-59457 GCA_963776195.1 Thermodesulfovibrionales bacterium
TTATATGTTATCAAATTCGATATAGTACAAGCTTTCCGGAGGATGTTTCCAGTTACTTCATGCGGCTTTTGTATCTGTTTTAGACCCTCTATATACAAAGCACTTTTAAAATCTTTATATAATTCACGGTCAATTTCTTGCCATTTTTTAGGTCTATGTGAAGTGTCCGATAAAATTTCCTCTACTACAACATCTGTTGCCTTCTTAATATCAATAACTTCACCTTTATAATATCTCTCGTCCTTTTTTATTTTTATTAAAATAGGAATAGTTGTTGGTAACTTGAAGCGAGCCGGATTTATTCCTTTTGCTAACTAACCAGATTAAATAGCCGGATTCAACTGAGATATCGACTGCTTCTTGGATATGTCCGTTTAATTGTTCATCATATGATGTATAAATTCCAAGATTCCCCATGATTGCCCCCCATTATTTCCTTTATTTACAGCTAACAATAATTATACCGAAACGGTTTTATTTGCCACATTATATCACAAGAAATTACATTAGAAAATCAAATGTGATTGAAAACAGCATATTAGCATTTGCATAAATCGGTAATATATGGATAATAACATGATATTAGCGAATCGGTATAGTAAGGGGTTTATGGCAAAAGATAGCATATTGCCCGAATTTCAGGCGTTCCTGCGTTCCCGTAAGCTCGTACCCGAGAAAAACATTCCCTATTTTGCCTCCTGGGCCAGCAAGTTTCTATATTTCAGCAATAAAAACAATCAGTTGGATAACAATAAACTCGTCATGGAATTCATGGATTCATTGCAAAAGAACAATAATATACTGGACTGGCAAATCCGTCAGGCCCGGCAGGCGGTTCAGGTTTATCTGGTCAATTTCAAGGGAAAAACAGTATCAGATGCTTTATCCCTATCTGCCGGGAGCGTTGCAAAAGGTTCGGACGTTTCGCGGATAATCGAAGAGATGAAACGGAGTATTCGCCTGAAACATTATTCCTTAAGCACTGAAAGAAGTTATCTCGACTGGGCAAAACGGTTTTTCGGATATGTTTGCGAGACAAAGGGCGATGAAACAGCGTTTGCTGCTGATGACATCAAACAGTATCTCAGTCATCTCGCCATCAAACGCCGGGTTTCGGCCTCAACCCAGAACCAGGCATTTAATGCCCTGCTCTTCTTTTCCGGGACGTGCTTGGACAGAATATAGGGAACCTTGGCGATACGGTACGGGCAAAGCGTGGAGCCCGTCTCCCGTGGTGCTTACCACAGATGAAGTCAAGGCGCTGTTCAGCGGCATATCGGGAACAAGTCTTTTGATTGCTCAGGTGCTCTACGGTTCCGGCTTGCGGCTTATGGAACTCGCCCGTCTTCGGGTAAAGGACATCGACTTCGGTATGCAGATTATTACTGTAAGAAGCGGAAAGGGAGATAATGACCGTACAACGGTTCTCCCTGAATGACACAAATAAAAATAAATAAATAAAAATAAATAAAAATAGGGACACATCCCATTTTCAGTAGGATTCCTTTCTTGGTCTTCCCTTAGGGCGTTGCAAGAGTCTTCTTGCAAGTTTCTTTCCATTTCAAGCACAAACTCCTCACTACCAAAAGGCCTTCCCGTTTTTGTCAAGAAAAATGGGATGTGTCCCTATTTCTACTATTTCTATTTCCCTATTTCTATTTCTCTATTTCTATTTCTCTATTTCTATTTCTCTATTAATTGTCAGTCGATCCCCGCAGCGGAAAGGTGAAGCGGCATCACATCAGCGATAAGGCGATACAGTCGGCCATAGAAATGCTGTTAAGAAGGCAGGCATCGTGAAACATGTGTCCGTCCACACGCTGCGCCATAGCTTTGCAACGCATCTGCTGATGAGCGGCGTAAATATTCGGGAGATACAAGACCTGTTGGGTCACAAGAGCGTCGAGACGACCATGATCTATACCCATGTGCTGCGCGATATGCAGAATGTGCCGCAGAGTCCGCTTGACGCTCCTTATCATACTTAAAATCTCCTCTTTCCCCTCTTTGCCAAAGAGGGGCTGCAAGAATAACCACGGGAATGTCTGAAGAAACAAAAAAAAGGGGCAGGATGTTCTCCTGCCCCTTTTTGCAGTCTTTCTTAAGCTCTCTTACTGAAGGAGTTTTCCGAACGGGTTGACGAAGATGAGAATCAGGACTACGACGAGTGCGTAGATTGCGAGAGACTCGATCATGGCGAGACCGATGATCAGGGTCGTTGTGATCTTACCTGATGCACCAGGATTCCTTGCCACTCCTTCGCAAGCGCCACCTAAGCCGATACCCTGGCCGATGCCTGTGCCGAGAGCTGCAAGTCCGATTCCGAGACCGCAACCGAGAGCAGCTAAAGCGTAATAAAGGATGTTTGAGCTTTTTCCGGCTGTTGCAGCGGCTGCCTCCTCAGCAAAGCAGACAGGTGCGAGAATCCATAACATTGTGAGGGCGAGAAGAATGATACCTACAGTTTTCTTCATTGTTAACTTCCTCCTTTCTTGAAAATATAGAATTAATGTGCGTGTTCGACCGCACCAGCTAAATACAATGTCGCTAAGAGCGCAAAAACAAAAGCCTGCACAACACTCACAAGGACACCGAGACCTAAAATGACAGCTGGGGCCAATAGGGTGCAATAATTCCGAGAACGAGAAGGATAATGTGCTTACCGGTCATATTTCCGAATAACCGGACTGTAAGGGTGATAGGTCTTGCAATATGCCCGATGACTTCTACGAAGAACATGAGGATCATGAGCGGAAGCGCTGCAATTGAGCGGATCGGGCCCAGGAAGTGGTTTAAGTATGAGCCTCCGTGGACCTTAATCCCATAAAAATGGGTTGCAAGAAATACAGGGATGGCCATTGCGGCATTCGTATTCACATTGGATGTCGCCGATGCAAATCCGGGGACAAGTCCCATGAAGTTGCAGAGGAGGATGAAAAGGAATATCGTGCAGATAAAGGGAAAGAACGTTTTGCTCCAATGATGACCGATATTCTCATCCACCAACTTGTAAATCGCATCAACAATCATCTCAACAAAATTCTGAAGACCTCTGGGAATCAAATGCAGAGAGCCTTTTACCGCGAGAGCCATGAGGATTAAAAGGATTGAGGCGAGTATGCCGTAACTGACATTGTGAGGGATAACCTCCGGGTTGATAATCGCATCCATTAAAAGGACTTCTTCCATACATTCCTCCTTATTGGGATAAAAGTCGGAGTTATATTACATAACCATCCCCGAAAAGTCAATAGTTTTTGACGGGATTTTTTTCGACTTTCTTGGAGTATGTTTACAAATGCCGGCATCATGCTCAATTGTCATGGTGAGCTTGTCGAACCATGCCGTAATGAACCCTTCGACAAGCTCAGGGTGACACGGATCAGACTCCCAAATAGGCCAGTAATAACCCACCATATTTATTCCCATTTATTCCCGCTGAAGATTGAGGAATTTGATGATACAACAGCGACTAATCAAAATTAAGGTTTGTATCCTTTTCCCGGACCTTACGGACCGGTGCGGACGGCGCAAAATATTTGGGCTCCGTGCCTTCCTTGAAATATTCCTTTAGACCCGTCGATTCATCTCGCATAAGAAGTCCTGTTGACGGGTCTATGGTGCGGCTGACGATACCTTCAGGGACGGGGAACTCCTCGCTCTCTCCGGTCACATTTTTCATGAACTGCACCCATATGGGAGAAGCTGCGCGTGCACCCGTTTCCTGTGTCCCGAGCGGTCTCATATCATCAAAGCCGACCCATACGGCGGACAGGAGATTTGATGTATAGCCGACAAACCACGCATCCCTGTAATCATTTGTTGTCCCTGTTTTCCCTGCAACAGGCCTGCCGAGTGCCTTTGCCCTCCATCCGGTGCCGTGTTTTACGACATCCTCCATCATGGATGTAATCAGGAAAGCCGTCTGAGGGCTGACAACCTCCTCTGCCTCGGGCTCATTACTCTCCAGAACCGTGCCCCTGGAATCGATAATATACTTAACGGCGATAGAGTTCATTTTCATTCCTTCGTTTGCGAACACACTGTAACACAAGGCAAGTTCGATCGGGGTGACACTCAATGAGCCGAGAGCAACGGTCAGGTCACTCGGTATATTCCCCTGAATGCCGACAGTCCTTGCAAAGTCTATAACATTATTTATTCCCAACGCGTCGACCAGTTTGACAGTCACGACATTCCTCGAATACGTCAACGCCTCTCTCAGACTCGTAGTACCATAAAATTTGTGATCGGCATTTTCAGGCGACCAATCGCCCTTTGGTCCGCCCGGATAGGTCACAGGTTCGTCCATGAATATACTTGCCGGAGTAAAGCCATGGTCTAATGCGGCGGCGTAGATAATTGGTTTGAATGCCGAGCCGGGCTGCCGTTTTGCATAAAGAGCCCTATTGAAGTCACTCCTGATGAAATCATACCCGCCGATGAGCGCACGTATAAATCCGGTATCCTGTTCTATGGCGACCAGAGCGCCTTCAACCTGTGGTTCCTGTTCAAGGGAGAGTTGAACCTTACTGCCTTTTATACTCTTAATGCTCACCCTAACGATATCGCCGGGCTTCAGGATCTGCGTTAGAGTAAAATCTTTTAAGAACTTGGTCGTGCCGTTCCTGGAGTCGATAACCTTTGAGGCCCATTCGGCGTTTTCGCTGGAGAGTTTCCCCAAAATACCCCGTGTCTTTATAACAGCCTCTTTGGCGCCCACCCGAAGGACGAGTCCCGGCGAGATTTCCCCGGGATTCGTGACAACAATGGTCGTGAGCTCTTTGGTCTTCATCTCCTTTTCGATATCGATATCCTTTTTCCGTTCCAGGGGGCCACGCCATCCTCTCCTTTTGTCGAGCTCTCTGAGACCTTGCTGGACAGCCCGCGCTGCGGATAATTGTGCATTTCTGTCCAATGTCGTATAAACCCTGAGGTCCCCCTTATAAACGGTATCCGCTCCGTACTTTTCTTCAAGGTACTTTCTCACATATTCAATGAAGTAATTATTCGCGTCCATACTCCTTCTCATACTGGAAAGATAGATCGGCTGCCGCTCGGCGTTATCCTTTTCAGACTTCCTGATGTATCCCTCTTCCACCATTCGGGACAGCACAAAACGCTGCCGTTCTTTGGCCTTTGCAATGTCATTGTATGGCGAATATGTGGAAGGCGCCTTTACGAGACCCGCAATGAGGGCGGCCTCGGACAAGTTTATGTCGCTCACCGATTTGCCGAAATATATCCTTGAAGCCATTTCAACGCCATAAGCACCGTGGCCGAAATAGACCTTATTGAGATAGAGTTCGAGAATCTCTCTCTTATCGAGGTTCTTTTCTATCTTTATAGCAAGCGCTGCTTCCTTTATCTTTCTTTTGAAAGTCTTTTCCGGGGTCAGGAACATCACCTTTGCCAGTTGCTGGGTCAAGGTGCTGCCGCCCTCTTTCAATCCGGCATAAAGAATATCCTTGGCGACGGCGCGTGCTATAGCGATATAATCGATACCCTTGTGTTTCCAGAACCTTGAATCTTCAACGGAGACCAGGGCATTGATCATATGCGGCGGCATCTTTTTCAGAGGGACAAATATGCCTTTGTCCGCTTTCAGTTCACCGATAAGAACGTCGTCGTCGGAGTATATCTTTGTGCCCGCCGCGGGTTTGTACTGTTTTATCTCGTCAATGGAGGGCAGCCCGCTGCTGACAGCGAGATAGCCCCCGGCGGAGGTTCCGATCACGATTGAGAGGACAGCGAGGATGATAATAATTTTTACTTTCATTGTCTCATCAATTATAACTTCCCACTCGTCCCCGCCGTCAAGGGAGGAGCAATCGAACCATTTGATAATCACCTTTCACATAAGGCCTGCATTGTCGCCGGCCGTCTGCATTGACTTAAAAATACCCGTGAGGTTAATATTTTCATTATGCATCAGCATTCAGATTTTGTTCCCCTCCATCTGCACACAGAATACAGCCTGCTGGACGGAGCGATAAGGATAAAAGAACTTGTCGAGAGGGCTGTCGGTTTCAGGATGCCTGCAGTGGCGATAACGGACCACGGCAATCTTTTCGGCGCCGTGGAATTTTACCGGCTCGCCACAAAAGCGGGAATAAAACCGATCATCGGCTGCGAGGTTTATATCGCACCGGGGAGCCGCTTTGAGAAGCGACTGGACCCGGATACCGAAGAAGCATCGTTCCACCTTGTACTGCTCGCAAAAGATAATAATGGATACCGCAATCTTGTGACACTCGTCACCCGGGCATACACGGAAGGGTTCTATTACAAACCGAGAATAGACCGTGACCTGCTCGAACAATATAGCGGGGGCTTGATCGGCCTGACATCCTGTCTGAAAGGAGAGATCCCTTACTATTTGCAGAAAGGGATGACCGATAAGGCACGGGAGAAGGCGCTCGAATATAAGCACATATTAGGTCCGGAAAATTTTTATATAGAAATACAGGATAATGGGATTCCGGAGCAGGAGGAAGTAAACAGGAAGCTCATTGATCTTGCGAGGGAATTACATATCGGGATTGTCGCTACGAATGACTGTCACTACCTGAAGAAGGATGATGCAAGGGCGCACGATATTTTGCTCTGTATTCAAACAGGCAAGACGGTAAATGATCAAAACCGCATGCGTTTCAGTTCGGAGAGCTTCTATTTCAAATCACCGGAAGAAATGAAGGACGCCTTCAGGGACATACCGGAGGCGATCCTTAACACAAGGGCTATCGCCGAGAAGTGCAACGTGGAATTCAGCTTAGGGGCCAGTCTCCTGCCGGTGTACGAAGTCGAAGACGGACAGTCACCGGAAGCAACGCTGGAGAAACTTGCCTACGACGGACTGCTCACTAAAATAGGACAGGAACCCGGCGAAATTTATAAAAAAAGGCTCAGAATGGAACTCGATGTAATCAGGAAGATGGATTATTCATCGTATTTTCTTATTGTGTGGGATTTCATCAATTATGCAAGAAAGAAAGGCATTCCGGTCGGTCCCGGGAGGGGGTCGGCAGCGGGAAGTCTCGTATCATACTGCCTTGGAATAACGGATATCGACCCCGTGAAATATCATCTCCTTTTTGAACGCTTCCTCAACCCGGAAAGAATAAGCATGCCGGATATCGATGTGGATTTCTGTAAGGACAGGAGGTCGGAGGTCATTTCCTATGTCGCACAAAAGTACGGACAGGACCATGTTGCGCAGATAATCACCTTCGGAACGATGGCTGCAAAGGCCGCGATAAGGGACGTCGGCAGGGCACTCGATATTCCTTATGGAGAAGTGGACAAAATAGCAAAGCTCGTACCGAATTCATTGAACATTACGATCGAAGAGGCTTTGAAGGCCGAGCCGCAGCTGAAATCTCTCTATGACAACGAAACGAAAATAAAAGAATTGCTCGATGTCGCGATCCGCCTCGAAGGGCTCAGCAGACACGCCTCTACCCATGCCGCGGGAGTTGTGATCTCTCCGTCCCCTCTGACGGATTACACTCCGCTGTATAAAAACCCTTCGGACGGCAGTATTATGACACAGTTCGATATGGGCTCTATAGAAAAGATAGGCCTCCTAAAATTTGATTTTCTGGGGCTGAAAACCCTTACCGTAATAGATAAGACGCTGAAATATATCGAAGGCAACGGCAAGGAATTATCTCTCAAGGACATATCCTTCGATGATGAAAAAACTTACGATCTCTTGAGTTCGGGACAGACTACCGGCATTTTCCAGCTTGAGAGCGCCGGGATGAGAGATCTGCTCGTGAAGATCGGTCCCAACAGGTTTGAAGACCTTATTGCTATCGTTGCGCTTTATAGGCCGGGTCCTATGGGAAGCGGCATGATCGATGAATTCATCAAGAGGAAAAAAGGCAAAATACCCGTCAAATACGACCTGCCTCAACTGAAGGAGATCCTGGACGAAACATACGGGGTCATCCTGTATCAGGAACAGGTTATGAGAATCGCCAACAAGCTCGCAAATTTCTCGATGGGACAGGCGGACATCCTGAGAAAGGCGATGGGCAAGAAGAGGCCCGAAGAGATGGAGAAACAAAAAGAGACATTCATAAAGGGGGCCATTGCAAACGGCATTTCGGAGAAAAAAGCGATAAAGATTTTCGATTTGATGGCATTTTTTGCGGAATACGGCTTCAATAAGTCGCACTCTGCGGCGTATGCATATGTTACCTACCAGACCGCTTATTTGAAAGCACATTTCCCGGTCGAGTTTATGGCGGCCACACTGAGTGCGGACATGGACAATACCGATAAGATCGTTAAATCGATTGCGGGCTGCCGGGAAATGGGGATAGAGATACTCCCGCCCGATATAAACCTCTCTGGAAAAGAGTTTAAGGTCGTGGGCAATTCAATACGTTTCGGTCTCGAGGCGGTCAAAGGGGTCGGCTCTGCCGCCATAGAGTCGATGATCGAATCGAGGGACGCCGACGGTCCGTTCACCACGCTACCGAACCTCCTCGACAGGGTCGACCAGAGGAAGGTGAATAAAAAGGTGGTTGAAAGCCTTATAAAAGCGGGAGCTTTTGATTCGTTGGGCATCACAAGGGCACGGGCGGTGGAAACCCTGAACGGGATCCTCAATGGAAGCTCGCGGGCATCTGCCGGTAGAATTTTCGGGCAGCAGAGCATTTTTGGCGACTCTCTTGAAGAAACTGCAGAAAATCTAAAGGAGTGGAATGAAGAGGAGACCTTGAAACACGAAAAGGAAGCACTCGGTTTTTATATCACCGGTCACCCTTTAACAAAATACGACAGGCTCCTCGGATCGTTGGGGACAAAAAAGATATCAGACCTTGATGAAATGTCCGACGGTCAGGAAGTCAGGATAGGCGGTATATTGACGAACATAAAAAAGATTCAGACCAAATCAAAGGCTGAGATAATGGCGTATTGCACTCTCGAAGACCCTGATGCCAACATAGATATCATCGTATTCCCCGAGCTTTACAGGGCACGCATCCCTATCCTGCAAAAGGACACGCCGCTCCTTGTCACGGGTACGGTCGATAAAACTGAAAAGGGGATCAAAATCGTCTCCACAGAGATTGTGCGTTTGGACGGCGTCGAAGTAAGAATGGGGCATAGGGCTGAGATCAGCATAACGCTTCCGTTACCGGATGGCGGTCATCTCCAGACACTGAAGTCCATTCTCGCAGCGAACGAAAAGGGCAGATATCCCCTCTATCTCAGAATATTTTACGGTGAGACCGAGACAGTGATAGCCACCGGGATGAAGATGTCGGACGACGATCAGATCATCAGCATGGTAGAAAAAATAGCGGGAAAGGGGGCCGTGGTTTTTCAGTGATCAGATCTTATCTTGAATTTGAGAGGCCCATCGAGGAACTCGAACTCAAAATAGAGGAGCTGAAAAGGGTATCCGACGGAAAGGATATCGACATATCGAGCGAGATCAAGAAACTCGAAAAGAAGGTAAGAGACCTCCGTTCCGAGATCTTTTCTTCCCTTACCCCCTGGCAGAAAACTCTTATGGCGCGACATCCGGACAGGCCATATACTCTGGATTACGTAAATCTGATAACGAGTGACTTTATTGAGTTGCATGGAGATAGAAGATTCTCTGATGACCCGGCGATGGTAGCGGGCATAGCAAAAATTGGAGATATTCCCGTTGCGATCGTGGGGCACCAAAAGGGGCGCGGTACAAAGGAACGGATATACCGTAACTTTGGACAGCCGCAGCCGGAAGGGTACCGGAAGTCCCTCAGGGTAATGAAACTCGCCGAGAAATTCAAGAGGCCGGTAATAACTTTTATAGATACGCCCGGGGCGTATCCGGGTATCGGCGCGGAAGAGAGGGGCCAGGCGGAAGCCATTGCGTCCAACCTGATGGAAATGTCAACGCTCAGGACACCTATCGTATCGATCGTTATCGGTGAAGGCGGAAGCGGAGGAGCTCTTGCCCTTGGTGTTGCGGACAGGCTGTACATGCTGGAACATTCGTGCTATTCCGTAATCTCTCCCGAAGGATGTGCAGCGATACTCTGGAAGAAAAACGGTGATCTCGGCGCCGAAGATTTTTCGAGGGCGGCAGATGCGCTCAAACTCACCGCCCAGGACCTGTTGAGTTTCAAAATAATAGACGGTATAATCCCGGAACCCCATGGAGGAGCTCACAGAGACCCCGAAGGAATGGCAAAGAATTTGTCCGAACACATCAAGGCTGCGCTTGATGAGCTCAGAGCAAAAGCACCCGGGAAACTCATTGAAGAAAGATACAAGAGGTTCAGGAAGATAGGCAGCTTCATGGAAGAGGCGGGATAAGGTCTTTTCCTCTCCGCCGTAAAGATTAAGGTGTCAATCCCGATGTTTCATCGGGGCGTTATTTTAGTTGCGAGTTTCTGGTTAATGCATGAAAGGGGGTACGGAAAAGATGGCGGTAGTAGTACTGGATACGACGGGGCTTAAATGTCCGCAACCCGTCTTGAAGATTGCGGCGAAATCTCCGGATATGCAGTCCGGCGATATCCTTGAGGTGATCGGGGATTGCCCGACCTTTGAAAGGGACATTCGCGCCTGGTGCAAAAGACTGAAGAAGGCGCTTCTGTTTATGACGGACGAAGGCGCGGGAAAAATGAAGTGCCATATACAATTTTGATCTGCTCATAAGATCACAAGCCAAAAAACACTGGCAAAGAAACAAAAAGCAGATTGAAAGCGGCTGAGTAATCATGTCTATCGAGCTCTCGGGTATTCCTTCCAAACCAGGGGTATATGTCTTTAAGGATTTGCGGCAGAAGGTGCTCTATATCGGAAAGGCGAAGAATCTCAGAAATCGTATAAAGAGTTATTTTCAAAGGTCGTCGGGCCTGGACGTGCGTAAGGAAGCTATGGTGAAGGAGGTCAAAGATCTCACCTATATCGTCACGGGCAATGAACTCGAAGCCTTTGTTCTCGAAGCAAACTTGATCAAGCAATACAAACCCAGGTTCAATGTGATCCTGCGGGACGACAAGAATTATCCTTATCTGAAACTGACCGTTAATGAAGAATGGCCTGGTCTTGAGGTCGTGAGAAAGATCAAAAAGGACGGCGCGTTGTACTTTGGCCCTTATGTCCCTGCGGGGTCGATGTGGGAATCTCTTGCTTTTATCAGAAGGAACTTCCATATAAGGGATTGCCGTTTTTCTTTCGATAGACCGATGAGGCCGTGTATCCAGCATCAGATGGGAAGATGCGTTGCCCCGTGCGCCGGATATGTCAGCAGGGAAGAATACCTCAAGATGATACACGAAGTGAAGCTTTTCCTGAGCGGTGAAAAGAAGAACCTGCTCGAGAATCTTGAGAAGACAATGATGGCGCTTTCAGAAGAAACGAAATTTGAAGGTGCTGCAAAGATAAGGGACAGGATCAGGGCGATCGAAAAGGCGTGGGACTCGCAGAAAATTGTCTCTCCCGAACTCGGAGACCTGGACGTCATCGGATTTTACAGAGAGGACGGTGAAGCATCTTTTAAAGCTTTCTTTATAAGAAATGGGATCATGATAGGTTCAAAAGATTTTTTTATTAAACATATCGAAAATGTCCCGGACAGGGAATTGATGCACACCTTCATTACTCAGTTTTACGCAAAAGAGATCATCCCGCCGGCAGAAATAGTCGTTCCGCTCTTGCCCGGGGAGCCGAAATCATTGGAGGCGTGGCTCAAACAGCGCAAGGGTGGAGGCGTTAAGATAGCATCTCCGAAGAGAGGGAAGAAAAAAGAACTTGCCGACATGGCGATAGAGAACGCAGTTTTTTCATACAGGGCGAAAAGAGATGCAACGAGGGACGAATTGCTGCCGGAAGTGAAAGAGATGCTGGGGTTGAGAAAAATCCCCGATGATGTCGGTGCATTCGATGTTTCGAATATTTCGGGGAAAGAAGCTGTGGGAGCCTTTGTTTACTGGACAAAGGGTTCGTTCCAGAAGGATCTTTACAGAAGACTGAAGATCAAAACAGTGAAAGGGATCGATGATTATTCGATGATGGAAGAACTCATCGACAGGATCATTCATAGCCTTGAAGGCAATGTGCCCGACCTTCTTATCGTTGACGGGGGGAAGGGACATCTGGAGACAGCCAGAAGGGTCATAGAAAAGAATATGGAAGTATTAAGAAATTCCCCGGAACTTATCGCAATCGCCAAAGACCCTGACAGGGCGTATCTCACCACTTCGGATGAACCGGTAAGCCTGGAAGACGGAAAGCAGCCTTCCCTTCTCCTGAAAAGTATTCGCGATGAGGTGCACAGATTTGCGATAGGATATCACAGAAGATTAAGAGAAAAGGCGCTTCTGCAGTCGCCTTTGGAAATAATTCCCGGTATAGGGAAAAAGCGGAGGTTTGCACTTTTGAGGGTTTTTGGTAGTATAGAAGGTATAAAAAAAGCCTCTGTCGAGACGATCGCCAAGCTGAAAGGCTTTAATAAGAAGGTCGCTGAAAATCTTTTGAAAGAACTGGGGAGGGACGAATGAAAAGGATCTTTTTCTTCATGATAATCCTGTTGCTTCCTGTTTATTCCTGGGCAACATACAAAATCTACCTTAATAATGGTTCGGTGATATCGGGAGTAAGTTCTTATGACGAAGCAGGGGACGAGGTTAATATTTATTTCGATACGGGGTCGATGTCGGTGCCCAAAAAAGATGTCCTGAAGATCGAGGGGAAGAAGTCTCCGGATACAGCCACAAAAGAGAGACCGGAAGCTCAGCCGGAACAGGAGCGGGAAGCCCCCCGGGAAACGACTATCCCGTCTACGACTCCCGAACCAGCGGACGACAAGAGTGCGAGAGTCAATGAGTTAAAGGCTGAATTAGATTCAGTCAATTCTGAAATCGGGTCTACTGAAGAGCAGGAGGCAAAACTGGTGTCGACGATTAATGAAAAGACCGGGAGCAGATATCATTACAACCTTATTCAGATCAGACAATTAGAGAAAGAATTAGAGCCGCTCAGGCAGGATCTCGGTGCTGTCCAGCAGAAGAAGGCGGACCTGATTAAAAGAAGGGCCGACATAGACGCCGAAATAAAATCACTGGAATAAAGGAGATCTCGTGAATATCTATATTTCAGGATCAATGGCATATGACAGAATCATGGACTTTCCCGGGAAATTTTCCGACTACATCCTCCCCGACAAGATTCACGTCCTGAACGTGTGTTTCAACGTCAACGGTATGTCGGAAAAGTTCGGGGGTACCGCCGGGAATATCGCATATACTCTTGGCCTGTTGCATGAGAAGCCTTTTATTATTGCGACGATAGGAAAAGACTACCACAATTATTTTGGCTGGCTCGATAAAAATAATATCCCTGTAGAAGGGATAAGAATCATTCATGAAGAATTTACCGCCGGTGCATATATAACGACCGACATGGCCGATAACCAGATAACGGGATTCAATCCCGGCGCGATGAAATATCCCTCCGAATGCCGGTTCGAAAGCGCGGGTCCCAAAAACACCATTGTCCTGATCGCTCCGGGGAACCTGCAGGACATGGTCGAATATGCAGGGTTGTGCAGGGAGAAAGGCATTAAGTACATCTGTGATCCAGGCCAGTCTCTCACGAAGTGGGAAGGGAACGTTCTTAAGGAGTGGCTTGACGGCTCAATGATGTTGATCTCAAATGATTATGAACTCGAGATAATCATGAAGATGACCGGCATGAGCAAGAAAGAATTATTGGGTCTCACAGAAAAGATCATTACAACCCTCGGAGAGAAAGGTTCTCTCATAAGCACTTCCGAATGTGATGTGAGTATCCCTGCCGCAAAAGTTGAAAATGTTGTAGACCCGACGGGTGCGGGTGACGCTTATAGGGCGGGACTTTTAAAAGGGATCATTGCGGACAGGGATATTGAAAAAGCTGCAAAGATGGGCGCGGTAACGGCTACTTATGCAATAGAGAAATACGGCACTCAGGAGCATCATTTCATCTATGAAGAATTTGTGGAGAGATACAGAAGCAATTTCGGGGAGCTCTGAAAAAATTTTTATAACGGAGTTTATCCCAACTAAATGTCGTTCCAGCTTGTCGGATCTCCTGAGGTGACGGAGCAAGGCAGCATCAGGCGCCCAAGCCGGAAGGACAAGAAAGACTAACGATCCTCTCTCATGATCAGCGAGGCAGCATTAAAATCCTACCTTCTCGAAAGGTTCAGTGATGTCACTCAGGTTAATGTCAGCAGACTCGGATCAGGTGTTCAGGGTTCCGGCTTCCTCGTAGAAACGACAACCTCAACCGGCATCCAATCGTATGTCATAAAAACTCTGATCCCTGAGGGCCTTGGTCATGATTATCCTTCAGACAGGGCGGCGGTATTTCTTCTGGACCTCGATGAATACAACAATTTGCCCAAGCATGTGAAGGGGATCGATGTATTGTCCGAGATGAGGGACGGTTCTTTAAAGTCAATAGGCGGAGGAAAAGAATATTATTTGTTGATGGAAAAGGCGGAGGGTAAAAGCTATTTTAACGACCTGACCGCACTTTCCCGGAAAGATCGTCTCGGAGAAGAGGACATAAAGAAGATAAAGGCAATGACTGCCTATCTTGCGGGGATACACGCCGTCAAAAAGGATTCAAAGACGCTCTATTTTAGAAAACTAAGAGACACTGTGGGACACGGAGAATGCCTGATGGGTGTCTTCGATACCTATCCTGACGGGGTCCTTTCGTGTGGAGAGATGGCGGATATCATTAAGAAGTCGGTAGACCGGATCGCGAAATTGAAGCCGAAATACACGAGGCTCTCCCTGATACACGGCGATTTCCACCCGGGGAATATATGGTTTAAGGAGTTTAATCCGGAAAGTGAAACCCCTTCCCCCGTCCTTGACGCGCATACCCCGCCCCTCTTGCCCCAGCTTGCCGGAGGTGCGAATGGGGGGCGGATTTTGTCCTCCTTGACAGGAGCAGGGGGCCATGGGGCGATCCGGCTGACGATGTTACCGCATTGGCGATTAACTACATATTTTTCTCGATAAAACACTACGGAGATGTCATGGGAGCATATCTCGATGGATTAAAATTTTTTTTTAATGAGTATGTGAGGACATCGGGAGATGAAGAGATAACGGGGATAGTCGCCCCATTTTTTGCTTTCAGAGGCGCGGTGGTGGCCAACCCTGTTTTTTATCCCGAACTCACCCTCGGCCAAAGAAACCTCATCTTCAGATTTGTTCACAATGTCCTTGATGACGATAGATTCGATTATGAGAACGTCAATGATTATTTGCGGTGAACACTTTCACTTTTAAAGCTTTTTTTTGGATACACTTCCGGTATGGTGTCCCTGACAGTTCCACAGACTTTTCGTCATTCCGGACTTGATTCAGATCCCTCGTTTTTCGCGTTTCTGAGATTCCGAAACAAGTTCGGAATGACGAGTTATTTATGGGACAGCACACGAGATTTCCCTATCACCTCCTCTATTTATCCCTGAGGTATCTATCTCGATAAATATCGGGTATTCACGGCAGCTATGTTTATAATTGGCCTATGTATCAATGTGATAAGCTATAAATAGTAAAGAAAAACTTTAATATTAACATAGCATGAGACCGCTTATTACTATTGCAGGAAATTGAAACAAATTCTTGCGATTTGATATATTTATTAGTATTTATAGTTTATAATATAAAAAAGGAACCAAGAGAAATCATTTAATGAAACAAGATGAAGTTATCAACCATGGAAAAGAAGGATAATATGGAAAGAGCTGTTCAAGAACATATTGAAGAAATGATCAACGAATTGCAATGTCCGAAGGGTTTTTTATGTTATAAATCGGGACTTCAAGAACTCTGCAGAGCAAAAGATGTCGGATTGGAATCGTTTGTTGCGTGTATGATCGAAGATCCGCTGGCATGTAAATTTTCGATCCATTTCGGCGGCATTTTTTTTTGTCAGTGCAGACTGCGGGTTTATATTGCCAAGAAATTGAAAAAATAGGTATTGAGTCTCATGCATGTATCGGACATTAATTTGCTTCACCGTATTATGTCCCGGCATCCAATCTTACAGCCATTTTTTTCTCCGGAAAAAAACCAGCATTAAGATGCCGATGAAAGCCATGAGAAGTAAAATTGATGGGTATCCCCAGCGCCATTCAAGCTCCGGCATATATTTGAAATTCATTCCGTAAACGCCGGCAATAAAGGTGAGGGGCATAAATATCGTAGCGATAATGGTCAGTACCTTCATGACAGAATTTATCCGGTTACTGATGCTCGAAAGATAGATATCGAGAACCCCGGAAAGTATATCACGATCAGCCTCGATTGTTTCGATAATCCTGATCGTGTGGTCATAGACATCTCTGAGGTAGATGTGTACCGTATCATGGACCAGCTGTGAATCTCCTCTTTCCATGAAGCTGATTACTTCCCGAATGGGCCAGACGGACTTTCGCAAATATATCATCTCTCTTTTCAGCCTGTGGATTTCCTGCAGCACCGATTGCGTCGGTTCGCTCACAACCTTTTCTTCGAGTAATTCTATCTTTTCCCCGAGTTTCTCGATGATTATGAAATAACTGTCCACGATAGCATCGATGAGGACATAGGTCAGGTAGTCCGCACCCAGTGTTCTCATTTTCCCTTTTCCGTTTCTTATTCTCGTTCTCACAGGGTCAAAAACATCTCTCCCAGCCTCCTCCTGAAAGGAAATGACGAAATTCGGCCCGAGACAGAAACTGACCTGCTCCACTTCGATGCCATGGGCTTGCCCGTCGTAGAAAAGCATCTTTAGTACGATAAAAAGATAGTCTTTATAATCCTCAATCTTCGGATATTGTCCTGTGTTCACAACGTCTTCCAGGGTGAGAGGATGAAGATTAAAAAGATTTCCGATCTTTTCGATTATTTCGGTCCGGTGCAGCCCGTCTATGTTTATCCAGGTGATAACTCGTGTGTCCTTTGACGGCGAATAATCGTCGAGCGTGAAGAGCTCTCTCTCCCGGAATTGTTCTTCACTGTATTCAATAAGCCTTATCCTGACTTCGTCACTTTTCTTCTCCCCTATATGGACGAGGGTACCCGGAGGGAGGCCCACCTTCTTTGACATTTTCTTGATTCCCTCTGTCATTGTTATCCTCCTCAAAAGCTTTATCAAAACAATAATCTTTAGACGGTATTGCGGGAAGCCGCAGGCTTCAGCCTGCGTTTAAGAGCATCCGGTACGTGAAACATAAAACACGCAACCTAAAGGTTACGGCTACCTTTAAAATCGAAAATGACTCAATTTCGCTCTATCCCGAATTTTAACACACTTTAGGGAATAGGGCGGAAAAGTGCGATTATGCTAAAATATTGGAACCTGATATTCCCCATGAAAATAATACATAGGTCAATACTCAAAGAATTAGTCCTCACCTTTATCCTGAGTCTGGCTTCTCTGAATTTTATCCTCATGATGGAGAAACTGCTCAGGCTGAGCCGTTTCCTGTCCGGTGTGGGAACATCGATCTTGGACATGGCCAAGCTCATCCTCTTCCTTCAGCCTCAGTTATTCCTTCTGACAATCCCGATGGCCTTTCTCCTCTCCACCCTTCTGGTATACGGCCGTCTGAATGTCGACAATGAGCTTGTTATATTGAGGATGAGCGGCATGAACTTTAAAGGGGTCTCCGTGCCTGTTGCTCTGCTTGGAATTCTATGTTTCATGTTAAATGTGGCGGTCAGTTTTTATATAGGACCTAAAAGTGGTATAAGGCTCCGGGACGAGATAGCCGAAATTATCAGAACCCGCACCCCCCTTGCGATTGATGCGGGGAGGTTCAATACCTCCTTCAAGAATACCGTGATTTTTGTAAAAGAGAAGCCTTCGGAAAATACGATCCGTGGAATTTTTGTGTACGATGACCGGAATAAAAGAGAACCGAGGGTATTGCTGGCAAAGGAAGGGACAATTTCAGTGCAGGGAGGGTCTAATATCAACTTTTTTCTCCAGGACGGGTACATCAATATGGTCGCTGGTGACAGCACCACCGAACTGTTTTTTGAGAAATACAATATGGTCCTGAAACTGGAACCCGATACCCCTTCCAGAAAGAACGCGGACCTTACACCTTTTGAACTTGTTGAAAAAATGAAGACGACCGAAAGGCGGCATATCAAATCATTATATCTTGAAATTCACCGCAGATTATCTCTGCCGTTGCTCTGCGTCGTCCTCATTTTTTTCGGGCCTTCGCTGTCTCTGCTGGCGGGGAAAACAGGCAAGCTCGGGGGATTGACCATGGGCTTGTCGGTCTTCACCGTCTATTATATGCTCCTCGTATACGGCGAGAATCTTGCGAGGGCGGGAAAGGTGTCACATTACGTCGGGGCCTGGAGTCCGACCGCTATTCTCGGTATTTTTGCTTTGTTGCTTTTCAGAAAAGAATGTCGTCGATGAGGATAATCCAGCGGTATTTTATCAAAGAATTCTTCAAGATACTCGGCATCCTGGCTATGGGACTTGCGCTGATATTCAGCCTGCTGGACCTCATAGACAAGATCGACGAATTTATGCCCGGCAAGCCCTCCATCGCGCAGCTTATGCTCTATGTTTTGTTGAATCTTCCGAAATACATTTATTATCTGCTTCCCATGTCTCTGCTCGTATGCAGTCTTTTCGTTTTCAGTCAGGCATCGCGCAATAAGGAGCTTGTGGCGGTAAAGGCAATGGGGGGAAGACTGAGAAATATTTTTTATCCCTTTATGATCCTGGGCCTCTTATTGAGCGCAACAGGTTTTGTTATCGGAGAGATTGTGGCACCCGATTTTTCGGAACGATCGAACGAGCTCAAAAACACGCTTATGAAAAGGGACGAAAGACTTTCCTTTCGGGAGGGAACCCTGTGGATGAGGGGAACGAACGGGGCTTTCGTGAGGATCGAGCTTTATATCCCGGAGAAAAAATTAGTTAAGGGGATGAGTATATTCGGCGTCAAAAAAAATTTTCTCACGCAAAGGATAGAAGCGGAAGAGGCGTACTGGACCGGGACCAAAGACGTGAAGGACAGTTGGAAATTCAAAAATGTGACCATCTATGACCTTGAGAAGGGGGAAGTCACTCACAGTCCGGAAATGGATTATCCGTATCTGGAGTCTCCGGACCTTTTCAATAAAGGGATAAAAAAGGTTGAGGAGATGGATATCCTTGAGCTCTATAAATATACAAAGAGACTGAAAGCGGCGGGGTTCAGGGACACAAAACTCATCGTAGACCTGAACTCGAAGGTCTCGTATCCGCTTGCAAACTTTTTTATGTCGATTCTCGGCGTGGCGCTTTCGGTGATGGGCGGGATCGGAGGCGGAATGTTTGCTGCGGGCATCGGGATACTCATAAGCTTTATTTATTGGCTTTTATATACGTTGATGCTTTCAATGGGTTACACGAGGGTAATCCCGCCGGCTGCCGCCGCTTGGATTGTGCCCGTGTTATTCGGAATCATTGCGGTATATCTCTTCAGAAGGATACCCGAGTAGGGGGAGCTTATGAAGACTGCGGGTCCTAAAGGTTATCTCTGTCTTTTACTCCATGCCCACTTGCCTTACATCAGACACCCGGAACATGATTTTTTCCTCGAAGAGAACTGGCTCTATGAAGCAATGGCAGAAACATATATACCGCTTATCGATGTATTTTCGCGTTTGATAGATGACGGAATAGATTTCAGGGTGACCCTGTCCTTTAGCCCCACGCTCATAGAGATGTTCAAAGACGACCTGCTCATGGAGAGATATGAAAGACACAGCGAGAGACTCCTCGAGTTGTCCGAGAGGGAGGCATGGAGAACGAAAAAAGATATTCATTTCGGGCCGGTTGTCCGTATGTATCGGAAAAGATTCCTCAGGGGCAGGCATCTTTTCGAGGAAGTCTATAAGAAGGACCTTGTTTCTGTCTTACGACAATTACAGGATACCGGGAATATAGAGATTGTCAGCAGTGCCGCAACCCACGCCTTTCTTCCTAATCTTTCCCTGTATCCCCAGGCGGTAAAGGCCCAGATAAAGATAGGCTCACGGCTGTATAGAAGGAATTTCAACCGAGCTCCCCGAGGCGTCTGGCTTCCCGAATGCGGTTATATGCCGGGGTTCGACGAGTACATAAAAGAAGATGGTTTGAGGTTTTTTTTCCTGGAAACACATGGAATAATTCATGGGACACCTCCGCCTCAATATGGGGTATATGCCCCGGTATTGTGCCCTTCGGGTGTTTCGGCATTTGGCAGGGATACGGAAACATCGAAGCAGGTCTGGTCCTCAATGGGTGGGTATCCGGGCGATCCCGATTATAGGGACTTTTACAGGGATATCGGATTTGACCTGGACCACGAATACACGGGACCATTTCTGCAGCCCTACGGCATAAAGACATATACCGGCCTTAAGTATTACAGGATAACCGGAAATACCGACCACAAAGAACCCTATGTAATACAGCGGGCAAAGGAAAAAGCCGCCGAACATGCTGCAAATTTTATCATGAACAGAGAGAGACAGGTGAATTTCCTGTCAGAGACACTCGGGATCAGCCCTGTCATTACTGCGATGTACGATGCCGAGCTTTTCGGTCACTGGTGGTTTGAAGGACCGGATTGGCTTGAAAATATTTTGCGGGGAATCCATTGCGGGCGGAGAAATTTTACAACGATAACACCTGTCGAATATCTGGACTTGCGGAACTATCGGACTCCGGGCTTGCAGGCCTGTGAGCCGTCTATGTCCAGTTGGGGGGAAAGGGGATATAATGAGGTCTGGCTGAACGGTAGTAACGATTATGTTTACCGGCATCTTCTCAAGGCGGCCGAGCGCATGTTATATCTTGCCGACAGATTTCCCGATGCCGAGGGTATCCTCCTGAGAACGCTCAATCAGGCTGCAAGAGAAATCCTCCTTTCACAACACAGTGATTGGACATTTATCATGAAGAATAATACCGCTGCCGAATATGCAAGGAAGCGAATAGAGGCGCACGTCGGAAGATTTTCCTTTCTCCATCATGCGATCATCTCGGGGAATATACCGGGGAAAAGGCTGACAGAAATGGAGGACAAAGACAGGATATTCGAGGACATCGATTATCGGGTCTTTTCCAGTAAGGGGTAGGCGGTAGACTACTATAAGATTACGTCAGCAGCTTATCGAACGGAAAGGCCCTCAGGAATGTCAGAAATTCCTCGAGTGAATTTGATGAAACCGAATTCTTGTTTACGACGAGAGAAAAGTCCCTTACCATCTTTTCCTCTTTGATAGCCGAGAAGGCGTAAGGTGCCATATTTGTTTTCTTTTCGCGCTGCCCAGCGCGAGATAATAGAGACCCCCAAGCCATTTTCGACCGCATCTTTTATGGCCTCCGTACTTCCAAGGATGGTAGAAATCTTCATGTCGTGGGGTGTAATGCCGTGCCTGCCAAGGAACTTTTCGATGATCTGTCTCGTTCCGGAGCCTGCCTCTCTGAAGATAAACGGCTCTTTAACAAGTTCCGATATGGATACATCTTTTCTCTTTGCCCAGGGATGTTCCGGTGGCACGATCAGCAAGAGTTCATCGGAGAGCAGTTTCTTGACTGTTATCTTCTGTCTCGAAATATCTCCTTCAACCAGACCGACATCGATACTGCCCGAATTGAGCAGTTCGATGACCCGTTTTGTATTGCTCACGTGGAGATATATCTTCATCTTGGGGTGCGTGCGCCTGAATTCCGTAATGACGGTCGGAAGGATGTAATTACCTATGTTCGAACCCGCACCGATGGTTAGACTGCCTTTTAAAATGCCTGTCTGTTTTCCGATAGCCTTCTCTGCAGAGGCATAGAGCGCAAGAATTTCTTTTGCATATTTATAAAGAGTTTCTCCTGCCAGGGTAAGGGTAACAGTGCTCGATGATCTATCGAACAATTTCGTTTCATATTTTTCTTCGAGGGCCTGAATCTGAAGGCTTACTGCAGGCTGTGTGAGATGGATAATCTCGGATGTTTTTGAAAAACTCTTTGTTTCAGCTACCGTGCAGAAGACTTTCAGCTTATGTTCCATGCATACCCTCCAAGAACTGAGTCAAAAAGCTATAGAAAAAATTGTCTAAAACTCTTTACTTTTTACCTTTACCTTATTAATTGTCGGAGCAGGCTGTAAGCCGAGTTCTGTTTATATGGTCATTCATCTCGGGACCGGTATTGCTACCGGACTCCTGCGGTCATTACCCGTTCCGCCTCCCTTCCGCATGCGCGAAGGGATTTGAATGGGCCATTCTCAAAGCGGAACCTATTCGACCTTGCTCAAGGCGGGGTTTTCCAAGCTTGAGATGTCGCCATCTCACCTGGTGAGCTCTTACCTCACCTTTTCACCCTTACCTACCGAGGCCAAACCTCAGAGTTAAAAGTTACGAGTTAAGAGTTAAGATACTAACTTTCAACTTTTCACTTCTCACTCCCGCCGAAGGCGGGTAGGCGGTTTCCCTTTCTGTGGCACTTTCCTTAGGGTTGCCCCCAGTCGCTGTTAACGACCACCTTGCCCTGTAGAGCTCGGACTTTCCTCCCCGCCCGGCTATATCCGGAGTGGAACGTTATGAGTTAAGAGGCATTAACCTCCAACTTTTCACTTCCTACTTCCAAGCGAACGGGGCGACCACGCGTCCTGCTCCGACATATAATTTTATTTTATCATTATATAATAAATACTAAAAATTGTAAAAGGAATAATTTTTACTTATACCTAAAGGGAGTGTCGTGAATAGGGTGGGCCAGAAACAGCTTGTCTGATATGCGAAGACTATTACTGAGTGTTTTTATAATACAGTATTCTGCGGCACTGAGGGCAATGGAGGATCTCTTCGTTCTTTTTCAGTTCCACAAAGAGCTGGGGAGGTATGTTCATATTGCAACCCTGGCATATTTCATTCTTAGCCTCAACCACCGCAATCCGTTGCAGGCTTCGATCAGGATAAGGTACTCGCTATAAATATCCCTGTCGATGGTTTCCGCAATCTTTGCCCTTGATTTCTGCGCGATCGAAAGCTCTTTTTCGACCTCCGACCTTTCGCCTTCGATTTTCTTCTTTAATGCTTCGATCTTTTCACCGTCGGCTTTGAATTTCGGTTCCTCTGATTTTATCTGTTTTGAGGCCGCGTCCAGTTCTTCCATAATGAGAAGTATCTCATCCTCTACTGCGGAGCGTTCCTTTTCGATTGATTCTATTTCTTTAAGGAGGGCCTGGTATTCTTTGTTTGTTTTTATCTCCGTGGTGCGTGCCTTCAATTTCTTGATCTTTTCATCTATGTCGTCGAGCGCCCTTTCCTTGTCGCGTTTCTTTTTTTCGAGGGCGTCAAACTTTTGTTTACGATATTCAGAGTCTTTTCAAATTCCTTGAAGGGCAGTTCCGCCTCCGCTATCTTCCGAGGGAACTCTTCGATCACTCGGTTTATTGCGAAGATTGCAGAATCAATCTGTTGAAGGCGCATCAAGCGTTCAAGTTGTTCGTTCATCCGTTTCCTTCCACCCTTCCAGGGTTACAGAGAATTGTATGGTGGGCCCACCAGGACTCGAACCTGGGACCAACCGGTTATGAGCCGGTAGCTCTACCAACTGAGCTATGGGCCCGTCTTTAAAAAGACAGCGAAAGATTCAGAGATCAATAGTTATTCTCATGACGTATAAGCTCGGGAATGATCATTTCGTCAAAACGAAAATGAATAACTGCTGACCGACAACTTTTTACTATAAACTTCTCAGGCATTCGAGGTCAAGGTTTTTCGATAAATTCCCTGAGCCATTTGCTTCGTGAAGGATGTTTTAGTTTTCTTATTGCCTTGACTTCGATCTGACGTATTCTTTCACGGGTCACGTCGAACTCGATGCCCACCTCCTCGAGGGTAAGGGGGCTGTCCACGCCTATACCGAACCTTTGTCCTGATGACCTTTTCTTCTTTCGGGGGAAGCGAGCCCAGTATCTTGTCTATCTTCTTTTTCATGTCGTCCCTGATGGCAAAATCAAGAGGGGACGGCATCGCCTTATCCTCGATAAAGTCTCTGAGGTGACTGTCCTCCTCACCGACCGGCGTTTCGAGGGACACGGGCTCTTTTGATATTTTGAGTATCCCCGCCACCTTTTCGACCGGCATTTTCAGTTCCCCTGAAATCTCAAGTGGTGTCGGTTCTCTTCCCAGGACCTGTACAAGCTCACGTGCCACCCTTGTTATCTTGTTAATCGTTTCAACCATGTGAACGGGAATCCTGATCGTCCTCGATTGGTCCGCGAGTGCCCGTGTTATCGCCTGTCTGATCCACCACGTCGCATAGGTGCTGAATTTATATCCGCGCCTGTACTCAAACTTGTCGACAGCTCTCATGAGACCGCTGTTCCCCTCCTGTATGAGGTCAGAGAAGCTTAAACCACGGCCTAAATATCGTTTTGCGATGCTGATAACGAGGCGTAAATTAGCTTCTATCATGGTCTTTCTCGCTTCGAACACTTCCTGCTCCCCCTGCATAAAAATCCGCAACGCCTTTTTCATTTCTGAGGATTTCATCCCGAACAAGATTTCTTTCTCCTCGATCTTCTTTTTCTGCGACCGGAGCTCTTTTGCCATGTCGGATTTCGGATCCATCCGCTTTCTGCTCATCTGGACCATCTTCTTCTGCAGATCTTCGACCTCTTCAACCGATTTTTTCAATTCCTCCGAGAAGGCCATGATAACGTCGTCCTTTAAACGGAGATCCCGTACCTTTTCGAGAATACGGTTTCGGTTCTCTTCGAG
The DNA here is from genome assembly GCA_963776195.1 of Thermodesulfovibrionales bacterium. Taxonomy (GTDB): domain Bacteria; phylum Nitrospirota; class Thermodesulfovibrionia; order Thermodesulfovibrionales; family SM23-35; genus CAVZMO01. Next base: position 24,786 of record CAVZMO010000054.1, read on the forward strand.
CAATTTGATGAGCGAACGGGAATCTTTTGTTCCTCCCTTGAGGGAAGGTTTTGCTGGATCCGGTTTGTCCGCAGATGACGTTTCTTTCAGCTTTTTCAGATATGATTTTCTCTTTTTATTCAGCATGTCTATCTCTCTTGTAATTTCGAAAAACCTTTTGCTCTCGGATTGCAGTTCTTCCTCGGTCTCTTCTTCGATCTGGATGACTTCCGTAAGCGGGACCTCGCCGTCAATAGCTATCCGACCCATGGTGACAAGTTTGCTCAAAACGAAGGGAAGCGAAAATATTACCCTGTACACCTTCTCCTGTCCTTTTTCCATTTTTTTGGAGACCCCGATTTCTCCTTCTCTTGTCAGCAGTGGAACGCTGCTCATCTCCTTCAGGTAGATACGGACAGGGTCTTTTTCGCCTTCTATAAATCCCGTGGTCTTTTCCTCGTCTTCCGCCGATTTTTCATCGATCTCCGCATCTAAAAGAGGATCATTTCTATTCTCATCATACTCGTCATCCAAGTGATCAAAATAGTCAAAATAATTTTTCATGGATTGGCCCCTTTGATAAATCTGCGTTTTTCTTTCAGTAATGAATTATGCAGTACCGCGTCATCAGGTTCCTTCGCATCTGCCAGCTTTTTTCTCTCCTCAAAGCCCTTATAAGCGATTGTTTGCAAGCAATCGTCGATGTTTTGGTCGGCCAGTTCCGGATCAAATCCGGGATCGACGGAGAATTTTGTAATCAGTGCGCGTTCCGTATCGGCGGCGTTATCGAGCAGAGCGGTTATGCTCATCTTATCGCCAAGCATCTGCATTTTACGAAAAAGGGACCTGACGGTCTCATCCTTGATGTCTTCGATGTTGAATCTCGAAAGCACGCTTTCGGCTTTTTCAGGGAATGAGACGATCGCACTCAGAAGGAGAAGCTCTTCCCGGTGTGACGGCGTTATGATTGATTTCATGCCTTGAACAGACTGTGAACCTGTTTTTTTCTTTATCCTTTCAAGTTCGCTTCTCAAGGCCGGCTCACTTATCCTTGATCTGTCGGCGAGTTCTCCGAGCATTTCCTCTGCCCTCAGAATATCCTTCACGCTTGCGACCATGCCGAGTACCTCTCTCGCCTGGTCTGTCATGTCTCCTTTTGAAGTATTCAGGAGAAACTCTATCATTGACAGTGCATCGGTAAGCATCTTCTGAAAGGGCAGGTCTCCGTTTTTTCTCAAGAAGCTGTCGGGATCTTCGCCTTCAGGCAACAACAGCACCTTTGCCTTGAAGCCGTTCTCGCAAAGGATCGCCAGAGATCTTCTGGCGGCGGAAATGCCCGCAGGGTCGCCGTCAAATACCAGGACAACCTTGTCTGTCAATATTTTGAGTTTCTGAAGATGCTTTGATGTCAGGGCCGTGCCCAGCGGCGCCACGGTATTCTTAAAACCGTACTGATGGCACATGACTGTATCGAGATATCCCTCAACGATGACGGCATAACCTTTCTTCCTTATTTCATCCTTTGAGAGGTTTGTTGCGAATAGAGTTTCGCCCTTCTTGAATACCTCGGTCTCCGGGGAATTGACATACTTGGGCAGGGAATTATCCATGACCCTGCCGCCAAAGGCGATAACATCGTTTTTGAGGTTCCATATCGGAAAGATGATACGTCTTCTGAAGGAATCTCTGAAACCCTTCCCGTCAGCAACAATAAGCCCTGCCTTCTGTATGAGAGAATCGGTATGACCGGTCTTTTTCAAATGACTAAAAAGGGCGTCCCACTGATCGGGTGCATAGCCTATCGAGAAACTCTTCAGGGATTCTTCGCTGATACCTCTCTTTTTGAGATAGTCAAGGGGAGCTTTTGAGCTGTTAAGATTCTTTATGAAAAATTTCATGGCTTCTGTGTTGATTTGGAGTATCTTTTCGCGCTTGATGGAAAAGTCCTTATCGGGTCGAAAATCCGCTGTTTTGATTCCTGCTTTCTTGGCGATATACCTCAATGCTTCGCTGAAGGAAAGGTTCTCATGCTTCATCAGAAAACTGACCACGTCGCCGCCTGCGCCGCATCCGAAGCAGTGAAATATCTGTTTTGTCTGGCTGACCGTGAAGGAAGGTGTCTTTTCGGAATGGAACGGACAGAGGCCTTTATAGTTCTGGCCCGATTTTTTTAACGGGACATAATCGGAGATGAACTCGACGATGTCTATCCGTGACTTTATTTCTTCGAGCAGGCCTTCCGAGTTCATTCAGCCTTTTTTTGAAGTCGACTGAATCTTCTGAAGCCGGAGCATTCAAGTATCTCGAGGGGATTGTCTTTCGATGTCTCGTCTATGAGCAGGTTCAGGCCGAGGTTGTCACTTGAGATGTGTCCGGCAACGACAACATTCAGATGGCTTTTCTCGGCCTCTTTCCGGTGTTCCTCGCTGATATGCATTGCCACGATGGTACTCACCCCGCTGTTTGTGAGGCTTTGGAATATCCCCTTTGCCCCTTCGGTGCCACCGGTCATATCAACAAAGATCTTTCCGGCCTTCCTCTTCTTGAAGCCAAGGACGATCTTAGGTCCAACACCTTGCATTCCCGCTGTTTTGTATTCAGGTATGTCCCGGAGCACATCAACGACATCGGATACGAAATCGGGTCTGTTTCGATCAAAGAGCCGCTGGAGGTGTGTTGCAACCATATTGTCGGCGGGCGTGTGGAGACAGAGAAAAGGAATGCCTAAGAGTTTTGCTGTATCGACAGCCCGTGCATGATTGGCCGGCATCAGTTTTCTTTCGACTTCTTTTATCCTTCCGTCCATGAGATCCTCGGCGACATTTATGGGGACGCCGAACATACTCAATATATCTGACTGCATATGCATCACACCGTAGAGGTCTGCGTAAGCCCTGCCGGAAGGGTGGTGTGACAGGAGGAGGTCTATTTTTCTTCCCTTTGACCTGAGGTTGTCGGCAAGCAGCGCTTCCGCCGCGTCGATATCTATGCCGACAAGGACACTTCCTATCTCCTCGTCTTCGGAACCGAAAAGAATCCTCGAATCCGAATAAGGGTTTTGAAGGGACTCGGGGTCAAAAAATTCCTTTTCTTTAGGCTTGAGGTTGTCGAGGTGCTTTTTTCGGGTTTCAAGCTCTTTCAGAACGACATCTCTGCCGCGGGGATCATTTTCTATCCCGGCTGTTATGGCTCTTTTGTAAATTTCTCCGAGCTTCATGCGCTTTCTAAAAGATCCTTTACTCGTTGGCCCACGATCTTTCCGTCGGCAGTGCCTTTCGCGCGGGACATAACAAGGCGCATGACCTTACCCATGTCTTTGAGACCCTCGGCTGAAATCTCCTTGATCGCCCCTATGATGATGCCGTCGAGTTCTTCAGGAGTAAGCTGTTTCGGAAGGTATGACTGGAGAATAATCAGTTCCAGTCTCTCTTTTTCCGCGAGGTCCTCTCTTCCACCCTTCGAAAACTGTTCGATCGATTCTCTTCTCTGTTTTGCAGCGGTAGAGAGAACTGCGGAAACGTCCTCTTCGGAGAGATCTCCCCCCTTGTCTATCTGTCTGTTCTTCAGTGCAGCCTTGGTCATCCTGAGAACAGAAACCTTTAAATTGTCCGATGCTTTAAGAGCTGCCTTTAAATCATCGTCAAGTCTTTGCAGAAAAGACATTACCTGACCGCCATTCTGAATTTCTTAAGAGCGTTCTTACGGGCTGCAAGCGCCTTTTTTTTCCTCTTAACGCTCGGCTTTTCGTAATGCTCCCGTTTTTTTATCTCTGAGAGGATTCCTTCTTTTTCGCACTGTTTTTTAAATCTCTTAAGAGCATTTTCAAACGAGTCGCTCTCCTTTACCCTTACATAGGGCATCCATATACCCCCTCCTCCCTGTTTCAGAAATTGAAACTCATTTTAACAATTAAATATTTTTTCTGTCAATGTAAGTTCCTAGGAGTTCCCCCATTTTTTTGGTTCTTTGTACGTCATTCCCGCGAAGGCGGGAATCCAATTTACTCACATACTCAAGCCGTCATACAAATCCTCCCATTCGGGGTTATGTTCCTCAATAAGCCTGAGTTTCCATACCCTATTCCATTTTTTTATCTGTCTTTCCCTCGTTAGCGCTGTTTCGGCATCCTTTGCAACCTCATAATAAACGAGCTGATGTACCCCATATTTCTTTGTGAAACCCTCAACCATGCCGTTTTTATGTTCATAAACCCTTTTTGGAAGATTCGAAGTTACCCCTACGTACAAGGTCCCTCTTCTTTGGCTGGATAGAATGTAAACGTAAAAGTTTTCTTTCATGTACAGGTTTATATAGAAAAAATGGATTCCCGCCTGCGCGGGAATGACGGCTTTTATTTTAGCTCTTTGCCCGCAAGAAGTTCCCCCAATTTTTCAAAAGAAAACCCGACCACTTCTCAAAAACAAATTTTCTTTTTTCTTTAGGAAGTTATGCTTTCTGAGGGTTAATTATTGGGGGAACTCCTGAAGTTCTGTGATGAAGTTCTTTACAAAAATTGGTTTTTTATGATAAAGTTAGTTGGTTTCGGGACGCGAGGGGGGCATGTTTTTGCAATCAGTCCTTGAAATTTTCCTTTTTCCATAATTAGATTTAAGAAAGTCGCATGGAGTTCCACGTTTAACAAGATATGCTGACCCATATTCCCCATATAATGGGAAAAAACCCAAAGATCCTCAGGGTCTTCAGAGAGATGAAAAAGATCTCTCAGCGAGACGCCACCGTTCTCATATCCGGCGAGAAAGGACACTATAAGGAGCTTATTGCGAAGGCAATTCACGACAATAGCCCGCGCCGAAAGGGTCCTTTTATTGCGATAGACCTGTCGTCAATTCCAAAGGACCTGGCAGAAGAGGAATTGTTCGGACATGGAAATGAGGGGCGAATGAAGGTTGCTGGTGAAAGAAGCGGCAGGATTGCGGACGCCGACGGTGGGACTTTCTTTCTCAATGACATATCGGAGATGGATATGGGTCTTCAGGACAAGCTGTGCAGATTTTTACAACAGAAAAATTCGGGATTGCCGGATCAAACTGGCAATCGATCAGATGTGAGATTGATATGCACCACCAGCAGAAACCTGAAAGAGGTTGTCGAAAAGGGAATGTTCAGAAAAGACCTGTATGATACGCTCAGTTCGGTGCGCATCGTGATACCTTCCCTGCGGGAGAGGAAGGAGGATATCCTGCCCCTTGCGCAATATTTCCTGGGAAAAGCGGTCGAAAGATTTGAAACGGGTGCAAAAGAACTCTCCAAAGAGGCGGGAGACTTTCTTGTGAAATATAACTGGCCCGGAGATGTGCACGAGCTTGAGGATATGATAAAAAGGGCGGCTCTCCTCTCCTCCGGGCGAACGATAGGGAGAAAAGACCTGGTGATGGGGGATGTCAACTGCTGCTCTATTAAGGAGTTTCTCGAAGAGAAGTTAAAACGCTATCTGAAGGAGATGACCCAACTCGAGAACTGTAACCTTTATGGTACCGTCCTCTCGGAGGTGGAAAAGTCGCTCATCACCATAGTCCTCAAGGAGACCGGAGGAAACCAGCTCAAGGCCGCAAAGACGCTCGGGATCAACAGGAATACCTTAAGGGCAAAGATCAAGGAATACAAAGTCCGTTTGTAGCCTCGACAAAATAGATATTTTCTAAAAAGTATTCTCTCACTATCAACACTTACCGTAAAAAACATGTTAAAGAAAATCTCGTTGCTTCATGCAGGTTCGGGAAGATCTGTGAAGGATTTAAGATTTCAGCGGATCTTTTGAGCAAAATGCGCGGGTGTTCTTTTTCATCTGCTGCTCGCAATACGTGAGTCAGACAGGGAGTGTCTTTCCACTTTCACTGAACAGATCAGAAAGGTCGTCATCGATCCCGCTTTCCCCCTATAACGCGCATTCGAGACCATATCATCCGAAAGTTCGAGTTCACATAGTAACAAATGGCGATGTGCTTAGCTAAGAGTGTGTAGTACTTCATGTAAGTGTAATTTTTAAATCATCCCCTTTCTGGTTATATTACAAATGAAAATAAATAAGTCGATAAGTTTTCCAAGAGATTAGCAAGAAGGGACAATAACCAAACAATTTTTTTGCAAGCATTTTTTTGTTGACAAATATAATCATTTGCTTATATTCTTCAGCGGGCTTCAGCTTAATAATTTCCCGCTAAAGCCTAAATCTTTACAGTCTGGAGATACTAAGGGTGGGGGCTTCAGAAAGAGACGGTTTTTTCTCAGATAGATAAATTTTCTATTCGGCATAGCTTAAGTCACATTTGGGAAAGGAGATTTAGAAATGGGTAAAAGGTTTGTGCTGTTCATTGGATTTTTGGTATACGTTTTTTTTCTTTTCGAGTCGAATGTCTTCGCGCTGTCTTTTACCGTGCTGACATATGACGTAGGGTTGCAGCCTGACTCGGTGGCGGTAGGCGACTACAACCGGGACGGAAAACTTGACCTTGCCGTGGCGAAGGGCGGTAGTAACGGTGTCTCCATATTGCTTGGCAACGGAGACGGGACTTTCCAGACGGCGGTGAATTATAGCGTGAACAATCCTCAATCGGTGGCGGTGGGTGACTTCAACGGAGACGGAAAACTTGACCTTGCCGTGGCGAAGGGCGGTAGTAACGGTGTCTCCATATTGCTTGGCAACGGAGACGGGACTTTCCAGACGGCGGTGAATTATAGCGTGAACAATCCTCAATCGGTGGCGGTGGGTGACTTCAACGGAGACGGAAAACTTGACCTTGCTGTGTCGAATTCAGCTAGTAATACTGTCTCCATATTGCTTGGTAACGGAGATGGGACTTTCCAGGCGGCAGAGGATTATAGCGTAGGGAGCAACCCCTTGTCGGTGGCGGTGGGTGACTTCAACGGAGACGGAAAACTTGACCTTGCTGCGGCGAATTCAGCTAGTAATACTGTCTCAATATTGCTTAATACTACGAGCCTTGCCACGGTGCCAGGTGCACCGAGAGGAGTGACTGCAACAGCGGGCAACGCGCAGGCAACAGTAAGCTTCTCAGCGCCAGCCTCAAACGGGGGCAGCCCCATCACATCATATACGGTGACGTCCTCCCCCGGAAATATCACAGCAACGGAGGCATCTAGTCCAATAACGGTACCAGGACTGACAAATGGCACCGCTTACACCTTTACTGTTACAGCGACCAATGCGATTGGAACTGGTCCGGCATCAGCTCCATCCAATAGCGTAACGTGGGGACCGATAATATCTGTCGGACCGATCTCGGTTAATTTTGGTTCTGTGCGTGTTGGGAGTACATCAAATGCTAAAACAGTGACAATCAAAAACACGGGCAATGAAGATCTTATTATAAATTCGATATCCATGACGGGCGCAAATCAATCTGAGTTCATTCAAACAAATAATTGTTCGACAGTACCTGCACAGAGCTCATGCCCAATTACTGTAACATTCGCCCCTGTAATACCTTTTGGCAAGGAAAGTGCGATCTTGAGTATTTCTTCAAGTGATCCTAAGAAGCCGACTGTTAATGTGAAACTCTCTGGGCAAGGTGCTCCTCCAAAGATTTCTGCCGCCCCGCAGTCAGTCAATTTTGGTTCTATACAGGTCGGTAATATATCGACACCTAAGGTTGTAAAAATTAAGAATACCGGCATATCAGACCTTATAATAAATTCGATCACAGTCACAGGTACGAATGCACCTGAATTTATTCAGGAGAACGACTGTTCAACAATAGCAAAAGGGAGTTCATGCGCTATTACTGTTACATTTAGTCCGGCATCAATCGGCAAGAAGAATGCAATAATTGCTATTTCATCCAACGATCCCAAGAAACCAACTGTTAATGTGCATCTCTCTGGGAAGGGGAGGACTTAGTGACAATACAAATCAAAAAAATTGTGTTCAAGATTAGCACAAGAACTTAGCACATGAAAAAGATTGTTCCATGTGCCGAGTAGATGAAGTAGTGATGAAGACTTTTGAACTCCTGTAATCGTTTGTTTTGTGGCTGAGCTTCTCACCGACTAACGGTGTATGGATATGCTGAGTGCGGGTTGAAGTCAACCTGCCGTAACCCATGATTTTGTCGTAAGTTCAAAAGAATTGACCGCTTTGTTGTAAAATGTTACTTAACCTATTTCAGGAAAATCAATTTTATTACATGAATGAAATTTAATATCATCAAGAAAGACGGGGATGCGCGTGCGGGTCTCCTGGAGACGGACAGTGGGATGATACACACGCCTGCATTTATGCCCGTTGGGACGGTGGGGACTGTTAAGGCGATGTCCCCTGAAGAATTAAAGGAGATAGGCGCCGAGATCATACTGGGCAATACCTATCACCTCTATCTCCGCCCGGGGAATGGGATAATCTCGTCTCTCGGCGGCCTGCACAAATTCATGAATTGGGACCGGCCGATACTCACTGACAGCGGGGGTTTTCAGGTCTTCAGTCTCGCTGCGCTCAGAAAGATCGGGGAAGACGGAGTGCATTTCAGGTCCCATCTCGATGGCTCCATGCATTTTCTCGGTCCGAAAGAAGCGATGGAGATACAGGCTTCGCTCGGTTCCGATATAGCAATGGTGCTTGATGACTGTACACCGTATCCTTCAACCTATGAGTATGCGATGGACTCGCTTTTCAGGACCATCAGGTGGGCGCAGCGATGTAAAGAACTGCGGAGGGAAGGGCAGGCGTTGTTCGGGATCGTACAGGGCAGTCTGTATGAAGACCTGAGGGAAAAGAGCGTTGAGGAACTTGTGGATATAGGCTTTGACGGATATGCGGTGGGAGGCCTGAGCGTCGGCGAACCGAAGGAGGACATGCACAGGATGATAAATTTTACGGCGCCCTTGCTCCCCGCGGTCAAACCGAGATACCTCATGGGGATCGGGGAACTCGGAGATGTCATGAAAGCGGTCTATGCAGGGTTCGATATGTTTGACTGCGTTATGCCCACGAGGAATGCACGGAACGGCACCCTGTTTACGAGCAGGGGAAAAGTCAGTATCAAAAGGGAAGAGTTCAAGGCTGACCCGGGGCCGCTCGATCCGGACTGCGGGTGCTACACGTGCAGAAATTATTCCCGGGGATATCTGAGGCACATGTTTCTTTCGAAGGAGATTCTCTCGATGAGATTGAATACCATACACAACCTGTATTTCTATTTAAATTTCTTCAGGGATATGAGAAAATCTATCACGGAAGGAAATTTCGCTGAATTTAAGAACAGATGGGAACCGATTTTTCAATAGGCGGCTACACGAGACAGGTCAGAAGAGTCCTTATCGTCACCTTAGTCCTGAACTTGGCCGTCGCCATCGCTAAGGTCTTCTACGGTTATATAACGAACTCCATTGCCATGTCGTCCGACGGCTTCCATTCATGTTTCGACGGAGTATCGAATGTGATCGGCCTGATCGGCATCTGGATAGCATCGCATCCGCCCGACATGAAGCATCCCTACGGGCACAGAAAATATGAGACCTTATTTACGATCATCATTGCGGCCATGATATTCCTTACCTGCTTTCAGATACTCAAGAGGGTCTATACCTCTCTTCACGATGACCACAGAACGGTTGTTACGGAGGCGAGCTTCTTTGTTATGGTTGTGACTATGGCGGTCAACATATTTGTGATGTCCTATGAATCAAGAAAAGGCCGACAGCTCGGCAGTGAGTTTTTAGCTGCCGATGCAATGCACACGAAGAGCGATATTTTTGTATCGGGTTCTGTAATCGCAGGCCTTATCTTTACAAAGCTGGGTTATTACTATGCGGATACGATTGTCGGGATCGCGATCACTTTTTTCATAGGAAGGATCGGCTTCAGGATCATGAAGGAGGCTTCGGACGTCCTTGTAGACACGGTCTGCATGGACAATACTGCGATCACGAATGTGGTGAACGGTATAGAGGGGGTAATAGGCTGCCATGATATAAGGACAAGGGGTTCTGTCAGTTCCGTCTATCTCGATCTCCACGTCCTTGTTGATAAAGACATGCCGACGGAAAAGGCCCACAGTATAGCCGACGGCATCGAAGAGAAGATCAAGAAAGAATTCCCTGCGGTCGTGGATATCGTCGTGCACATTGAACCGGAGGAATTGGAGCATTGAAATGGAAATGCGGACACTGTTCAAAAATTTATTTAACTTGATAGATTATTGAAAGTATCTTTACGTCGCTTTATCGATGAGTATAATCTAATAACCATCAGTTATGAGTATAATCTAATAACCATCAGTTATGAGTATAATCTAATAACCATCAGTTACTAAGGAGGTCATAAGTAAAGCCACATGACAGTCCACGAAAAGCCTTTAAAAAAGTCATGTTATGAGCATCGTATGTGAGACTACTAATGACCGGATTAGTAAAGGTACATTACGGTATCAAAAAATGAATTTTTTCACACTGCCTGCTGCCTGCATTTCCCAATTTTTATCATAGGACCGGCAGATACCTCTCTATCTCATAAGGATGGATCCTTATCCGGTAATCGTCCCATTCCAATTTCTTGCTCATAATGAACTGCTCGAAGATATGGTCCCCGAGGGTCTCTCTTAAAATTTCACTGTTTTCCGCATATTCCAGAGCTCTGTTGAGGCTCCCGGGCAATGTGTCTATGTTATATTTCTGTCTCTCCTCTCCGGAAAGATGGTAGACGTCCATCTCGATAGGCTCGGGCATCTTGTAGCCTTTCTCGACACCTTTTAGTCCTGCATTAAGCATACAGGCAAAAGCGAGATAAGGATTGCAGGACGGGTCGGGAGAACGCAGTTCAACGCGCGTTGCATTTTCTTTACCGGGTTTATAAAGAGGGACTCTTACAAGGGTGGACCTGTTTCTCCGCGCCCAACAGATGTATACCGGTGCTTCATAACCCGGAACCAGCCTTTTATAGGAATTCACCCACTGGTTCAGAACCAGGGTGATCTCTTTGATATGTGTGAGGAGCCCCGCTATATATTTTTTTGCCGTGTCTGAGAGAAAATACTGGTCCTTCGGGTCAAAAAATGCGTTTCGATTGCCCTTAAACAATGATTGATGCGTGTGCATGCCGCTTCCGTTCTGACCGTATATCGGCTTTGGCATGAAGGTGGCATAGACGTTATATTGTTTGGCTATCTCCTTAACGGTTATTCGGTGAGTCATGACAATATCGGCCATGGTTAAGGCATCGGCATAGCGCAGATCTATCTCGTGCTGTGAATGGGCCACTTCGTGATGGGAATATTCGACCTGTATCCCCATGGTCTCAAGGGCGAGAATGGTATCCCTCCGAAGGTCTTCCGCAGCATCCAGAGGATAATCGAAGTAGCCGCCTTCATCGAGCGTCTCCGTGCCTTTATCGGTTTTAAAATAAAAGTATTCGAGTTCAGGTCCGACATACAAGGTAAACCCTTTCTGTTTCGCCTTTTCGAGGTTAACCTTAAGGATATACCGGGGATCCCCTTTATATGGAGAACCATCGGGTTCATAGATATCGCAGAACATTCTGGCGACTGCCTTCTCCTTCGGCCTCCATGGGAGTATGACAAAAGTGGACGGGTCGGGCCGCGCTATCATGTCACTCTCATCAATCCGGGCAAAACCCTTAATGGATGAACCGTCAAAACCCATGCCTTCGTTAAAGGCAAATTCGAGTTCACTCACAGGGACGGCAAAACTTTTGAGCTGTCCATGGATGTCGGTAAACCATAACCTGACAAACTTCACGTCATGCCGTTTTATGAGTTCCAAAACATCCTTTTTGTCCCTGGGTTTTGCCGCTGTCTTGATTATTGTTTTTGCCATAAAAACCTCCTCATTCTTGCCGATTATTATGCTTTCTGAAAAAATGCCTCATAAAAATTCATCGCCCTGCCCATACATTCTTCATATATACTTTCTGTCTCAGCGATCATCTCCTTCAGGACCGGCGTGCCCTTAAACCATTCGCGTATCACGTCCTTCGTGACCTCCATATGAAACTGGAAGCCGTATACCTTATTGCCGAACCTGAATGCCTGATGTTTGTACCGTGCCGAACTTGCTAATAATACCGCTTCCGGCGGGAGATCAAATGTATCCCCGTGCCAGTGAAATACCTGAAACTTCCTCCAGAAATCTCCCACGCCCGGATGAATTGCGAGTTTTCTCATAAAGGGTTCTTTTAACCCTTCTCCCGTGAGTTCGATATGGTACCAACCGATCTCCTTTTCAGGTCCGGGATAAATATCGGCACCGAGGCAATGGGCGATCATCTGCGAGCCCAGACATATGCCGAGCACCTTCATGTCCCTGTTGATCGCCTCTCTGATAATGCGTGACTCTACCATGAGGTGCGGATATTTACTCATTTCGTATACACCCATGGGCCCGCCTAAAACGATAAGGGTGCTGAATTTCTCCAGGGGAGGAGGAAGCTCTCCGGAACCGAGTTCAACAACACGGAAAGGAATATCTTTTTTCCTGAGGAAGTCTCCAATCGTCCCGGGACCTTCTGTAGTTATATTCTTAACAATTAAAACTGCCATATATTTAAATAAATCTCTTAAAAATATTGTTGGTAGCCGCAGGCTTCAGCCTGCGAGCATTTAAATTATCCGACATAAGACAGCCTCGTATCTTTATTCTTTTCTTTTGCATTTGTGGTGTTATGCTACATTCAGACTTCTCACGCAGGCTGAAGCCTGCGGCTACAAAAAGACTCAATTCGAAATGAACTGCAAAGGTTCTTACTTATAGAACTTCTCCACCGTCTCGATCACCTTCCGGCGCGTATCCTCGATCCTATTAATCAGCTCCTCCCTCGATCCGAGATTTAGGAATGATATAATTATATCAAGAAGTTCGGAATCAGTCTTTACTACGTCCTCATCATTGAGCCTCAACAAGGTATCGAGGGACTTTAAAAACCTGTGTGATGTCAGGAACAGCTCTTCCGCAACTCTGTCAAGAATACCATAGCCTGCCAGCCTTTTAATAGCTGAAACCGTATTATCGATGATAAGATCGGGAAAAGCCCTGACGTGGTTTAACTGGAGGAATTGAGTCACGAATTCGATCTCTTTGATCCCGCCGGGTCCATTTTTTAAGTCATATCCCGAGGAGTCCTTCGAAACCTCGCCGATGATCCTTTCCCTCATGACCCTTATGTCGGAACCATTGATCTCAGGGCCTCTTTTCATAATTATTCGCTGCTTCAGTTGCTGGAATGCTGTTAAGAGATGCGTGTCTCCGGCGATAGGTCTCGCCATGAGCAATGACTGTATTTCCCAGGGTTGGGCGGATTTGAGATAATAATTGTCATAACCTTTGATATCATTTACGAGGGCCCCTTTTGAACCGTCGGGTCTCAGGCGCATATCGACTTTATAGGCAAACCCTTTTGATGTGTATTCCGAAAGAAATCTGATCAACTCTTCGGCGGTACCCTTTTCCACCGACGATGTCGGCATTTCCCGCGAGCTGATGAATAAAAGATCGAGGTCGGAGCCTATATTTAAATCCTCCGCGCCAAATCCGCCGAGCCCTATGACTGCAAACCCTTCCTCTCCATGTAAATAGTGGACCAGTTGCTGTACGATCGTATCTGCGAGTATGCTTAAGGTGTTTGAGAACGCATAAACATCAAGAAAACCTTTCAGAAAGTGCATGCCGCATTTCAGCTCTTCAATTATCTTGAATTCCCTTACGGCGTTGAGCGGGTCCCTGGCATGGGTGAGTAAGTTTACGAACCTTTCCTTTAAGGATCGGTAATCCATTCTGATATCGGGATATTCGAAGATGCCTTCAAGGTTTTCGAGGCTCAGCAACAATCTCGTAAGATGGCTACTCAGGGAAAAGGTACCGACAACGATCTCCCGGGTGTCTTTCCTCTGCAGCAACAGGTCGATGTAAGACTCATGATTTCCGATCTTCTGAATGAAGGTGACGAGCATGCTTAATGCCCTGTCTTTATTTCCCGATTTCATTATCTGTTCAAGAAAAGCAGGTATCGTCTTCCTGAGGAGAGTCCTTTCCCTTATAGTCTTTCCTGAGGAGATCTGATCGAGAAGGGCATTCATATTTTTAGAGGCTGCTTCGGCATTCCTGAAACCTTTAAAGGAAAGATAATCCCGGATAGCATCCTCAGGTAGTTCGTTGTTGAGTGACAGGAGTACCTCTTGCGTTTCAGTCCCGCCGAGCAGGGAGTTATACATGTCCCTTACCTTGAGCCTTCTTAACCTCAGTTCGGAAAGGAATTCCGGCGTACCGACAAAGTGCATTTTTCTTGAGAGTACATCGAGTTCGCCTGGGTTTGAAGGCAAAGAATGTGTCTGGATATCGTCCTTCATCTGGAGGATGTGTTCCAGTCTCCTCAGAAAGAGGTAACTTTCGGAAAGGACCGTCGTATCCTCTCCCGTTAGGAAGCCCTCCCTCAATAACTCCTCAAGAACTTCCGTGACCGTTCCTGCCCTGAGAATTGTTTTGTCAGCTCCGTAAAGAAGCTGAAAGGTCTGTACGAAGAACTCTATTTCCCTGATGCCTCCGTAGCCGCGTTTTATATCATTGACATCGAAGATCGTATCGATCTTTTTTTTGAGCTCTCTGATCTCTTCGATATCGTGGTAATCGGTTGACCTTTTCCAGACGAACGGTTCTATGGCGTGTAGGAATGTTTCACCCAGATGAATGTCTCCTCCGACCGGCCTTGAACGTATCAGGGCAACCCTCTCCCAGGTCTTTCCCCAGGCTTCATAATATGCTCTGTACGAATCCAATGACAGGGAGACCGGGCCTTTCTGCCCGTTCGGCCTTAATCTCAGATCCACACGGTATACTATTCCGTCTTCTGTCGGTGAATGGAGAAGGCTGGTAAGAATCTCGGTAAGCCTGCAGAAATATTCGTGCGCGTCAATCTTATTGGTCCTGATGCCATAGGGTGTGAGGATGCCTGTGGATAGGCGGTTCTCGAAACGATACACCGTGAGGATATCGATATCAGAGCTGTAGTTCAATTCTCCAGCGCCGAGTTTTCCCAGTCCGAGGACCGTGAAGGCATTGTCTCTCATGAAACCGAACCTCTCCCTCAATATGAACTCCGCGATATAGAGAGCTGTTTCTGTCAAAGCATCGGCAATGGTGCTCAATTCGGCCATGCATTCCTTCAAGCTCGTCATGCCCGCGAGATCCCTCAGAGTTGTTCTGAGCAGGTGATTCTTCTTTGTTTTCCTGAGAAATTCCATCGCCTTCTTTTTGAATGGACCGATGGGTTCTCCAGCATGGATTTCGAATGCCTTTCGGGTTTCCGAGACAATCTTCTGCTTACTGACCGGTATGGCTATGTCTTTCAAATTGCGAGTCAGAATTCCCGGATTTTCGATGCTGAAGTCCGCGAGGAACTGACTGTACGAAAATAATTTTGCAATACCGTCAATTTGTTGTTCATGCTCCTCGATCAACTCCGGGCACTCCTGTAGAAGTCTTTCCAGATTTTTTAATGCTTTTGCAGAATCGGGTGTTCTTTCGGATGCTTCCTGTATGAGGCTTTTTATATTCATGGGATAATCTGATATTATAGCGTAATCGATAAGTGACAATTCCCGCTTTTTCTGAAAGGAGAGGGCAGGGTTGATCACCGTATGATTCAAAAAAATTCCGATTGAAATGTTGGAGGTAGGATATGAAGATGATCGTGGCGGTTATAAAACACTTTAAGCTGGACGATGTGAAAGACGCGCTAACAGAGGCAGGCATTCAGGGCATGACTGTTACGGAGGTCAAAGGGTTCGGCAGACAGAAAGGGCATATCGAGATTTATCGGGGGTCGAGCTTTGAAGTGAGATTTATTCCAAAGTTAAAGATCGAGGTCGCCGTACCCGACAACAGGCTCGGAGAAATAACGGATATCATACAAAGATCGGCGCACACCGGCGAGATCGGTGACGGGAAGATCTTCGTTTACAATCTCTTGGATGCCGTCAGAATAAGAACGGGAGAAAAAGGAGACGACGCTCTGTAAGAAATATTTCCCGGTTTCCTTACAGTGGGAAACTGAGGTCCCGGATTCTCTTTTTCAGGATCAGGATTTCAAAGGCTATGGCGGCCATTGATGCGAGCATCGATAAAAAGCCTACGTTTGCATTCATAACGGACCTGGTGCCGTTATCGGCATAGAGAAGGGCAACCGTTTTTTCTCTGATGGTTATCGGCAGAATGAGCGCATCTTGCGGGGTGCCCGCCAGAATCTTTATCAGAGGTTCATTGCCTTTTATATTCATGACAGGTCCCCTGTAATTACTGTGGTTCGTGAGGACCTCGGAAAAGACAGCGGAATCTTTAGCCGGTATTTCAAAGGCATCTATATCAAGCCCTCTTGCCTTCCACCCCTTGATCTTTTCACCCTTCACCGCAAAGAGGGCCACCCTCTTCGCGATTTTATACACCTCGTTTATGAGTATCCCCGCTATATCTTCAGTCTCGTTTACCTCTGTAAAAGAGATTTTGATCTTGTCGACGGAGCTCTCTTCAATGTTAGTCTCCGGATCGAGACGGTCCTTTAAACTGATATACCGGATGTCGCGTTTTATCCCGTAGTACTTTTCGAGGGCATAGATCATCCTCAATTCCGTAATTACATAAGGGATGATATCGAAACCGGTTACGAAACAGAGATCGTTAATCTCTTTTATGTCCTTCGGATTGAGTACCGCCGTGTGCAGCCTGTTTCGTTCCTTTTTGAAGGGGAGGATCTTGTATTTATCGACATGCTCCCTGCTTACCGAATTGATCACTTCTTCCGGAATGGAGTTGAACAGGTCGGCCGGCACCTCAGGCAACCTGAAGAACCTGCTGAGAAATTTCGATAAATCCTGCTCTTCAAGAAAGCGAAGTTCGACAAGGTTGGTGCCTAACCTCCCGCCGAACTGGACCTGCCTCTTCAGTGCCTGCTCCAGCTGCTGCCTCGTTATGAGGGCTTCCTTGACCAATGCCTCACCGAGTTTCATATTGGTATTATACCTCCAAGGCCATTGTGCGGACTAGTGTATTGCGCACAATGCTTCTTTGCACTACCTGCGATTTTTATAAATGATTAAATTGTGCACCAGCTCTGCACCGATCAAAAAGATACAGGCTGAATAAAATACCCAGAGTAAGAACACAACGAATGCAGTCAAAGGGCCATATATCGTTCCGAACTTCACTACGGTTCCCACATACCAGGTGAAAATGTGCTTTGCCACCTCAAGGAAGAAGGCAGAAAAAAAAGCTCCGGTGAAGGCATAGGAAGTCTTTACTTTCATCCTCGGGAAGAAGACAAACATGACGGTAATCGTGAAGAAAACCATAAGAAAGGGAATGACGTATTGTATCAGGAAAGCGGTTATGACGCCCATCCTCAGTTCCGGGAAGACCTGCCGTAGCGTCTTCAGCAAAGGGACGAGCGATGTCGCCACGAATGAAACAAGGATCACGATTATGACAAGCGTCACAATAATCAGCGAAAGGACTATTGACCAGAGGAAGGTCCTTTTCTTCTTTACCTCAAAGATTGTATTCAACGCGCTCTCGATGCATGAGAAGACCTGGAAGGAAAGTATCCCGTAGAGCACGATGCTGAAAGAGCCGATCTCTTTGAAGGTAATAAGGTTGCCAAGCTCTTTCGTGATCCCTTTCGTGATATCGGGGAAAAAATTAACGAGTCTCGCATAAAAAAATTCGTAGAATCCGCGGTAATGGCCGAGGATGTATCCGAATATGGTTATCAGGAAGAGGCAGAGGGGCACGAGCGCCATCATAAAAAAATAGGAAAGGGAGCCGGCAAGCATGAAGCCGCCGTCTTTGAAGAAATCTATGAGACTCTTTGCAAGGATTTTTGGATATTTCACGCCCTTTTGGTTCTTTCCCGTTCTTTCAAGTATATCCGTATCGGGGTGCCCCGAAAGGAAAAACCGTTTCTCAGGACCTTTTCCATATGCCTGAGGTGCGCGTCTTTAATTGCGGAGGGATAATTGACAAAAACCGCAAAAGAAGGCGGCTCCGTCTTGACCTGGGTGATATAATACAGTTTTACCTGTTTTCCTTTATGTAAGGGGAGAGTCATATTTTCTGCGACCTCCCTGAAAGCTCTGTTCAGATCGGCGGTAGGGATCCTCTTCTTCCTTTCCTGCAGGATTTCATCGATTATCGAAAAGATCTTTGTGACACGTTTTTTCTCCAGGGCCGACACGGTCAGGAAAGGCACATAGGGCATGAACCACATCTCTCTCCTCAGTTCGTTTCCCAGGAGTTTATATGCCTCCTCGGGACGATCAAAGAGGTCCCATTTGTTCAGGAGAAAGAGCGCCCCTTTGCCCAGGTTTTCGACAATCCCGGCTATCCTCTGGTCCTGCTCCACGATGCCTCCGCTCGCGTCCATGACGATTAAGGCCACATCGCATCTCTCTATACTTCTCAACGCCCTGACAGCGGAGAACCTCTCGATCGAATAACCGGCCATGTCCTTTCTCCTGATTCCCGCAGTATCTATTAAGAGATATTTCCTTCCGTAATAGGTACAGACGCTGTCCACCGAATCTCTCGTCGTGCCCGGAACAGGGCTCACGATCATCCTCTTCTTACTGAGAAGGGTATTGATCAAGGTTGATTTACCGACATTCGGTTTTCCTACAATCGCGATCTTCGGATAATCTGTTTTCTCTTCGACGACCGGGGGCAGGAGGGGAGCGAGCCTTTCCATAAAATCGTCATATCCGTAACCGGTTGCAGCAGAAACCGGCCATAATTCTTCCGTGCCCAGCGGATAAAAATCGTATAGCCTGTCCTCGCGCGTAGGGGCGTCAACCTTGTTCACCGCCCAGAGGACCTTTTTGCCGGATTCCCTAAGCATCCCGGCGATTTCCCTGTCGGATGCCGTCAGCCCGTCTTTCCCGTCGAGTACATGGATGATGACGTCACCTTCCTCTATCGCAAAGAGGGCCTGTTCTTTGATCTGAAGGAATATATCTTCAGCCGGCTCCGGATAGAAACCCCCCGTATCGACAACAATAAAATGCTTGTCTTCCCATTCGGCATCGAGGTAGTTCCTGTCCCGTGTGACACCGGGAATATTTTCTACGATAGCAGTTTGTGATCCCGTCATCCTGTTGAACAGGGTGGACTTGCCGACATTCGGCCTTCCAACGATAACAACAATAGGTTTTGCCATGCATTCATTGTACACCAAATCGATTATCTAAAATCGGGCCGAAATGTTCAGGAAGGTCGCAGAGGCGAAAATTTTGAGAATTCGTCGCTCATTTTCATCCAAAGTTCTGCTAATTCCATCAGTGAAGCATCAAAGTCGCGATAGTCAGGTCTTTTTTCAAGCACTTCGAGGAGGGGATTGCAGAAATACCAGTTACAGCCCGATGGCCTTATGACACGCTCCATGGAACAACCATTTTCAGTGAGGAACTGGCAGGGATCATGATCATTCCTGCTCAAATCAATGAAAGGCGGCCTTAATCCAAGGGCAAAGAGATATACAAGATCTTCATAATTATAGAACCCGTGTTTGCTGATACAACAGACATCGGCACAATGCGGACAAACTGCGCGGGTAGTCTCCTGGATCAGGGGGCTGATGTTTTCGAGTGCGTTTTTTATCTGCCGCGCAAGATTTCTTATTCCTTGAAGTCTATGGTCGGGGCTGTGAAAAAACTCTTCTAAATGAAGAAGCGCCTGACGATATATCCCGGAATCAAGTTGGTCCCGGTCCCTGAATACATACGTATGTTCTCCGTCCATGATACTTTTGCTCAATACTCTTACGGTTATTATAGCCGATAACAGTGACCATCATTGTCAAAAAAAATATTCCTTTTCTTAGATCTAAAATATTAAAATTACAATTGAGCAAGTACGCCACATCCGGACTTGAATAGAATGAAGGAAGAGCGCAAGAAAAAAAACGGCTCGTTAGCGAAGGGTGAAAAGCCTCAAGAAGATCTCTCCTGTGAACTTGAAAGAAATAAAAGCAGGAAAGAAGAAGACGCCGGCTGCGAGTAAAGAATGGGCCGTTCTTGAAAGAGAAAGCTTTTTGTCGAACATATTCGCAAGCATTCAAGACGGTATAAGCATTCTCGATAGGGAGCTCAACATCATCCGTGTCAACCCAACGATGGAAAAGTGGTATCGACAGAGCATGCCCCTTGTCGGTAAGAAATGTTATGAGGCTTACCACGGAACAAGTGCACCGTGTGAGACATGTCCTGCTCTTCATGTCATAAAGACGGGTAAATCGTCTTTTGACATAATCCCCAGGCGTGACGCTGAGGGAGAAATTATCGGCTGGCTGAATCTGTTCGGTTTTCCTCTTATCGATACGGCAACAGGAGAGATGGTGGGGGTGATCGAACATGTCCGGGATATTACGGATCAGAGGCGCGCCGAAGACGCCCTTAGAGTGAGCGAGGAGAGGTTCCGTGCTTTGATCGAGAGCACGAGTGACTGGATTTGGGAAATAGACCTGGACGATGTTTATACCTATGCCAGTCCCAAGATAAAGGACTTACTGGGGTATGAGCCCGAGCAAGTTATCGGTAAAACGCCCTTTGATTTTATGTCCCCTGATGAGGCGGAACGCGTGACCCGGGTATTTAAATCCTTGAAGCAGTCCGGATTGCCGATTAACGCATTGGAGAATGTGAACCTGCATAAGAACGGACGGAGGGTGGTCGTCGAAACGAGCGGACTGCCTTTTTTTGACCCTGACGGAAATTTACGGGGATACAGAGGGATAGACCGGGATATTTCCCATCGCAAGCAGGATGAAGAGGCGTTGCAGCGAAAGGAAAAAGAGCTGCAAAAGAGGGTGAAGGAACTCGAAAACTTTTATGCTATCGCGGTAGGCAGGGAATTGAGAATGATTCAGCTGAAAAAAGACATAGTCAAGTTGAAGCAGGAATTGGAAAAACATAAGATTGATTAAGAAAACAAAAAAATTCGTAGACTTCGTTGCGGATAGAGGGAAAATAATAAACAAAGATCTGTACAGGAATTTAGTCGAAAATACGGATGATCCTATTCAGACCATTGCGCCGGATGGACGGTTTTTATATGTCAATCGTGCCTGGTCGAAAACTCTCGGATACAAACGGGAAGAAATGGAGAATCTTACCCTGTTGGACATCGTTCATCCCGACAGCATTACTCATTTCAGCGCACTCCTCAAGAGTTTACTCTCAGGACGAAGGCCGGTGAAAGGCGAAGCCGGGCTCATTACGAAGAGCGGACAAAAGATGGTGGTTGAAGTGAGCGCCCATACAGAATTCATAGACGGCAAGCCGGCGTACATACAATGCATTCTACGTGACGTTTCGGAGCGCACATTGATGGAAAAGGCCCTGAGGGAGAGTGAAAAGAAATACGTTGACCTGTACCAGAACGCCCCTGATGGCTATCACTCCATAGGACCTGACGGGACTATTCTCGAAGTCAATGACACATGGGTCAGGATGCTCGGCTATGAGCGAAAAGAAGTTATTCGCAGGATGAAAATTACCGATATCATTGAAGACCGCGGCCAGCAAATTTTCCGGGAAACCTTTGCTGATCTCAAAAAAAAGGGGTCATCCGAGCATGTGGAATATTCATTGAGAAAGAAAGACGGTTCTCTCCTTCCTGTTTTAATCAATGCCACCGTTATTTATGACGAAAAGGGAAACTTCCTCCAAAGCAGAACGATTGTAAGGGACATCAGTACCAGAGTGGATTATCGGAACAGGCTCCAGCAGGCGTTGAGCGAATGGAGGATAACATTCGACTCCATGCCCTATGGAGTCGTGCTGATAGACAAGGATCTTAATATTATGAGGGTAAATCAATATATTCAGACGCTTTACGGTATGCCGTTTGAGCATATTGTGGGCAAGAAATATCATGAATTGGTTTACCATAACAACGGGCCTATTGACGATTGTCCCTTGATCGGGTCGATTGACAACTGCTGCACAAAGACCTTTGAGTTTTATGATGTGACTCTGAAAAGGTTCTTTATGCTGCAGGCAACGCCTGTTCCCGGTAAGGAAGGTTTAGTGAAGAGCAGTGTGCTGGCACTTGTTGATATAACGGAAATCAAGGACAAGGAAAAACGGCTCACCGACAGCCGGGATGCATTTTTCAATATGCTCAAAGAACTGGATTTTTCCTACAGGGAATTGAAAGGACTTTTTGAAGGTCTTGTCCATTCCTTTGTTAACGCAATAGATGCAAAAAGTCCCTGGACCAAAGGACACTCGGAACGCGTTACCAATTATGCAGTAGCCGTAGCAAAGGAGATGGGGGTTGATAATGAAGATATCGAAACGCTCAGGATAGCTTCTCTCCTTCATGACATAGGGAAGATAGGGACGTATGACGTGATCCTCGATAAACCTAAAAGCCTTTCGCACGAAGAATTTAATCTTATTAATCTGCACCCCGTGCGAGGAGAGGAGATTCTCAGGCCGATAAAGCAATTGGAACACCTTCTTCCCGTGATCCGGCATCACCACGAGAGGATAGACGGGATGGGTTACCCGGACGGACTTAAAGGCGAAGAGATACCACTACTTTCGAAGATACTTTGTGTTGCCGACTCCTATGATTCTATGACCTCTGACAGGCCGTACAGACCAGCGGGTGTTCAAGGATATGCCGTAGCCGAATTGAAGAGATGCAGTGGTTCACAGTTTGATGCTGTTGCGGTGGAGGCTTTTTTGAGAGTCCTCGAAAGAAAGTAGTGCGTCTACGCGACCTCGAAGATGAACTCTATTTCCAACGGGGAGTGCATAGGGAGGATGTATACTCCGACTGCAGCACGGGCGTGTGTGCCGGCTTTGCCGAAGATATCGAATAATAAATCGGAGGCTGCGTTCAAAACCTTAGGCTGTTCTGCAAAATCGGGCGCCGATGCAATATACCCGGTGATTTTAACGCAACGCTGAACCTTGTCAAGACTTCCTATATGTGCTTTTAAAACGGCCAACGCATTGATTGTTGCCTTCCTTGCATCCTCCTTCGCCTCATCAATGGTGACATTCTCACCGACTCTGCCGGTTCTTGCAAGTGTTCCATTTCTGATCGGAAGTATTCCGCTCAGAAATACCAGTTGACCCGTCTGAACGCACGGCACATAAGAGCCCAGCGGTTTCGGCGCATCAGGAAGATCGATGCCCAGTTCTTTCAGTTTTTCTTCGGGTGACATGTATTTTTATAACCCCAATTCCTCTGGTGTTCCGATTCTTCCGAACACTGCGGAAGCCGCTGCAACAGCCGGATTGGACAGGTAAACCTCGCTTTCGGGATGTCCCATCCTGCCGACAAAGTTTCTGTTTGTTGTCGCCAATGCCCTTTCGCCTTTGGCGAGTATACCCATGTGTCCCCCAAGGCACGGACCGCAGGTCGGTGTGGACACCACTGCCTCGGCTTCTATAAAAATGTCGAGAAGTTTTTCTTTCATTGCCTGCCGGTAAATCCTTTGCGTTGCCGGTATCACGATCATCCTGACATTAGGATTCACTTTCCTCCCTTTTATGACCGCCGCAGCTTCCCTTAAATCTTCAAGACGGCCGTTTGTACAGGAGCCGATAACGATCTGGTCGATAGTAATATCGGACAGCTCGGCAGCGGGCCTTGTGTTAGACGGAAGATGCGGACACGATACGGTCAACGGAATCCCTGAACAGTCGTATTCACGGGTTTCAACATAACGTGCGCTTCTGTCGGATTTATAAAAAACCGGGGGCCTTTTTGCCCTGTTTTTTGCATAGGACTTCGTTATTCTGTCAGGGACAATGATTCCATTCTTCCCTCCGGCCTCAATAGCCATATTGCACATGGTCAGCCTCCCGTACATCGGGAGGTTCTTTACCGTTTCTCCTTCAAATTCCATAGCCCGGTAGAGCGCTCCGTCAACCCCTATGTCTCCGATCGTATGAAGAATCAAATCCTTGCCGCCCACCCATTTATTGAGTTTCCCGAAGTATACGAATTTCATCGATTCGGGCACCTTAAACCAGCATTCCCCTGTCGCCATGGCGGCGGCTACGTCCGTAGAACCGACTCCCGTCGAGAATGCGCCAAGGGCGCCGTACGTGCATGTGTGGCTGTCCGCACCGATGACCAGATCTCCCGGAACAACAAGCCCCTCTTCAGGGAGAAGGGCGTGCTCAATACCCATCCTCCCGACCTCAAAATAAAGGCCGAGACGGTATTCTCTGGAAAACTCTCTGAGCAATTTACATTGTTCTGCGGCCTTGATATCTTTCTGCGGGGCAAAATGGTCGGGGATCAGGGCAACCCTGTTTTTGTCAAAGACGCCCTTTGAACCGATCTTCTTAAATTCGGATATCGCAATGGGAGCGGTTATATCATTGGCAAGGACAAGGTCAACCTTCGCATTTATCAATTCACCCGGTGAAACCTCTTTTTTGCCTGAATGGACGGCGAGAATCTTCTCGGTAATTGTCATATATTATCCTCCTGTTCAGCTTGATATTATACCTGAGTTATTCATCTCACAGCTATACCCCTTTAGGAGAGAGGGATTTGAGAAATAGCATTTTTCTCTGAATCCGGACTTAGTGGGGGATACGGTAGCATGCTGTCTATCTCTAAGAAAATGTGATCCGAATCATCGCACTTCAATGCACGGAGGGGTATACTTTATTTCATGATAGGTGATGTATGTCAATAAAAACCGCTCAGTTGACTTTTCTCATGCTCGTTTTTCTCCTGCTGAGGTCCTCCATAACCTATTGTGAGTTAAAGGATAAGAGAGAAGGCGCCCCTGAGGTGCGTGTCCCGATCCTGCTTTATCATCGCTTTGGGCCTGTGGCATCCGACAGCATGACCGTTACCACTGCTGTTTTCAAATCACACCTGGAATACCTTAAGAAGAAAGGATTTACCAGTAATTCCTCTCAGACAGTTGGTCGATTACTATCTGCAGAGGGGGGACCCTCCACCGCCGCGGTCTGTGGTGATCGTAGCTGACGACGCTCACAGATCCGTTTACACGGAGATGCTCCCGCTCGTGAAGCAATATCACATCCCGGTGACACTTTTCATCTACCCTTCGGCAATATCCAACGCCTCCTATGCCATGACATGGGAAGAATTGCGGGAGGTCAAGAAGACCGCTCTCTTCGATCTCCAGAGTCACACTTATTGGCATCCGAACTTCAAAAAGGAGAAAAAGAGGTTGTCGGCGGCTGAGTACGAAAAGTTTGTAGAGATGCAGATGAGGAAGTCCAAGGGCAGGCTGGAGAAAGAACTTGACATCAAGGCGGACATGCTGGCATGGCCCTTTGGAATTTACGACAGTGATCTCATAAAGCACGCGGCGGACGCAGGCTATAGAGCTGCCTTTACGATCGAGAGGAAAAGCGCGGGCGGCAGGGACAATATCATGGCGATCCCCCGTTACCTTATGACGGACTCTGATAAAGGGAAGGCGTTTGAGATGATCCTGGGACAACCCCAGGGACGATAGGGTTAACAATGTTTTTGATAGGGAGGTAAAGCGGGAAAAATGAGAAGGATCTGGCTTCGCAGTCTCTTATGCGTAATGTTCTTGTTCACCTTCTTTTCGGTATGGGCATCCGCGTCTGACTATACCAGCGGCCGGGTTCTGGATTATGTGACGCGAAAGCCGATTGAGGGCGCGACGGTGACCGGGAACAATGAGGTCGTCCATACCGACAGTAATGGCATGTTTGTGATAAGAAACGCTTCCAATAGGATCGGTATCCGGGCCTGTGGATACGCGAGGGGAGAGCAGGTTCTTCCGTCGCTCCCGGTCAAGACCCCCGTCACTATTTATCTCCGACCTTTCGTCCCGAAGGCCCTTTATCTTACGTACTACGGAATAGGAAGCAAGACGCTGCGTGAATCGGCGCTGACCCTGGCGAAGGATACGGAGATCAATTCGCTTGTCATAGATGTAAAGGGTGACAAGGGTGTGATCACCTACAAAAGCTCCATCCCTCTTGCGTCGGAGATAGGCGCCCAAAAGCTCGTTATCATTAAGGATATAAAGGGTTTGATACAGTCCTTGAGGGAAAAGGGGATTTACACTGTCGCACGGATCGTTGTGTTTAAGGACAATGTTTTCGGTACGGCGCGGTCTGACCTCACAGTAAGGACCCAGGACGGCAAGATATTTCGTGACAGGGAAAACCTTATCTGGGTAGACCCCTCGAGGAGGGAAATATGGGATTACAACATCAACATTGCTATCGAGGCAGCACAGAACGGGTTTGATGAGATACAGTTCGACTATGTCCGCTTCCCCGACAAAAAGGGGTTGAGGTTCTCCGTTCCTAACACAGAGGAAAACAGGGTAAAATACATTTCGGGTTTCCTCCGCGAAGCGAAGAAGAAATTGGCGCCCTATAACGTCTTCGTTGCCGCGGATGTCTTCGGTTATGTGTCATGGAACCTCAACGACACCCAAATCGGACAGAAGATCGAGCAGGTTGCTTCCTGTGTCGATTATATATCCCTCATGCTCTACCCGTCAGGATTTCAGTTCGGCATTCCGGGATACAGAAACCCGGTTGCGCACCCGTACGAGATCGTCTCTTTATCGCTGAAGAAAGCCCGCGCGCGCACCAATATTCCGGCCAACCGTTTTAGGCCGTGGCTCCAGGCGTTCAGGGATTATGCGTTCGACAGAAGGCATTTCTACGGTCCCGAGATAAGAAGTCAGATAAAGGCTGCCGACGAGTTCGGCTCCGGCGGCTGGATGCTCTGGAACCCAAGGAACGTTTACAAAGCCGACGGCTTGAAAAAAGAGCCGGTTTCGAAAAATAATACAAGGCAGGATGGCTCGACGGGCTGAGACAAAGGGAATCGTCGCCGGGGGAATGACAATTTTCCCCGTGGTGCTCTGCCTTTTCTGCGGGATCGTTCTGACTATTACACTTCCTGCACGTGCTGCTGTTTACCCTACTGAGGGATTATCTGCCAGCCAACTAGAACCCATCGCCGATATTGTTGAAAAGGCGATTCACGACGGCAAGACACCGGGAGCCGTTGTTCTTGTCGGGAACCAGGGGCGGGTTGTTTACCGGCGGGCCTTCGGATATCGCGCCCTTGAGCCAAAAAAAATACCTATGACCGAAGACACCATCTTCGATCTGGCCTCTCTCACCAAAGCTGTCGCAACAACTACCGCAGTTATGCAACTGGCGGAACAGGGAAGGCTGGACATAGAGGCCCCTGTTGTCCGTTACTGGCCTGCCTTTGGAACAAACGGCAAGGGAAAGATTACGGTGCGTCAGCTCCTCAGCCATTATTCCGGGCTCAGACCCGATCTGAGCCTGACGCCAAGGTGGTCAGGGCATAAGGATGCCATGGCAAAAATTATCGCGGAGAGGCCTGTTCTTCCTCCGGGTACGGGATTCATTTACAGCGATATCAATTTTGAGGTTCTTGGTGAGCTTGTCCACATGATCTCCGATCGGCCGCTGGACAATTATTGCGCAGAACATATTTTTAGACTCTTGAGAATGAAGGACACCGGCTTCACGCCTCCCTTCTCCCTTCTTAATCGCATCGCCCCCACACGGTATCACCTGCGGAAGCCGCTTTGCGGAGAAGCGCACGACCCCTGGTGCCGCAATATGGGCGGCGTGGCCGGACATGCCGGCCTTTTTTCGACAGCCGATGACCTCTCTATTTTTGCACAAATGCTCTTGAACGGAGGGAGTTATCACGGCACAAAAATACTCACCTCGGAGACAGTCGACATGATGACCGCGCCCCAGTCGCCACCTGGGAAAAAAGATCTTCGGGGGTTTGGATGGGCTCTGGAAGCGCCTTTTGTCTCTAATCGCGAAGAACTGCTCCCCGCGGGCGCATACGGACACCTGGGCTACACCGGAACGGCGATATGGATTGATCCGATTACCGACACCTACATAATTGTCCTGACAAACCGCGTCTATCCGGACGGCAAGGGAGACGTTAGGGAATTGCGCGCACGAATTAAGAAGGTCGTTGCCGATTCGCTCGGGCCGCTTTCGGTCGGACAGATTGCTGCATAAACGGCCCTCACTCGCAGACTTCTACAATGATGCGAAGAAGCAGACCCCGCAGGACTTGCATGGGAAAGTAATGACCGGCATCGATATCCTAACAGCCGAAAATTTCTTGTGTCTGAAAGGCCTACGCGTTGGCCTCATCACCAACCATACAGGGCTTGATTCAAAGGGACAGAGTACCGTCGATCTGCTCCGGAATGCGCCCGGTGTGAAACTGAAGGCGATCCTCAGCCCGGAACACGGCTTATCCGGCAAGCATGACGGGAAAATGTGCGATAGGGAAGATCCCGCTGCCGGACTGCCGGTATTCAGCCTTTACAGTGGCGTGAGAAGTCCCACAGAGGAAATGCTCAAGGATCTCGATGCACTGGTCTTCGATATCCAGGATGTGGGTGTCCGCTTTTACACCTACATCACCACAATGGGGTATGCGATGGAAGCCGCTGCGAAGAAGGGGATTGTCTTTTATGTCCTTGACAGGCCGAATCCCATCAACGCCTCACTGGTGCAGGGACCCGTAATGGATGTTGAGTTAAAATCTTTTACCGGCTATTTCCCGTTGCCCGTACGACACGGTATGACGGCGGGGGAGCTTGCCGAGATGTTTAATGCAGAGAACAAGATAGGAGTGAAGCTGCATGTTATCAGAATGTCAGGATATAAGCGCTCCGATTGGTTCGACGAGACAGGCCTACGGTGGGTTAACCCTTCTCCTAACCTGCGCAGCCTCACGGAGGCCATTCTCTATCCCGGAGTGGCGATGGTCGAGGGCGCAAATATGAGCGTGGGACGCAGGGACCGACACGCCCTTCGAACTTCTTGGCGCTCCGTGGATTAATGCTGACAAACTCACCGCGCATTTGAACAGCAGAAATATTCGGGGTGTAAGTTTTGCTCCGGCTGATTTCGAACCGAAGAGCGACATATATAAGAATAAAACATGTCACGGGGTACGGAAACTGACAGGCAAGCACTGGATGCGGCGGCCATGGGGATTGAAATTGTAGGAGCACTCTACAGGCTCTACCCGAGAGACTTTCAGCTTGATAAAACACTGGACATTATCGGATCACGCAGAGTTTTGCAGGCCGTCAAGGCAGGTTGGAATTCCCAATCAATTGTGCGTATGTGGCTGGACACGCTTGAACAGTTTCTTAATCTGAGAACGAAATATCTGCTCTATTAGGTCCCTTCTCGTTTGAAGCGCTTCTCAAAAGGAGGTCGCGGTCTTTAAAAAGCTTCCCAAAATGTGTATTTGATGAAGTAGCTGAGAAAAATCATTTTACGTCCACCGGAAAACAAAAACGTTTCTAACACCTGCTTATACGCGCCGGGCAAAAATCAAAATCTTTGAAGAGTACATCCGAGACTAAATACGCCGGGATTTGTGTATAGAGAGTCTTTCAAATCGAAATAAATAGCAGTCCCTTGAAGACCGGTATTTGTTTCTTCCGGGAATAAATGGAAGAAGGCACAAATCTATAGATAGCGTTTGTTTCAAACTATACTGCGCTGGTCTCTCGGGGCTCTTTAAGACTGAATCTGAAGAACGTTGGTTATTTGTAACACCTACAAAGTTTCAGAATTGCTTGACTAAGCAAATTGAGGATTACCAGAAGAAAGCGAGACCAAATTCTACCAGCGAGTATCTTATCTTTTACCGTACAGAAAGACTGCATAAGTATTTAATCTCAAAAAAGCTAAATTGAGTACGATTCTCAGAAGAAGGCATGTCGAAAAAGATCGCAACTTATACAACGAATTTACAAATATAATTTCATGTGATAGGATACTTCCCAAGCTTAGTAAGATCACAATAATTTTTCACCTTGGAAGTACGTGAATAATGATATTAGGCAAAAGGTTTCTCAACCTCATATGTATCATAATCATTGCGGCCACTTTCTTTTCGTTGATTAACTGTGGTGGTGGCCATAACGAGAGTACTCCATCGAACGGGGTGATGACATGGACGGCAAGAACCTCAGGAACTTCTAATGTACTTGCTGGAGTGACCTATGGCGATGGAACCTTTGTTGCTGTGGGTGATGCAGGTACCATCCTCACATCACGGAACGGGGCTACATGGACAGCAAGAACCTCAGGAATTTCTAATTATCTTAGGGCAGTAACCTATGGCAATGGAACCTTTGTTGCTGTGGGTGCTTCTGCTATCCTCACATCACCGGATGGGGTTACGTGGACAAACAGAACCTCAGGAATTTATAATTATCTGTCTGCAGTAACCTATGGCAATGGAACCTTTGTTGCTGTGGGTGCTTATGCCATCCTCACATCACCGGACGGGGCGACATGGACGGCAAGAACCCCAGGAACTTCTAATGTACTTGCTGGAGTGACCTATGGCAATGGAACCTTTGTTGCTGTGGGTGCTTCTGCTATCCTCACATCACCGGATGGGGTTACGTGGACAAACAGAACCTCAGGAATTTCTAATTATCTTAATGCAGTAACCTATCGCAATGGCACTTTTGTTGCTGTGGGTAGCGCTGGCAACATCCTCACATCACCGGATGGGGTTACGTGGACAAACAGAACCCCAGGAATTTATAATTATCTGTCTGCAGTAACCTATGGCAATGGAACCTTTGTTGCTGTGAGTAGCGCTGGCAACATCCTCACATCACCGGATGGGGTTACGTGGACAAACAGAACCTCAGCCTTTTCTCATTTTAATGCAGTAACCTATGGCAATGGAACCTTTGTTGTTGTGTGTGATACAGGCGCAATTCTTCAGTCAGAATAGGTTATGTAATTGTGCACATTAAGTTTTCAAAATAAATACCAAGAGAAAGTCTCATCTTTGAAAAAACGCCCTTTTATGATTTGACTACTGTTTATACTCAGCACAACATTAAACACCCATAATTATGAAACTTATCTTATCGATTCCCATTTGTAAGGTTGTGTTAAAGGGCATAATTTATAAATCCTTCTTTCAGCTTACTATAAGGAAGAAGGATAAGAAGACATGGCAATTCCAATCTGTTAAAGTTGAATTGGCCACTCAATTTTAAACAGAGAGGAGAAATTACCATGTCTGTGAGGGATTATAACAGTCAGTTAGCGAAGCGTCAAAGGATAAGGAATACGACTCTGGTTGTCGGTGTAGATGTAGGCAATGCATTCAATGCAGTGGGATTTATGAACAAACAAGGTAAGGTACTAAGCAGTTGTGCCAAGTTGTACAACAACCGGGAGGGCTTTGAGCAATTTGTGAAAATGACGGAAGCGCTCAAGACGAAATATAGACTAAAAGACGTGCTCATCGGGATGGAACCGACAGGACACTACTGGAGGAAGCTTGCCTACTTTGCCAGAGAGTGGGGTTATGAGGTTCGGTTTATACGGACCACAGCGCTTAAGCATCATCGGGAGATCGACGAGATCTCCTCTGCAAAGAGCGACCAACAAGATGCCATAACCATAGCGAATATTACCAGGGAGGGCAAGTATATCGATACCATCATTGAGGATGGAGCCATGAGGCAACTGAGAACGTTGGCAAAAACACGGGAGAGACTTCTGCGGTACAGTGTAAGCGCCAAGAATGCGCTGCATGCAGCATTGGATGATTATTTTCCCGAGTTGCATGAGATATTTTGGTCAATGGGAACACGTAGCCTATGGGCGATCCTGGAGCGGTGTCCTTTTCCTAATGATGTGGTCTTGATGAAGATATCATCTCTTCAAGAGCTGATATAAAGAGCTCCCGGAAGAAAGCGGGATCTGCTCGAAAGGCAAAGGCCTTGTACCAGGCAGCACAAAAGAGCATCGGCCTAAAAGGAGTCGGCGGTGCGGATCGCTTTAGGGTAAAGATATGTTTGGAGGAAGTGAAACGGACTGTTTTGATGCTCAAGGACATTGATCGTCAGATGAAAAAGGCATTGATGGAGATGCCTTCTGCACCGTATCTGCTCTCCATACCCGGCGTAGGGTCCCTTTCTGCTGCGGTTTTTTTAGGGGAATTAGGGGACCCTGCAAATTTTCATAATGCTCGGCAGATCGTTAAATATGCAGGATATGATCCCCAGGAGAGTGATTCAGGGTCCTGGGTGAGCCGGAAGTTCATCTCCAAAAAGGGACGCTGGCTGATGAGGAAATATCTTTTCTTTATGAGCATGAGAGTAGTGGTGCTGAGCAAGTACTTTCAGAATTACTACCAGAGGAAACTGGAGATAAAAAACAGGGTGGGTCAGCAGCCCAAGAGAAAGGAAATCCTTTGTGCAGTGGCAATAAAGCTGATCAAAGTGATCTTCGCACTCTTGAGGGATAAGAGGAAGTTTGATGATGGAGTTCGTGTTATAGCGGCACATGCATAATAGCATAGAGTGGTTGTGGTGGAAGAAGGACCGTAGTTCTTCGTAGGCATAAGGCCTGTAGGATTCAGCTTGGTCAACTTCCACCACCCTTTTTGGCCTGCATAAGGTAAGTTGGGCATAAAAGGCTCGCAGAATAAAAGAGGTTAGGTGAAAAGGTAAAAAGGTTGAAGAGCCACCACAACCATTTCAGCTTTAACAGAGCAATGAGAGAAATATCTTGACATCTTCCTTAGAAGAGGAAGAACATTTACCCGAGGGTCTCTCTGTGAATCGAAGATTCTTGGTAGAAAGACGGCACTAATTCTTTGATTTTTCTTTACCTCTAAATTGCTTTACTAATACGATTAAAGAAATCTCTAAACCAGATACCAATAGAATATAGCCAAGTGCAATCATATATGAAAAATTAACAAAATATTTTGTTGAATCATACAAAAGTAATATTTTTAAGAAATCATTTATATTATCAACGTTCAGCTCCTCGCTTTGTGTTAGAGCAGCCATTAACAATAGTAATAAACCAAGCAGTAAAGGTTTCAGACCCTGCGAAAATTTAATCCATCTCTTATTTTCCGAGAAAACAAAAATAGTAACTATGGAAAATACTATTAGAGTAATTATTTTTAGTATCCAAGAGAGGTCATATAATCCTTCATCCTGTTAAACTTCTATAAAGTATTTGCGATTGAAATCCACACAATTATAACAAGTATTGAACGTGCGGATTTCAGGAAGGATTATTGCCTTCTCGCCTGGTATTACGACACTGCGCTCCGTGTCTCGTTAGGCAGAACGCTCTTATATGTTGGATAGGCATACTGATAATTGACAATACCCAGACAAAGTTCAATCAACGTTGCCACAGAATTAAGCCTCAGACTGGCACATGCATCGCTATTAAGCTCAAATTGCCATTCCTTGTGAAATTTTTTTGCCGGATTTGATGTTCTTACTGTCATCTTCAGCAAATATGCGCCAGCCTCCCAATAATTTTTTCGTTGAAGCATCTCCCATGCAAGTTGGTTCTCCCTTGAATTCACTCTAAAATCTGTATCGTATAGCTGTCGCATTATTATCTCGTTTGTAGTTCGACCAGTTCTAATTAGTGCGGCTATCTCAGTTTGTTTTGTCGTCAGAAAACTCTGCCAAGCTTGTCTCACGGATAAAAGTGATGGCTCCAACTCTAATTGGGTTTGTTTATCATTAAGAACTATCTGATAGCGATACGGTTGATCGACCCTGACAATGAAACCAGCCGGAAGTTCAAGTGAAATCTGTTGTGGTTGAGCCAAACTTATTTGAGTCGATTAAAAGCTGTCCATTCGAATTTGTGTCGAGCTGCATCTCGTAATCTTGTCAGATCAATATAAATACTGGTCACAAAAACATTCTTTTTGAGAGCTTGAAATGTGCCGTTAACAGCAATAGTCGGCCCAAACGCACCAAATCCTATTTCTAAAGCACCTGTTTCAAAAATGTCGATTTTTCCTTTTTTTTGAAAAACTTTCTTCCAGATCGCAATAAGCCAAACTTGGATAACTCCATAAACCGCGATGATGAGTGTCCCATATTCTTTAGCAAACTTTAATAAATCGCTGTCGTTCGCCATGAGGTTCCAACGTGCATTTTAGTTTAGGTTCTATTCTGACATTATTTTTTAATCAGTTTATGCTATTGGTCAAACAATAATACTTTTAAATATCTTCGTCAATCTTTTACTTGAATACACTCGAAATAGATCAGTGAATACATTACAGTAGTATGATTTCACAGTAAATTCTTTCTGATAGAAATAGACACTTTTGGGAAGGTACTGCAAGCTGTTCAGTTCAGGAAGGACTGTGTACCCGATATTTCAGTTTTTAGGTTCCCTGCTTTCATTTTCCAGGTGATGGAGAATTTTAAGCATAAGATCGCTCTGCCGTTCAAGGTGCAGTAGGATTGTTTCAATCTCTTTTTCGGCTCTTATGTTTATTTCAAAGTCGGATTCTGCTCGGGCCTCTGCGTGGCGACCTGGAGATTTTGGCCTATCATAATAAATGGCATGAGGAAGATCTGAATCATATTAGAGATAAAAAGCCATAAGACAAATGCGGGAAATGGATCGAACCTCGACTCTTGCGGTGCAAGCGTGTTCCACCCCAGCCAAGCGATTGTCCACACAAAGATAATAATGAAAAAACCCATTGAACCAACTTTATCCGTGATCCAGACAGCAAACCGTTCCAAACGAGTCAGGTTGCTTTTGTGTTCTTCATTGACGTTTCTGACCGGTTTATGTGACTTGTCCTTTTTCAGTTC